>CAZGSN010000048.1:0-3894 GCA_964528465.1 uncultured Binatia bacterium (SeqCode)
CTTGCGGCTGCTGTTCCTGCTGTTGGTCCTGCTGCTGGTCCTGCTGTTGTTGTTGCTGCTCTTCCAGCTTCTTCTTGAGGTCGGCAATCTTCTTGGTGACGAACTCGTAGTTGAACTTCGCGTCCTGATCGCTGGGATCGATTCCCAAAGCCCGGCGATAGGCCACCAAGGCGGCCGCGTACGCGTTCAGCGCGTCTTGTGGCTTCTCCGCCTCCGCGGCGGCTCCGAGCTGGTACTGAGCGTTGCCGGCGTTGTAGGCGATCTTGGCGGCACGCTTCGGATCCTCCTCACTGGCCTTCACGCGTCCAAACGACGCAATCGCCTCGCTGTACTTGCCGGCCTTATAGTTGGCCGCGCCCATGTTGTAGTTGAGCAGCGGCGAATCGGGGTCGTCGACCAGGAGTTCGCCGAACTTGCCGATAGCATCCTCATACTTGCCTTGTTTGAACTGCTGGATGCCGGCGTCGATCTTGTCACGCTTAGGGTTGAGCCACGCCACATTGAGGGGCAGCGCCAGCAACAGCACAAGGGTGGCAACCGTCCGCGCGTCACGCGCTAGGGGCAACCCTCGTGCTTGCCCGCGCCTTACCGGGGGCAGGAGACGGTTCATGCCGGCCGTCTCCGTCGCAGCCAGCGGGTCGAGGTTGCCGCGCGTCGCCTGCTGCCGATGAGTGGCTCGATCAGCAAGAGCACGAACGCGAGCAGGAGCGGAAGCTGAAAGCGCTCCTCGAAGCGCTTCTCCATGGCACTCTTGAGTTCGCGCTTCTCCATCTTGCTGATGTACTCGGAATACACTTCGTCCAGCCCCAAACTCGGCCCCGAGGCGTGCACGTAAGCGCCGCCGGTCGTGGTCGCAATCTTCTCCAGGGTGTCACCGTCCAAGCGCGACTTCACCACCTGGCCGCGCCGATCCTTGAGGAACGTCTGCTGCCCCTTCACGGTGAGAGGGATGAGTTCGCCCTCGCTCGTGCCGATGCCGACCGTGTACAGTTTGATCCCTTTCTCGGCGGCAGCGTTGGCAGCCTCGTCTACCTCACCTTCGTGATCCTCGCCGTCGGTAATCAGCAAGATGGCGGTGTGCTTGCCCTGACGCTCCTCGAGAGCTGCGATGCTGGTGTTGATGGCTTCGCCGATCGCGGTGCCGCCCTTGGGGATGATGTTGGTGGTGACGGCTCGCAGGGTTTCGTTGAACACCTCGTAGTCGAGAGTGAGCGGGCATTGCACAAAGGCAGTTCCCGCAAATGCTACCAGACCCACGCGGTCCCCTTGCAGTTGACGGACGAGATCCTGCACCGCCAGTTTGGCTCGCTCCAGTCGGTTGGGCTTCACATCCTCGGCGAGCATGCTGCGCGAGGTGTCGAGGGCGATGACCAGATCCACTCCCTCACGATGGACTTCTTCCCAGTGAAAGCCCCAGCGCGGACCAGCCGCGGCAAGCGCGGAGAAGGCGAGGGCCAGCAAGAGCAAGGCGGCGCGCCAACGCTGGCGTCGCCCATCGAGGTCGGGGCTGAGCTTGGCCAGCAAGCGTGCCTCGGCGAAACGTTCGAGGTCGCGCCGTCGCTTGCGTAGAGCCCACACGAAAAAGGCGATCGCCGGGAGCAGGCCGACAAGCAAGAAAAGATGTAGGGGAAAGCGCCAGTCGATCATGGAAGCTTCCGCAGCCGTGTGTGGCCAAGCCCTACCTCGGCGATAAGCAGGGCCAGAGCCGGGAGAATAAGCCAGGGATAGAATTCGTAGTAGTCGAGGAAGCGCGGCGCCGTGAAGGTGGTGCGCTCGAGGGCGTCGATCTCGGCGTAGACTTCTTCCAAGCTCTGCGTATCCGTGGCTCGGAAGTAGCGGCCGCCGGTCTTCTGCGCGATCTTCTTCAGCGTGTCTTCGTCGATATCCACCTGCACGGGCTGGTAGACCTTGTTGCCGAACAGATCGCGCCCCGGATACGGCGCCATGCCGCGCGTGCCGGCACCGATGGTGTAGACCTTGATGCCGAGTGCCTTGGCCGCGTCGGCGGCGGTGATGGGACTGATCTTGCCGGCGTTGTTTTGGCCGTCGGTCAGCAGGATCACGACCTTGCTCTTGGCGTCGGAGTGCTCGAGCCTTCCGGACGCTGTCGCCAGCGCCGAGCCCACGGCAGTGCCATCTTCGATCATGCCGATCTCTGCGCGCTCCAAATTCTGCAACAGCCAGCCGTGGTCGAGGGTAAGGGGACATTGCGTGTAGGGTCGTGCACCGAACAGCACCAACGCAAAACGATCGCCGGCGCGTTTGCCGATGAAGTCCTTGACGACGTGCTTGACGATCTCGAGGCGGTTGACGCGTTGGCTGCCGAGATTGAAATCCTCGGCCAGCATACTGCCGGAAATGTCGACGGCGAGAACGATGTCGATGCCTTCGCCGGTGAACTTGCTCTCCGCTTTGCCGAGCTGCGGTCGCGACATGGCTACACTCAGCAGCACCAAGATGGCGGCGCGCAAGGCATGCAGAACCCAGCGCCAGCGACGCGCCCCGGCATGGGGAATGCCGCGCAAAACGGTGAGCGTGGAGAAGCGCACGTTGGCCTCGCGTGCCTGACGGCGCTGCAGCCACCACAGCAACGGAATCGCCAGCAGCAGGAGCAGTGCCCAGGGATCATGCAACCGCACGTGTCACCTCTGCTTGTTGTGATTGGCCTTGTGGCCGCGTCTCCTCCACGAAACGTCGCGCCGCTTCGTACGCGGATTGCGTGTCGTTGAGGGTTGGCAGGTGGCGGGCAAACTTGACGAGATCCGCTTGGCTCAGAAAGTCACCCAGCAAGCGTCGCTGCGCTGCGGCTAGACGGCGGTCAGCGGTGGCGGCGGCAAGAAACTCCTCCGTGGTCATCTCCGGAGCGCGCACGCCGAAGCCGTCTTCCAGATAACCGCGAATGATTGCCGAGAGCTGCACGTAGTACTCGGCAAACTTGCCCTCATCGACCAGACGCTGGGCGTGCAGTTTGTTGAGCGCGGCCAGGGCTAGCTCGTGTGGCGGACGCGGCGGCGGCGCGTACTGGCGGCGCGGGCGATTGAGGAAGTAAAAGAAGCCCCAGCCGGCCAAGGCGACAGCGGCAAAGACTGCCGCGACAAGCCCGTACGGTCGCCAGTCGAACGGAAGCTCTTCCGGAGGCTTGATGTCGCGAATGTCCTTGGCGTCGGGCGAGTGCTCGAGCAGGCTCTTGACGCCAACCAGCGTCTCTTCGCCTTCCGCCTCGCGCTGTTCGTCGCCGGGAAGTCGGTAGCGCACCTTGGGCTTGGGTACCAACTGATCGCCGGTTTCGAAGCAGGTGAGGGTGTACCAGCGGGTAATCGTAACCCAGCCGTCTTTGCGAGTCGGGGGAACGTCCCCAAAATCGGTGATGGTGAAATCCCCCAGCGCACCGCTGAGCACAGGGATGACCAGCTCCGTACCTTCCGGTGCCTTGATCTCGACGCTGTAGCGGATGGGATCGCCGATGGTGACCTCCTTCGGCTCCACCCAGGTGCGAAAGGTGATGGGTGCATCGATCGGGGAGGGGGTTGGCTCCGGGGTGTCCTGCGCGTGCGCCGCGGCAAGGGGAGAGAGACAAAGAACCACCACCAAGACGGAACGAACTATCCATTGCCAGAGGCCCCTTGCCCGTTCCGCATCGTTCCGCGTGGGGCTTTGCACGCCAAATCGCTTGGGCGGGCAATCCGGCTCATGCGCCGCGGGGGCGCGCCTGTCCTGAGCAGCGTCGATGGGGCGTCTCCATTGCTTGTAAACATTGATGAATCTGAGTTGGCGCCGGGCCGCCCTCGGCCCGCGTCTGGTGTAGGAACGATTTGGCGTGCAAAGCCGCTTGGTGTGGCTCACTGCCGTCGCTCCCTTAGATGAAAGAAGCGCATCAATGCTTCGGTGTACGGG
>CAZGSN010000049.1:0-3968 GCA_964528465.1 uncultured Binatia bacterium (SeqCode)
TCAGCGCGGGAGAGGGGAGGGTGAGGGCCCAAAGTGTTGGCCCTACAGAAGTTAGGACATGCGGACGTCGCTTTCGTACATCGGTAAATCGCAGCGCTTTTCCGAGGGTACCCTCACCCTCCCCTCTCCCACGCTGAAAAAACGCGTGGGAGAGGACACCGTATGGCTGGCGATGGTGCTTTTTTCGACCGAAAAGCCTTTCGGGGTACCGGTGTCCAGCGGGCCAATTTGTGCGTAAGGGTTAGGTATCGGGAACCGTGCAGGACCTATACAGAGGTTCCCTAAAGAAGGCGATTGCCTCGGACCTGAGATTCTGTCGCCGCTCACCGGTTATCTCAGATCAGCCACTTCCGGCGAACCCCCAAGAAGTTCTCCATCACGGAACACTCGCGTTGCTCGCGAGCCCGTGGCGGTACGTGCGCTTCATGCTAGGGGAGCAATCATGCACACCCCGCGCCGCTTGCTCCTTCTCCTGCTCCCGCTCGTCGCGTGTAGCCAAGCCGTTCCGAGACCACGGCCGAGCTGCACCACCGACGCCAAGCTGGGCTCCATTTGCGGCTTCGAGAACCCTGAAGATATTGCCTACGTCCCTTCACGAGGTTGGCTGCTTGCCAGCAACCTACGCCGCGATGGCCAAGGGGGCTTTCTCTCCGTTCTGCCCGTCGCCAGCACGCAGCCACGACAGATTTGGCCGCCTCAGGAAGACGGCAAGCCCATTCGTGGCGACTCCGGTTTTGCCCGTATGACGTCCCTCGGTGAGCCGGGCTGCGGCATTTTGGACGCCGACTTGTTCGCCCCGCATGGCATGTACGTCGACAACCGCGATCCGGTCGCCCCGCTTCTCTACGTCGTCAACCACGGCGGCCGCGAAAGCATCGAGATCTTCACCTTCGGCCGGCGTGGCAATGAGGACATGCTCTTCTGGAGTGCCTGCATCGAACTACCACGGGGCACCTCCGGAAATGATGTGGCGGTGGCTAGCGACGGCGAAGTGATCGTCAGCAACTACATGCCGACGGAACACAAACGCTGGGCTTTCCTCAAGAGCATCGTCGGATGGAATACCGGCAACGTTCTCTTGTGGAACTTGGACAAGCGCTGGCGGGCGCTGCCCAACACCGAGGCCAGCGCCCCCAACGGCGTCGAGGTCGACGCCGAAGGCGAGTGGATCTACTACTCCGCCACCGGCAGCGGCACCCTCAATCGGATTGCGCGCGACGGCAGCCAGAAGAGCCAAGTCGATGTCCCCGGCCACCCAGACAATCTCACCTGGAGCGGCGCCAACACCTTACTGTTGGCCACACACACTTCCGGGCTTGATTTCCTCAAGTGCTTGCGGGAACAGCCCTGCCGCAGCCCGTGGAGCGTCGTCGAGGTGGACCGCCAGACGTTGCAACTCACACCGCTGGTTGAACATGACGGCGACAGCGTTGGTGCCGTCGCTGCTGCCCTCGAAGTGGGCGACAGTTTCTACTTCAGTGCCGTGTTCGGCGACCGCATCGGAGTCATGAAGCGCTAATCCAACCCTGCAAGCTTGCGGAGTCGACCCATGTCCAGACATTCCTTCAAAGTTCACGTGGAAAAGGATTATCTCAAGTTCAACGCCGCGCACTTCATCGCCTATCCAGGGTTCCGCGAAGCCCTGCACGGACACAACTATCGCGTTTCTGTCGAGGTCGAAGGCGAGCTAGGCGAGCAAGGCTACGTGCTCGACTTCGGTATCGTCAAGGCTGCCGCGCGACGCGTCTGCGAACGCCTCGACGAGAAGACGCTGCTCCCCTCACAAAGCGACTGCCTGTCGATCACCACGCAAGGCAGCCAAATCGTCGCCCTGTACGAGGAAGACGAATTCCGCTTCCCCGCCAAGGATGTTCTGCTGCTACCGATCGTGCACAGCTCCGCGGAAGAACTTGCCCGTTGGCTGGCAGGAGAAATTAAAAAGGAGCTGCAGGCGGCAGCACCGATCGTGCTTGGCTCGATCGAGGTAGGCGTCGCCGAAACACCGGGGCAAGCGGCCTACTTTCGCGAGAAGGGCGACGCTTCCGCATGATGCGCGCCCTGGTCTTGAGCCTTGCCGCCATGGTTGTCGCCTGCGATGCACGGCTACCCGATGCGGAATCTGCGGGGGCCCGCCTGTATCGCGATCGCTGTGGCGACTGCCATCGTCTCTACGCGCCACAACTCCTCAAGGCCGAGATGTGGAAATATCAGGTCGAACGAATGCAAGGAGAAATGGTGCGGCGCGGGGCTCCGCCTCTAAAGGACGAGGAGCGCGCCACCCTCCTAGAGTACCTGCAAGAACACGCCGGGAGTTGATTCCAAGATGCAGATAAAGCTGGACACACGCCCTCCACAGTACAGCAAGGCAGACGCGCTGTTGCTCTTGGCGGACAAGGACTGGAAGACCAACCTGCCGCCCTTCCTCGACCCGACCTTGCGCGCCACCATCCGCGCGGAGCTTGGCTATCATGGCTTCACGGCCAAAGACGGAGAGTCTGTGGTCGTGCAAACGCACGCCACTGCCCCGTGGCGTTACGTCGTCCTCCTCGGCGCGGGCGACACTGCCAACCCGCGCACCTGCTATTCCCTCGCCCAGCTCATCGCCACCAAGTTACGCGACCTCAAAGCCGCGCGTTCGCTGTTGTGGTTGCCGGAAGAGCTGCTGAGCCATCGACACGTTGCCATCCTGGTCGAGGGAACAGAACTCAGCAGCTACCGCTTCGAGCAGTACAAGAGCAGGCCGCGCCCAGCCAAGAATACGGTGCTGTCGATCCTGTGCCCACGAGCAAGCGCCGAGCTACGCGGTGCCTGCTCCGAGGGAATCAGCGTCGCCCAGGCGACGTGCCTGGCGCGCGATCTCATCCAAACCCCAGCCGCCGTCGCCACACCGCAGTACCTCGCCGAGCAAGCGCGTCGCATTGCTCGCAGCCAGCGTCTGCGAGCCCGAATTCTCGATGCCACGGCCATTCGCCGCGCTGGCATGGGAGCATTGGTCGGTGTCGCGCAAGGCAGCGCCTTACCTCCAAAATTCATCGAACTCGTCTACCGCCCGAAACACAAATCAGCGGCCGTTGTGGCCTTGGTCGGCAAGGGCATCACCTTCGATACCGGGGGCCTTTCGCTCAAACCGGCAGATTCCATGCAGTCGCAAAAGCGCGACATGGCCGGTGGAGCTGCGGTGCTAGGCGCCATGAGCGCCCTGCGCGATTTGGATATTCAGGTCGAAGTGCGCGCCTACGTCCCGTGCGCCGAGAACATGCCGAGCGGTACCGCCATCCGGCCTGGCGACGTGCTGCGTGCCTTCAACGGCAAGACCATCGAGGTTCTCAACACTGACGCCGAGGGCAGATTGGTGCTTGCCGATGCGTTGGCCTATGCGGCCCAGCGCAAGCCAGACGTCATCATCGATCTGGCCACCCTGACCGCCGCCGTGCGCGTCGCCCTGGGCACGCGCTACGCTGGCATCATGGGAAACCGTAGCGAGGTCGTGCGCGGACTCATCGACGCCGGCAAGGAATGTGGCGAGAACCTGTGGGAGTTGCCCTTGATCGACGACTATCGCGGCGACATCGACAGCCAAATCGCCGATCTCAAGAACATAGGCGAGGCCAACACCGGTGCCGGCACCATCATCGGCGGGTTATTTCTGCGCGAGTTCGTCGGGGACATCCCATGGTGCCACATTGACTTCTCCAGCACCGTCATGGCCGACAAGCCCTTTGCCTGCCACCCGCGCGGGGCGACGGGCTTTGGCGTCCGCACTCTCCTGCGCTTCTTGAAGAACCTAAGCACGGATCCAGTGTAGACGGGCGCAGCAATACGGCGAGCAAGGCGGCGAAGAAGCCAGTCCGACATCCAACCCCGGCCGCGCTTTCCCTCTTGGTGCCGCTTGCTTCTGTCTGGCACTGTTGCCGGTGATGGGGTTTACCGATGTAGGGTAGATGCAGCCGCTGGTCGTCGCCGACCAC
>CAZGSN010000050.1:0-6050 GCA_964528465.1 uncultured Binatia bacterium (SeqCode)
TGTCCTGAGCGGCGTCGAAGGGCCTGTCCCGAGCCCAGCCGAGGGGGCGTCTCCATTGCTTGTAAACATTGATGAATCTGAGTTGGAGACGGGCCGCCCTCGGCCCGCGTCTGGTGTAGGAACGATTTGGCGTGTAAAGCGGCGGCCACGCAGCGATCATCGCCGTCGCTTCTTCTCTGCGGCGGGGGGGCTGTCGGCGAATAAGGGGATGCTGCCCGAGTCGTCGGGTAGGTCTGCGGGAGCATCCTCGGCTCCGAGGACATTGACGAAGCGCGTTTCCAGGCGGTCGAGGCGGCGATCGGCCCCGGCAAAACTGGAGACGGCGTTGTTGAGGTGCTTGCCGATGAGTCGGAAGTCGTCACGAAAGCGGTCGAAGTCCCCGCGCAAACGGCCGAGATGCTGCAGGATCTCGTGTGCTCGCTCCTCGATGCGCATACCGCGCAGGCCGAGAACGATGGCTTGCAAGTAGGCATAGAAAGACCCGGGGGATACAGGGATCACCTTGCGCGACAAAGCGTAGGCGTGGATGTCCGCGTCGCCGCTGGCCACGTCGCGGACAATGGTTTCGTAGTAAACGTTCTCGGCAGGGATATACATCAGCGCGAAATCGAAGGTGTCCTCGTCGGGCAGGATGTACTTGGTGGCGACGCTGTCGATGTGCCGCTTGACGTCGCCCACGAATGCCCTGCGGGTGCGCGTACGCTCGTCATCGCTCTGTGCGTCGAGCAGGCGGCGGAAGTTTTCGAGGGGAAACTTGGCGTCGACCGGAATGATGCCCTTGCCCAGGTGGATGGCGGCGTCGACCTTGTGACCGCAGCGAAACATGTGTTGCACGCTGAAGTTCTCGGGGGGCAGGATCTGCGCCAGCAGATCTTCGAGGAGCAGCTCGCCGAGGCCGCCGCGGAGTTTGGGTGCCTGCAGAATCTGCTGGAGAGAGGCAATGTCTTTGCCGACCTCGTAGATACGACGGTTGGCTTCCTCCAACCCGCCGAGGCTGCGCTGCAGGGAGCCTACTAGCGTGGCAGCGCTGTCGAGGCGCTGACTCAGTTGGGTGTGTCCTTCCTGAAGTGTGGTCGTGTTCTCCTGCAGGCGTTGATTGACGGTGGCGACGATGTGCGTGAGCTGTTGATTGACGGCGTGGCTGTTGGCCTCGAAGGCGCGCCCGAACTGCTCACGCACACCTTCAATCTGTTGTTGCAAGAGGAGGCTGGAGCGGTCGGCTTCCTGCGTGGCGCTAAGAGCTTCGAGGCGGGCGCTAATGCGGCCTTGGGCGCGCAGGAGGACGACGAGCAGCGCGGCTAAAGCAAGGGTTCCGGCAAGACAAAGCGCGAGCACAAATTCAGGTGTCAGCATTACTGTTGATCCACGGCGTATTCGAGCAGCTCGCTGAGGTGGCGGAGGCGACGAGCATGCAGAGGCCGCGCTTCTTCATCGGCGCCATCGAGCTGGTCGAGCACTAGGCGGAGGTTGAGAGACAGAATCTCGATGCAACGCTCCAGCTCGTGTTGGTGCTGTTGGCGTCGGCGCGAACGCAAGACATCTTCGAAGGGAATAATGGTTGCCATGGCTCAGGAATCATTTGCTAGCGGCTGTGGACCTCTGGCTTGGGCACCTGGTGGCAGGAACTTGTTGCGCATGAATCAGATATCACGAGCACGCTGTGCAGCGACCAACGGCAACGGCGATTCGTCATGAGACTGGGCGCAGCCCGCTAGCCATTCGATTTGACGCGCGATGCCAAGCCAAATGCTGACGTCGCGCTCGTCCATGTGTGCGCTACCGAGCATGCGGCGGATCGAATACATCATGTGGTCGGTGTTGTTGGGCTTAAGAAAGCCGATGGTCAAGAGGGCCTCTTGCAAGCGTTCGAGAGCAAAGCGTGTGTGCGACGCGGAAGCCAGCGCTGTCTCGCTGCCGATATCGGCGCTGCCGTCGGCGCGGACGGCGTCACCGACAGCAAGTTGTAGCTCGTAGCAACACACCATCACGGCCTGGGCGAGGTTTAGGGACGGGTATGCGGGCGCGGTCGGAATCGTCAGTAAAAGCTGGCACGACTTGAGGTCGTCGTTGCTGAGGCCGTGATCCTCGGGACCAAACACCACGGCAACTCGGTTGCTGGCGGCGGCTGCCAGCAGGGCAGGGGCCGCTTGGCGTGGTGTCTGCAAGCTTGTTCGATAGGGCCCGTCGTGAGCCGTGGTGCCGGCTACGATGCCGCAGTCGGCGGTGGCTTCGGCGAAAGAGTCGAAGCTCCGGTGCGAGCGCAGCACGTCCTCTGCGTGCACCGCCATGGCCTCCGACCAGAAGCGATCGGTGAGAGCCGGCTGCACCAAGGCGAGATCTGAAAGTCCCATGTTTTTCATCGCCCGGGCGACACTGCCCACGTTGGCGCTACCGCGTGGCCGTACGAGCACGATGCGAATGTTGGCCAGCGACATGGGCGGCGATCCTAGCCTGGTGATCCAGGGAGTTCTACGTCGACGCTTGGAAGCTTTGAAGCGCTGCCTCCAGGGATCGCCTCCCATTCAAACGCCACCATGGCGCAAGGGACTGTCGATGTGCATGCCCTGTTCCCAGGAAGAGCCCTTCACGTTACCCACAAATCGGGGTGCTGGACACCGTTACTGCGAAAGGCTTTTCGGTCGAAAAAGCACCATCGCCAGCCATACGGTGTCCTCTCCCACGCGTTTGTTCCGCGTGGGAGAGGGGAGGGTGAGGGTACTCTCGGAAAAGCGCTGCGATTTACCGATGTACGAAAGCGACGTCCGCTTGTCCTAACTTCTGTAGGGCCAACACCTTGGGCCCTCACCCTCCCCTCTCCCGCGCTGAGGAGATGCACGGGAGAGGACACCGATCCTTGCTGCCTCTCCATTCTGCTGTCGGTGTCCAGCCGGCCGATTTGTGGGTAAGGCTAAGAGCCGAGCCTGGGAACGAGCGAAAGAGCGTAAAGCCTTGGAGCGAGTGTAGGCTCAAGGCCTGGGAGTCAGCGTGAAGCCCGGGAGCGAGCACTGCGACAGCCTGCTTGCCGGAGTGATGGGAGCTTGTAGGGGTTCCCCTAGCGGTGGGCGGCTACGAGCCTTGCTGCTTCCGCGGTGATGTCGGCCGTTGGATGCCTAGCTTCTCCATTCGCGAGTAGAGGGTGCTGGGGTGAAGCCCGAGGCGTTCAGCAGCCTGGCCGGCACCGCGGATCTTCCACTCGCACTGCTCGAGCACTTGCGTGATGTAGCTCCGCTCCATCTCCGCGAGGGTGCCGCTCAGCCGGGCTTCGAAAACCTTCGCTGCGGAGATCTCTTTCGCTGCGGAGATCTCTGATGAGGATATTGCCGTTGTGTGGGGGGCATCGAAGACGTCGTCCAAGACGAGGGTCGTCGCTGGGGAGATGATGACGCCGCGCTCGATGACGTTGCGCAGCTCGCGCACGTTGCCGGGCCAGTCGTAGGCGAGCAGACGTTCCATCGTCTCTGGCTGCACGCGATCAATCGACTTCTTCAAGGTCGCACGGAACAAGCCGAGGAAGTGCCAGACCAGCAAGGGTATGTCCTCGCGTCGCTGGCGCACCGGCGGGATGTCGATGGGGAACACCGCCAGGCGGTAGTAGAGGTCGGCGCGAAAGGTGCCTTGCGCGATGGCTGATTTGAGATCGCGATTGGTAGCCGCGACGACGCGCACGTTGACGCGGCGCGTCTCTTGCGAGCCGAGGCGCTCGATCTCGCCGTCCTGCAAGACGCGTAACAGCTTTGCTTGTAACTCGAGGGGAATCTCGCCTACCTCGTCGAGGAAAATGGTGGCGCCGTCGGCTAGCTCGAAGCGTCCGAGCTTACGCGCCGTGGCGCCGGTGAAGGCTCCCTTTTCGTGCCCAAACAGCTCGCTCTCGATGAGGCTCGCCGGTAGTGCCGCGCAGTTGACCTTGACCAAGGTCTGCTGGCGGCGCTGGCTCTGCTCGTGAATTGCCTTGGCGATGAGTTCCTTGCCGACGCCGGTCTCGCCGAGAATGAGCACCGTCGTGTCGGTGCTGGCGACCAAGGCCGTCTTCGTAAGGACACTGGCTAGCGCCTTGCTGCCGCCGACGAGGTCGCCGCGCAGGGCAGAGTCGATGGCTTCTTCGCGAAGGTAGGCATTCTCTGCCTTGAGCCGATCGCTGAGGCCTTGTACATCGGCCAGCGCCCGACGTAGCTCGATGTCGCTTTCGCGCCGCAGTAGCACGGCGGCAAACATCTCTCCGATCAAGCGCAGGCGTTGCACGAATGCTTCCGGCCAATGCAATTCGCGGCTCACCGTGGAGAAGTGGATGGCGCCGACGATCCTGCCCGCAGCCGAGAGCGGCAACAACGCGACCGAGTGCACGCCAATGTGCTGCACCATCGCCAGCTCCTGGAGTGCTTCAGGGGGAACTTCGTCGGGCCGAGAGATAATCAGGGATTCGCCCCTGCGCATGCGAGACGCAACCCAGGGGACATCGGCCTCGCCGAGCAGCGGCATGGTTTCGAAACCCGCGGCTGCCCAGGTGTAGGCCGAACGCACCAGTTGATCGCTAGGATCGACAACCCCTAGCGAGGCGTGGTCTACCCCGAGATGCTCACCCAGCCGTTGCAGTGCCGCGCTGACCTCCTGGTCTACATTCTCGATCGGAAGGTTGAGCAAACGCGTGGAGGTGTCGGCAAGCAAGCGCTCAAACTGTACCTGCTGCCACCGCTCTTGCTCACTCGCGGACTCAGGATTGGGCGCTGCATCGATATTACGATTGATAGGCGACATATCGTTGCTTGCTAGTCGATATGTCGATGGATGGTCAAGGGAAGCAGGTGAGATATCGATGATCTAGCGTTGCAGTGGGTGTCCTACGGTTGGCACCGAACTTCCTATGGTGGGTGGCAAAGGAGATCTGCCATGTCGACATTGGATCGTTACGCCACGCCTTTAGCGAGTAAGGATTGGGCTGTCGGCCAATCCTTTCCAACCACTTTTCGTTGGGAATACGAGGACGGCCGCGAAAAGCTGCTCAACCTGTACGAGAAGGGGAAGCGTCTACAGTGGAACGCGTCCGAGCGCATCGACTGGTCGCAGGATCTCGACCCGGAGAATCCGTCTGGGTTGCCCGACGAAGTGATCCCAATCTTCGGCTCTGATATTTGGCAACGACTTACGGCCAAGGAGAAGGCCAGGCTACGCCATCATTTCCAGGCCTGGCAGATCTCGCAGTTTCTGCATGGGGAGCAGGGGGCTCTCGTGTGCACGGCGAAGATCGTGCAGCAGGTGCCGAGCATGGATGCGAAGTACTATGCGGCCACGCAAGTGGTCGACGAGGCTCGTCACGTCGAGGCGTACTCGCGGCTGTTGCACGAGAAGTTTGAGCTTGCCTATCCGATCAATCCGCATCTGAAAGCGCTCCTGGAGCAGACTCTGGTGGATTCGCGGTGGGACTTTACCTACCTCGGCATGCAAGTCTTGATCGAAGGAGTTGCCTTGGCGGCATTCTCGCTGATTCGCGACACGGCAACGAATCCGTTGGCCGCGTCGGTTACGGCGTACGTAATGCAAGATGAAGCTCGCCACGTGGCTTTCGGGCGCCTTGCCCTACGCGATTACTACCCGCAGCTCACGCAAAAAGAGCGCGACGAGCGCGAAGAGTTTGTCGTAGAAGGTTGCTACTTGCTGCGCGATCGCTTCCGCGGTGAGGAGGTTTGGGAGGCACTTGGTCTGCCGATTGCCGAGTGTGTGCGCTACACCGACGAATCCGATCTGCTGCGAGCCTACCGCTCGGCTTTGTTCACACGCATCGTACCCACGGTGAAGGATATTGGGCTGTGGGGACCGAAGGTTCAAAAGGCCTACGCCGACATGGGCGTGCTTGGCTTCGCCGAGGCGGATCTCGACGCCATGGCCAGCCACGACGAGCAGGTTGCCCTCGATTTCGATCGGCCCGGGAGCGTGGGGGCAGCAGCCTAAGCGCGTTAGGGAAGCTCTGCGCAAGTCCATGCAAGTTGCCTCCCTGCGGGGTCGGGGTCGCTATCGGAATCGGTATCGATCTCATTTCACGCGCTATCTCGCCACCC
>CAZGSN010000051.1:0-11082 GCA_964528465.1 uncultured Binatia bacterium (SeqCode)
CCGCGAGCGGCGCGAACCGCGCCGCGTCGAGCCGGCCAAGCCGAAGCTGCCCAAGCTCGACTTCGACCCGAGCAAGCCCTACGAGTCGCGCGGCAGCAGCACGGACACGGCGGCACCGGAGCCGAAGCGCTCGCACCACCGTCCGAAGCGCCCGGTGCCGGCGCTGCTCGGCGGATTGCCCAAGCCCGAACCGGAAACCGAGAAGTAACCCCAATTCCCTCTCCCGCCAGCGGGAGAGGAAGGAAGCCGGAGGCCGCATGGCGCAATGGACTGAAGGAGAAGTCGTCGGGCGCATCGACTGGACCGATCGCCTGCACTCCCTGCGCATCGAAGCGGCCATCGAGCCCTTCCGCGCCGGCCAGTTCACCAAGCTCGGCCTGCGGATCGGCGACGAGATCGTCGGCCGGCCCTACTCCATCGTCAGCGCGCCGGGCGATCCCTATCTCGAATTCTATTTCTCGACGGTGCCCGAGGGCCCGCTCTCGCCGCGCCTGTCCGAGCTGAAGGCCGGCGACAGCATCCAGGTGGCGCCGAAGCCGAACGGCTTCCTCGTCCTCGACGAGGTGCCGCCTTCGATCCACCTCTGGCTGGTGTCGACCGGCACCGGCCTCGGCCCCTTCCTCTCCATCCTGAAGACGCCCGAGCCCTGGCAGCGCTTCCAGCGCGTCGTGCTGGTGCACGCCGCCCGCACGGCGGATGAACTCACCTACCGCCGCGCCATCGCCCAGATCGCCGAGGCCGAGCCGAAGCGCTTCACCTACATTCCCTTCCTCAGCCGCGAGGCGGCCGACTATGCGCTGGCCGGACGCATCCCGCAGGCCATCGCCGACGGCCGCCTCGAAGCGCGCGCCGGCCTCGCCTTCGACGCGCCGCTCGCCCACGTCATGCTCTGCGGCAACCCGGCCATGGTGGCGGACGCCACCGCCGCGCTCGCCGCGCGCGGCTTCCGCAAGCACAAGCGCAAGGAGCCGGGCCAGATCAGCATGGAAACCTACTGGTAATCCCCGAGGGGGCACGATGAAACTCGTACGCTACGGCACGGACGGCCGCGAGAAGCCCGGCCTCATCGACAGCGAAGGCCGGCTGCGCGATTTGTCGGTCGCCATCGAAACCATCGACCAGCTCACCCTCTCGCCGCAGGGGCTGAACAGCCTGCGCAGCATCGCGCCGGAATCGCTGCCGCGCGTGAAAGGCAATCCGCGCCTCGGCGTGCCGTTCACCGGCATCAGCAAGATCGTCGGCGTCGGCCTCAACTACCGCGACCACGCGAAAGAGGCCGGCATGCCGATCCCGAGCGAGCCGATCCTCTTCATGAAGGCCACCACCTGCATCAGCGGGCCGTTCGATCCGCTCCTGCTGCCGCCCGGTTCGGTCAAGACCGACTGGGAGGTGGAGCTCGGCATCGTCATCGGCTCGGTCGCGCGCCATGTCGCCGTCGAGCAGGCGCTCGACCACGTCGCCGGCTACTGCGTCGCCAACGACGTCTCCGAGCGCGAGTACCAGCTCGAACGCGGCACGCAGTGGGACAAGGGCAAGGGCTGCGACACCTTCGGCCCGCTCGGCCCCTGGCTCGTCACCGCCGACGAAATCCCCGACCCGCAGGACCTGCACCTCTGGCTGGAACTCAACGGCCGGCGCGTGCAGGACGGCCACACCTCGAACATGGTGTTCGGCTGCGCCGAGCTGGTCAGCTACATCAGCCGCTTCATGACGCTGCTGCCCGGCGACGTCGTCGTCACCGGCACGCCGCCCGGCGTCGGCCTCGGCATGAAGCCGCCGCGCTTCCTCATGCCCGGCGACACCCTGCGACTGGGCATCGACGGCCTCGGCGTGCAGGAACAGGTCGTCGTCGCCTCGCGCTAGCAAGCACTCGCCGTCCTGGCGGGACTGACTTTTGCCACACCCTCCGTCAACCCCTGGTTGACACGCCGATTTATTGTAGCTACATTAAAGCATGCTGATCGAGTTCGACCCGGCCAAGGACGCCGCCAACCTGGCAAGGCATGGCGTCTCCCTGGCAATGGCCGTCGAACTCGACTGGGAAGCCGCGCTGGTGTGGATCGACGAACGATTCGAGTATGACGAAGTGCGCATGATCGCGCTCGCGCCGAAGACTGAAACCCTTTACTACGTCGCCTTTACGGAGCGCGGCGAACAACGACGCATCATCAGCCTGCGCCGTGCAACGCGAAGAGAGGTGAAACACTATGTCGAAAACTGCCAAGATTGTTAAGCGCCCCGCCGTCAGGATGCCGACGTCGGCTGAAGACAAGGCGATCGTCACAGCCGCCCGGAGCGATCCGGACGCGCAGCCTCTCACTGCGAAGCAACTGAAAGCGATGGTGCCGATGCGCGCATTGCGCGGCCGGCCGAAGTCAGAGAACAGGAAGCTGCTGATCTCGGTTCGCTACAGCCCGGAAGTCGTGGAGTACTTCAAGTCCACGGGAGAGGGTTGGCAGTCGCGCATGGACGGTGTGCTTCGCCAATACGTCGCCCGTCACGCGCGCCGGGCATAGCGGACAACCTCGGCGCGCAGGAACAAACCGTCGTCACGCCGCGCTGAGAAGCGCCCGCCGTATTGGCGGGGCTGACTTTTCAGCAAACCGTATCGTCCAACGCAGTGACCGTTGTTCGGCCATTCCGGACAGTCCGCTTCAACCTCAGGAGCGGCAGCTCTGCAGCCAATACCAGTCGTACTTTGGTTGGTTGCCTATTAGTTTTTCGCTACCAAAGCTGACTAACTGATTTTGAGTTACAGCAGCCCAAATTGCACCCGAACGCGCTCGGCAACTGCTGCCCCGTGCGAAGCCAGCTTGTCAAATTCGTCGCAGCGAAGGCGACGTAGGGTTGTCGGAAATGATGAGGCAAACTGCGTTGATTGGCAGTTATCGTTCGATGGGACCGGCGTGTTGATGCTCAGGTAGGCACCAGATGACGACGTCTGCTGTAGGTAATGCGCCAGCGTGCGGACGCGCAGTGATCTCGTTTGATCAGACATGATGTCAGCGACACGCTTAAGTCGGAAGGCATTGAGTGGCCCCATGTCGAATCCCGGTACCAACGGCGCGCCTGCATCTGAGCAGATCAGGTAGCAGCCCTCTTGCTTTGAAATTTGGCGGCCTGCGTCAAAGAAGGGCTCTAGCCCCATGTTGTCGTACACGCCACCGTCGTAGAGGTGAAGCCGTCGAAATGCCGGGATCGCTGGTTCGGCTGCCTCAGGGGGGGCATCCCATTCGCGCTTTCGCCATTGGTAGCGGCCTGTCTCCAGAGCTAAAGGGCCAAAGCCGCCGGGAAAGGCCGCAGAAACCGCTAATGCACTTGCCAACGGGAAGCACTCCGCCTTGGCGTAACCCAATGTGTATTCGCCAATGTCGCTGCGCTTGAAGCGGAACCGCTTTCCGCTTTCAGCGGTGGTCCCATTGATTGACCACTCCGGCACCTCCGGTAGATCGGCGAGTGTAGTTGTCACCCCCCATTCATGCCTGAGCGCTAGTGCCAACAGGTTGGCTCGCGAGAGCAAGAACCGCCAGTTGATCGGATTTAGGAGCTGCCGCGCTGCTCCCCATTGAAGGCTGCGCGCACACAACTCCTCTCGCAGTACCGGCAGCGCGTGCGAGAGAAACTGTTCGGATGTGGGCCAACGCATCTCGTTCTGGTGAAGCAGCAGTCCGACCAGCAGGCTTCCCCCTGAAACAGTGGAAATCCTCTCTACGGATTCCAGCAGGCCCCGCTCAGCCACGTGCCTCAGGACGCCGAGGTGAAAAACCATGGCCCTGATCCCGCCGCCTGATAAAGCCAGGGCGATGGGCTTATTGGGGGTGATCATGATCTCACCGTGCCTTGTAGAACGCGAATTTCATCCTCTCCCACGATGAGTTGAAGCGCAGGGAGCCCGTCATCGTGCATGCCCAGACTGATCTCTACGAGCTGCACCAAGTCATCTCGGCTTGGTGTAGCCGAGTGCCCGGCCGGGTGGCTGTGCCACTCGCCAACATAACCAACGATGCCCGCGGTGCGTGACGAAGCCTCTTGGACGGCCTTCACCAAGCCAACTGTGCCGCGTTCGAAGGCTCCGGGACTCGCTCGGCTGTCTGACGGCGCCGGCAGCACATCGACGAGCACAATGGCACCAACGTTGAAGTCGTGATAGCCCAGCAATACCCCACCGGTTTCATCTGGCAGGGCGGCAAGTCGGAGCGACTTCAGGTGTGCTGCCAGCCCCGCGTCATAGAAGACAGTCAGGTCACCAAAGTCTAGGCTACACTCGGTAGCCGGAAGCACGTCGTGGACCAAAACGCATCCCGTCTCGGGATCGCGGTCCCAGACCCGGATGCAGGCCTCCTCTGATCGGCTACGCAATATGACTTGCTCTGCCAACGTGCTGGCATGAACCGCAATGCGCGAGTACGGCATGGCCACCGAGACGTCCCGGCAACTTGCCCCGCTCCAGTAAGTCCCCAAGTTGCCTTCCAGGTGCATGGCGCCCCAAGCCTGGCGAATCAGAGCACGGTAGTACTGAGCTTCCAAGGTACGCAGGCGCGTTGCCCGATCCTGGTCCTCCAGCATCAGAACCGACCCGTTGCCGTTAGGCGTCACGAACACCGTGGCGTGCCGCGGCAGCTTGTCGTCGAAACTGACCTGACGCGGGTACTCTAGAGCGGCGGAAGCGTCCACGACAAACTTGGCATTCGTCAGCGTCTCCTGCACAGCCAAGGCGCCAAGGTCACACGCGTCCCCTCTGACAGCGGTGACCGTGGCGGCACCCTCGGTGGCTGCCCCACTCAGCTCTGCAACAACGTCGCACTTCAGCTCGCCGACATGCTGTGCAAAGGCGATATGCCTGACTAGGTTGTGCGGCTTGATGTGGTCATTGTCGATCACCGACCACTTACCCCAGCCGGCGCGGGTCCACAAATTCAGCATGGCGCTGCCGAGCGAGCCCGCCCCAACCAAAACACCGTGCGGCCCTTCATCGCCTAGGCTGGACTGGTTGCGAGCGGCTGCGCCGTCAGGGAACTGCAACACACCCATCGGAAAGATGGGCTCTCCCTTCCATTCGGTCGCCGGATCGCGCGCCAGAACTGACCCCTGGACTTCGGCGAAATAGCGTTTGTCATGCAGGTACAAAGCCCCGGTCTTCACCCCCAACTGGCGCAAATCACCTTGGACCAAGAAGGCCCGGCGGGTGATTCGCTGCACCTCGCCGCCGGGCTCCCGCACCATCGGAATGCGCAGGATGATGACCACGAAAGATTCCGCGGCACCAGCAGGCACACCCGCGCTCCCAACGCCATCACTCAACGCCGCAATCAGCTGCGGCAACAGAGCTACCCCTCGCCCAGCCAGCAGATCCTCCAGATCACCGAGGGTCTCCGGATCACGCTCGACAAAACCCTGGACCATAGGGGGCAGCATTAACTCGAAGTGGGATGTAAAGCTCGTTGGCACGTTGTTGCTGTCGCCGACGGGCTTCAAGAAAAATGTGCCACCACCGTCTGGCCTAGTCTGGCTGCGCACGACAGCCATCTTCACGCCGCCAGCGTTCCGAAGTGCGTCGAGGTTCCAAGGCAGCACGAACTCGAACTTGGAAGCGAAGAACAAGTGCTCAACGGGTTGGTCGGCCGGGTGCAGTTCGCCCTTGGCACTTTGCTCCAGCCACCACTGGATGCGGCGCAGGAACCGTTGTGGCGTCCACGTCCTCATCACGGTCGGCGTCGGTTCGAAATAGAGGCAGAGGCTAGCCGCCCCATCGCGCGTGCCGTGGTTCTGGTGGATCAACACCGGGAACGACTTGCGAAGCGCAAGCACATCGATCAGTGCACCCTGATCCTCCGGTACGAGCAGGGCCAAGCGTTCACGGTACTGAATGCCCGCAGGATTTCTGGACGGCACACCGTCGCACTCGATGTCGACGACCAGAGCCTCGATCTGCCCCGCGCCTGGCATTGTGCGCGACAGCAACTGCACCAGCGTGTAGTCGGCCGTATTTCGCACTGCCGCGAAAAGGGCTTGCGCACGACGCAAGGTCAACGAGTCGGGATGTGCCACTTCCCCGAAGCCGGCCAGCTCGTAAAACTCCTCGACCATCACCCGGCTCGCGACGGACGGCTGGCCACGATGGCGGGGGCGCCGATCAGTGCCATCTTCGTCCAGGATACGCCGCCGGCGGTCACGTCGAACACCAGGGGTTCGGGCTTCGTGGCGTTGGGCTCCTCCATCGTCACCAAGAACTTGCGCCCCTTCACCTCCTTCAAGTACCTTTCGTAGGCCTTGCGTGCCTGGATGTGGGGCGGTTGAACTTGGTAGTAGGACTCCTTCAAATCCACGATCGGCTTACTGCAGCTGACGATGTACGAGTCGCGCTTGCCCGCCAGCAGCAGTTCCTTCACTAGCGGCTTTGGCTCGGTCTCCTTGTCGCCCTTCTCGTCGCTGAGCGACAAGTAGCTGCAGTGGTGGGGGATGTTGATCAGGTCCCAGGCCAGACGATCGTCGTTTTTGTGCCACTTGGTGATGCGCACGATGTCCTCGAGATCCTCCCAGTGGGCATCGCCGATCTCAAGGTAGTCGAAAGTGTTTGCGCCCGCTTGGAGACGAACGTTGAACACCAGAGCGGCAGAGTTCCGGATGATGTCGCCATCCTCGCAGTGCTCTATAAAGGGCGAATGACAAAAGAACTCGACGCCGTCGGCCGTCAGGCTGAACCCAGGCACCAGCGTGCCGGCATCAATGAATAAATGGTCACGAGCGCTTGGGGATTCGCCGCGCTCCTTCAGCTTCGGAACGAGCCAATCCATCAGATCCTGCGGCTTCGAGAAGACCAGGATGTTTTTTCCTTCAAGCAGGCGATGGCGGGCTTCCTGCCGCAGGATGACGAACTCCTCACTCTGCTGGTCGTTGGACGCACTCTCCAGGACCATCGCGGCAGGCACCCATAGCTGCTTGATTTTGATGCGGTCCGTGCCTTGGTACTTGGCCGCATGTTGGAGTTCGAAGAACTCGGTACTGCCTTGGATGTGGTCGGCGTCGGCATGGGTGAACGCCACCACGTCGAAGTAATCGCGCCCGGCCGCATCCAACTCCTCCTTGAGCCGTTTCTTCAGGTCGATCTCGGGCGTCTCTACGCAATCTGCCTTCTTGCGATGGCAGAAGTCGAACAAGACCCGACGCCCCTGGCTGAGCACAACCTGCGACGTGTCTCCGTTGCCCACCGGATAGAAAACAATTTGGTGTCTCTTTAGCATGTTAACTCCTGGAATAATTGATGCATCAATCCAATTGCTGCATCGGTCATAACGCCATCACTTGCTGTTAAGTCGTGTCGCCCCAACTGCTTGTGGCGACATCTCAATTGAGTTCCCCCGCCGGATTGCTGGCGGCGCATAACCCAGTTCAGCCAGTGTGACTTTAAGCAGGTAAGTTAAACATCCGCTTTGGATTGGAAAAGCACTTATATCGGGTAAGAACTTACTTACGCGCCGAGGTTATTTCGCCAGCGGGAACGAAATAGTGAACTCAACACCAGTCAGAGTGTTGTGGGCGACAATGCTTCCCGACATTCTGGAGACATAGTTACGCGCAGCGAACAGGCCAATTCCTTGGTTCGACCCGTCGTTATTCTCTGTAGGTGAAAAACCGTACTCGAATATGGTTTCCAACAAATCCTCTGGAATATGCGGACCATCATTTCCAATCGCGATGGAAACGGTGCCGACACCGTTAAAGAGCCGAATTCTGATAGGTGACGACGCCGTCCGGAAACGGGCCGCGTTTTCCAATATGTGCGAAACGGTGTCCTCAAACGCGTCTGGATCAAGGTGACAAACAATGCCATTTGCGGGGCCTGTGTAATCGACGTCACTTATGGGAGTCGTGGCCGCAGCGGCGTTGGAAGCCAGTTCCGACAGGAATTCGGCGATGTCAACTTGTTCGAGCTGAATTGGGACCGAGTCGAACGACGCTGGGCCAGCTTTCCCAAAAAGGTTCGCGACTGCACGAACCATCCGGTCAATATATCGCCGGCTTGGATCATCCTGTGAATGCATGCCAAGGAGTGCCTGGAGAGGCGATCGTATTTCATGTCCAATTGTCTTGAGGCTTATTTCTCTAGTTTTCACCTCGTCAAGATGTTTGAGACGCGCTTCCTCGTTACGGCGTTCTCGGTCTTCCTGTTCGCGAACCATGCGCGTTCTCGTTTCCCTAAGAAGCCCGTTGAACGCGGTCGATAGCGTGCCAATTTCGTCCCGTCGATCACCGTAAGGAAGTTCTTTCTCGGAATCGACCGAGTTTCTCATCAACGCAGCGGACTTCGCAGACAGAATCCAGACCGGTTTCAACAGACTGATGAAGACATAACGTACTAAGAACAGAAATCCAAATAGAACTAAAAGGAGGAGCACAGCGGTCTGCCACACCCCTTTCTCAACCACTGCACCCGGATGCGTGGCCTCGAAAACAAGACTAGTGTCGGGGACGATCTGCGTTCGTATCAGCGGCCTCTGGCGAATCAATAAGTCTCCGTCAACGACACGGATCCAACTCTCTGCACTATCGACCTTCCCAACTAGCTTGACAGGGGGAGGCGGTGACCAAACCTTTACTTCTCCTGACTCCAGTTTCTGTTTAATGCGCAAATCGGCATACGCATTCACAAACGGAGTAGAAAGTACAGAGACCGATAGATTCGTTACGCCACGAGGTCCATATTGCTTAAGGCCCCAGGAGTTTGTATCCCGAGAGAAGCTCTTTCGCCCGATTCCAATTTCGACGTTTTGCCAATCCTTTGGCGGCCACGGCTCCAAACTGGCATCTTCAGCTACTGATTTGGCCCGATGCTGTCCCTGACTCCGAACGCCTTTCCTTATCGTCGGTTTCGCCGATACGGTTCTGGATGGCGCTGGCGCCTCCCTAGGAACGATTGCGTGATAGTCCAGTCGGGCGACAAGGTGCAGCAATCTGGTCCCGTCAGCCTGGTGTTGCATATACGCCCACCCCTCGAAACGGCTATCGCGTTCCATTCTTCCGCTGCTGTCTTCTCTAATTGCGGTAATCTCAAATCTCCGAGACGAGATAGGGTCCTGTCTAGGCGCTTGGAATGTGAGCCACCAAATACCGCTGTGATTCCCATTACGGATAGAAATGCGCATCGCATCGGCGTTGAGGGCGATATCACCAGGCCGTAGAGTGACGATCGACTGGCCGTCAATCGACATTGCGAAGAACAGATAGCTCCCTGGCCCTCGATTGCCCGTAAAGTACGAGCAGAATCGGTCCGGAGTGACTTCGTGGGCGACACTAGTGGAAGAAACTACAAGATCGACGTAGCAATTTCTTGGAGGTGAGCGTGGCGTAACAGTTGAATTGGCGGCGGGGAGACTGACAAAATATTGTCGCGGCAGGAGTAGGGGTTGAATTGGCCGTTCTTCCGGTAAAAGCTTGTCAAGGTTACGTTCGAGCACATACCTCTCATCTGCGTCGAGGCGCCCCGCCAACGCCCTCAGGTCACGGTCAAACAGCTCCTGCCGATGGAATCTCTCTTTCTCTATTGAGGCGGCGATTAGTCGATAGAGCGTGCCACCGGTAAGAAGGAACAAAAATATCAGCCATGCACCTGCGGTGATGGTTAGGCGGTACCGAGAAAATCTGGAGCAAATCAGTTCAAACACGCCACATGTACCCTAGCATCGGTATGTTATGGATGCTATCGAACTCAGGGTCCACAGCCTTAAATTCCCTTCGAATGGCCCCGATGTGGACGCGCAGGTTTTCCTTGTTTCGACCTGAGTCAATTTGCTCAAACAGTGCGCCGAAGGCCACAGGCCCATTTGATTGCGCAACCAGCGTTTCTACGATCCGGATTTGGGTGAGTGAAAGGTTTACGCGCTCACCTTTCCATATCACTTTCGCACGGGAATGAAGGTCGACACAAAGGTTAGGATCTCGCGTTGTCGAGTTTTGGGAGTAGCTTCGAGTCACAAGGTTCCGGTCGCGTGTCTGAGAGAAGGTAATCGCTCTGGCTACCTGATTCAAGAAATCTGATTCAGTGACTGGCTTCTGAAGGTAGTCCCATGCGTCGAGTGCCTTAAACAACTCTCGGTGAAGCTCGGGCTGCGGTAGCCCAGATACGATGAGCAGTGGGGTGTGCTTTGAATGTAACGCTTTTGAAATTTTGGCTCCGCCGAATCTGTCGGAACCAGGGCCCAGATCAATATCCGAAATGACCAAGTCGTAATCATTTCGCGCTAAGGCATCGCTAGCCGACTCGAAGTTAGTAAACTGATCTACAAGACAATCTGGCCAGCTATTTTCCAAATATCCCGAAAACATATCACTGGTAGCCATGTCGTCTTCAACAATCGCAATTCTGTACATCAATCTTCTCCCGCCTAAAATGCCCCATGACGCACACTAGCCGATGTTGCGTTAGAGAGGCATAAGACTTCCTTAATCCGACCGATCGCAGGTAGTAGGAATCGCCGGGATTGCGGAAGTAGGCGCCGATGCCGTGTAAGTGGAACAATCGTCGCGCTCCTGACCTGCTAGGCATTTCAGATCGCTATGCCTACGACCGGAAATGAGCGCATTCCAGCCGTCAGAGTTGAAGGAGCAAACCGGCGGCTATGGCCGATTACCGGAAATAGTGGTCAAGCCCGATGCACAATCCTTCCGGCGCACGTCACGCCGTCCTGCGGAGACTGACTTTCCCCTCCCTACTAGATCGTCCACTCCCCGCCGCACTTGCGGCAGCACACCTTGAGCCAGACTTCCTTGGGGTCCTCGATGTTGGCGGGCTCTTCGTGCAGGGCGCGGCCGGCGTCGACGACGCTGAATTTCGCGTAGGCATCGCAGACGGGACAGTGGGCGTGGTCGCCGATGTGCTCGGCCACCATCATGATGCGCTTGTAGCGCTCCCAGCAGAACAGGCACACCCAGACCCCGCCAAGGCCGACGGCGAGCGCCACGACCACGCTGCCCGGGCCCTTGCGCCCGCCGAACAGTTCGATCGAGGAAGCCACGGCGATGATGCCGAGGAAGCAGGTCGTCAGGTAAAGATGGCTCTCGATGAGCTGGCGCTCGTACCACTTG
>CAZGSN010000052.1:0-6001 GCA_964528465.1 uncultured Binatia bacterium (SeqCode)
CAAGCCCGCGGCCTGAATTTGCCCCGCGATTTGCAGGGAGATCTTGCCGTCCGGCCGCACCGGCACCCGAATATCCAACTCGGGATGGAAAAGAAACTTAACGCGCAAGAGATCGCCAGGTTGGATGCGGTACGGACGACCCGAATAGCTAAGGGCAACCGCCTGCTGCGGAGCATCCAAGACGGGAAGCGGCACCTGGTTTCGGCTGCGCCCAGCGCATGCCGCGCACGCCAAAAGAAATGGCACCAAAAGAATTGAGCGTTTCAGCACCGACGATAACCCTCTACGCATCCACCAGCCAAACCTGCCTGCGCGCTTATACGATCTCTTGAAAAACCTATCAATCCCTTCTGCAAACTCACAGACACTCTCCAAAGCGACCGACTTCTGCAGCCTTAGCTTCCCACTCTCCAGTGCTTGTCAAACCCTCTCACGCCTCCCTCAAACGGGCGATGAACGAAATCTTGTCTTTGGGGGTTTACACTGAGATCACAACTTCTTCCAACAATTTCTTTCGCCATGGCAATCTTCCGCTCCCGCACCACCCGCACATTGCGATAACGCCAAGCGCTACTCCAGGCACAGAGACGGGATACCATCCGAAAAAGGACATAGCTCCGCCCATAACGCTTGAATTTGCCCTGGGCGCCCAGCACCAATTCGCGTTTGAGGCAGCGCCTAGCGCCGCATGCGTCCACCGCGTTACGCCGAGACGCGCTCGATCAATTGTTGCGGCAGCTCCACCCGTGTCTGTCGCTTCAGCAATTCCATCAACACACGCACGCGCCCGCGGGGACCTCCGGGGTGTTCGATAATCCCGATTAGGCCAGCAAGTGGGCCGTAACGAACTCGAACGTGGTCGCCGGCGCGAAACTCTTGGGCAACACTGAGCACACCTTCTGGGCCAACGCGCTCCTGCAAAAACTCAACAACCGCATCCCCAACCGGTGCCGGCGTCCCGCCGAAGCAAATGAAGCGCTTGACGCCAGGGGTCCACACCACGTCAAAGTGTTGCTCATCAAGATCAATCCGCACAAAGAGGTAGTTGGGAAACAACGGCACGGCAGACGAACGTCCGACGGGACGCATGGCCGGCACGATTCTCGGCAAGAAGGTTTCCACCCCTCGGCGCGCCAGTTGCTCTTGAGCAAACTGCTCGCGTCGCACCTTCGTGCTGATAACGAACCACTGTGCCGCCGACCCTGGCATCCCCAACTCCCTACTCCACCAACTCGGCCAGTGCCGCGTTTTCTCGAAACACTCGCTGGATTTGCTTGCCAGCCGCCGCAACCTTATCGCGGCCTGCGTAGCCTCCAACGACGACACGGTAAAGAGGTTTGCCGCTGCCGACGGAAGTGTTCGACACTTTCGCATCGAACCCGCGTGCACGCAGCGCCGCCTGCAGGTCCTTCGCCTTTCCCAGGTGCGGGCTCGAAACGACCAAGAGAGAATACTTACCGCCGCTCTCCTTCAGGACGGGATAGCCTTCGCCCAGCTCTGGAAGACGAATCGTCTGGCCTACGGATATCGAATCGATATCCGCCACCTCGGGGTTGGCGATTTTGAGAAGATCCAGCACCGTGTAGCTTGCCTGGCCATACTTGCGCATGGCAATGCCCGACACGGAATCACCAACCCGCACCACCTGACTGGCGAACTCCACGCCGGCAAGCCCCTTTGCATCGGAGGTTGGGGCTTCCGCCACCTCGCGGCCGTCATCACTCGTAGCCTCACGCGCTGCCTCATCGGAACTCTTCGACGGGCGAGCCGCTACGCTCAACGTCGGTTCGGGCTTTACCGCCGGGCTCACGCTAGCAGCTCGGCCAGCCTTGGCAGGTTCCGATGCAATCATGCCTTCTCCGTGGCGCGAAACCTCGCTCGTCAAAGAAGCCCGCGGTGCACCCGCCAGTGCCCCTTCCTGCGCTGAGCCACGCTGCGGCAATTCTTCGCGACCCGCCGCCACCTCGTCGCGATCACTGCCGGCGCTACGGCCACCTCCGCCAGCAGCATGACGCGCCTCCGCTGATAGTTGCAACGTAGGTTTTTCCTGCTGCGCAAGCGCAGCCATCGCAGCAGCGCCTGCGCCGGGTACAACAGGTTGCACAACCTTCGCAGGAGGAAGCGGTGCCGCCGCTACCGGAGCAGACACGGGTGCCGCAGGCAATACTGGTGGCTCTCGATCGATCCGAGGTTGCGAACCTACTCCAACATCTTCCCCACGCCGATCCTCCATCGCAGGAGGCTCCGTTTGCCCTTGGTCACGACTCAGCGCCGCAACTTGCGGAGGAGCGACCCGCCCCTCGGCGGGAACCCCTGCTTCGACAGCCGCCACTTCTTCACGTCCACTACCAGCCGGAACATCGGTCGGTGGGTCTACTCCGGCACCTCGCGGGTTAGAACCGGGCCGGATCACTTCGAAAGATGTCGGTTGCCCGGAAAACGGCAGAGGCATGGCCGGCCGCGTCAACATGGTTCGCCCGATCGACAAGAGCCCGATCATCAACGCCAACACAAAGAGGCCGATGACGCCAAGGCGGGCGTTGCGACGCGGGGGGTTGGGAGCGCTAAACGCCGAAGGTACTGCGACGCTGGCACTCGCTTCCTTCGGCTCGTCCACTCTGGTTTCCAAGGACAGCAAGTCCGCAGCCGCCTCCCGGATCACATCATCGCCGATGCGCTTCTTGCCTAAGGCGTATCCAATCACCAGAGCATTGTCACAGACGACGTTGACCAAGCGCGGGATGCCACGCGAAAAGTGGTAAACTTGATCCTCGGCCTCGCGCGTAAACAAGTTCAAGTCCGGGCACTGGGCCGCCTGCAAACGATATTCAATGTATTCCGTGATCTCGTCGCGTGACAAAGGCAGCAGCCGGCAGTTGATACCGATGCGCTGGCGCAATTGACGCAGCACCGGATTGCTCAATTTTTGCCCTAGCTCGGGTTGCCCCGACAGCACGATTTGGAGGATCTTCTCTTTCGCCGTTTCCAGGTTCGACAGCAGCCGCAGATCCTCGAGTACGGAGAACTCGAGATCCTGGGCCTCATCGATCAACAGGGCAACGTTACCTGCCCCACGCAGCTCCTCGAGCAGAAAGGTATTCAGGCGCTGCAGCATGTAGAGCTTCTTGCCGTTGTGAACCGGAAGGTCGAACTCCGCGAGAATGTACTCGAGAATCTCCTCGAAGGTGACGTTGGTATTGAAGATGAAGACGGTCTTCGTCTTTGGATCGAGATCCTCCAGCAGGCGCTTGAGCAACGTCGTCTTGCCGGTTCCGGCTTCACCGATCAGGGTAATAAAGCCCTTTCTTTGCGTGATACCGTAGTTGAGAGACGCCAGCGCCTCGCGATAGCGGGCATTCAAGTAGAGGAACTTTGGATCTGGGGTAACGTTGAACGGGCGCTCCGTGAGTTGATAAAAATCGCAGTACATCAGTTTCCTCGCGGACCGGCAGAAAATCGGACCAAAATCATGCCAGGAGCCTTCCCATGATACAAATCATTTCGTGAGAATTTCTCACTGACAGAGGCAAGGACCGCCACAGAGCATTGGGAATGCGGCCCGTGCGCAAGCGCGATCCTCACGACACCACCCCCCCAGGGCGCCGTAACCCGGCGGGATTAAGACCATGCAAACGTATTTTTCGATGCAATGTCGCCTGGTCGATCGCCGCGTGACGCGCGGCGGGTGCAATGCCGCCTCGATAACGCTCCAGCAGCCGCGTCAGGTAGTCCGATTCCGCGTCGCGCAGGAAATCGCGCAACGGCGCCTCGATACTGGCAAGAGACGACCGGCTACCGAAGCCGCGCACGGGAGCACCTGCGGACGGCAGGTCGACATCACAGATGACGTCTCCTCCCGCCCGCAGAACGGCGCGCTCCAGCACGTTCAGAAGCTCCCGCACATTGCCGGGCCACGTGTGCCCCATCAATGCCCCGAGCACCCGCTCCTCGACGCGAACGATCCCCTTTTGCAAAGCCATGGGGCTCGTCCGCAAGAACTCGGCGAGCAGCAGCGGAATATCGTCGATGCGCTCGCGCAAGGGTGGCAGGTGCACCGGCACAACATTGATCCGGTAATAGAAATCCTCCCGCATCGCCCCGCTTGCCACCACTCGTGTCAGGTCACGGTTGGTCGCCGCCACCACCCGCAGATCCACAAGCGTTCGCCTATTGCTACCGAGGCGCTCGATGGCACGCTCCTCCAGCACGCGCAGCAGCTTGGCCTGCATGGTGAGGGGAATGCTGTCCACCTCGTCCAAGAAGAGGGTTCCGCCGCTGGCATATTCGATCTTGCCGGTACGATCGTGGCTGGCCCCCGTGAAGGCACCGCGCTCGTAACCAAACAGCTCACTCTCCAAGAGTTGTTCCGGTACCGCCGCGCAATTGATGGCGACAAAATGCCCAGCTCTGCGTTTGCCCTGAAAATGTATCGCGCGCGCTACAAGTTCCTTGCCCGTCCCCGACTCACCGTTGACCACTACGGTTACGTCGCTCTGCGCCAACGCCTCGATTACCGAGAACACCTCGCGCATCTTGGGATCGCGGCTGATCATGTTGGCAAAGGTGTAACGCTCCGCCAACTGTCCCCGCAGATACTCGATTTCGTGCAACAGGCGCTGGCGCTCTAATACCTTCTGCGTAGCCAGCAAGATGTCGTCGGGCTCGAACGGTTTGGTGATGTAGTCATAGGCACCTTGGCGCATCGCCTCGACCGCGCCTTTGATGCTGCCGTAGCCGGTGATCATGATCACATCGACCTGCGGCCAACGCTCACGCACCTCACGTGTCAGGGAGATGCCGTCGCTGCCCGGGATCTTGAGATCCACCACCGCGATACCAAAGTCGGTCGCACTCAGCTTGTCGCGCGCTTCCTCCACGGTGGCGGCCGAATGCACTTCGTACTGGTCCTTCGGATACAGCGACTCGAGCTGGCGGCGAATCAGCGGATCGTCGTCGACGATGAGGATTCGCACCCGCGCTCCGGCGGTCGAGGTTAGTCCTGCAGGGGCAAGGTTACTTCCCACACTACCTCCCCTGGCGAATCTCGGTTCGCGCGCAGGCTACCCCCTTGGACCTCGATAAGCCGCTCCGCGACCACCCACTGCATCTCAGCTTCCGACGATTGGCCTTCCAGCCTTGCGCTCGCGATCCGTACCGTGAGCAACAAGCCGCCCTCCGTGGATTTTGCGCTACCACCGACCCCGCCCCCTTGCGCCCGCCCTTGCGGCCGTAGTTGGCTCGCCATCAATGAAAAACTCCGCGCCAGCATCGAGGGATCGACCAAAAGACTAAGCCCAGTCCTAGTCTCATCCATCCAGGTGGGCGGCGTGCCCAACACATCGCCGAGCTGTGCACAGAGGCTGTGCGCCACATCGCTCGCAGCAATCGACTGCAAACGTAAGCGCGACGGCGACACGTAATCGAGCAGGAGCTTTAGGTATTCCTCTAACCGCGCCGTGCTGCTCTCCAGCTCGGCCGCCACTACCGCGTCGCTCTCCTTGGCACGACTCGCCAGGTGATAAAGACGCTGGAAAACGTTGCCCAAGACATGCCCGACGGTGTCGATCACGGCACTACGGATGAATACTAGATCTCCACCCTCGGAAGGCATGGTCGCACCGTCCGGGCTTACAGGTGTCTGCAGACGCGGCGGGCTCGGCGTATGCGAAGTCTTCACTACGATGGACCTCAAACGTGGCCTTAAGCACAGGCTTCCTCACGACAGATTCGGCAACCTGCCGCTTCAACTCCGGCGCCAATAAGGCAAGCGGCATGGTTACCCGCACGACTCAACTTTTTCAAGCTTCAGTTTGGATCCCCGCAGGACCACGCCAAAGTCGTCGACGGAGGCGTTTCGCCTGATGCGCCGCGAGGGCGCGGCATCTCCATTGCTGATTTGCGTGAGCATTGGAGACGGGCTGCCCCCAGCCCGCGTCGGATGGAACCCCATCAGGTCTTCCGGAGGCGACTTTGACGTGGCCCTGTCTGGAGCCGGGGACCT
>CAZGSN010000053.1:0-5003 GCA_964528465.1 uncultured Binatia bacterium (SeqCode)
GCTACTACGACGCCTACTACCTCAAGGCGCTCAAGGTGCGCACGTTGATTCGCCAGGACTTCGAGAAGGCCTTTGCCTCACAGGATGTGCTGCTCACACCAACGGCACCGACCACCGCGTTCCGACTGGGCGAGAAAGCAAGCGACCCGTTGCAGATGTATCTGTCGGACATTCTCACCATCTCGGTCAACCTCGCGGGCCTGCCTGGTCTGTCGATGCCATGTGGCTTCGATCAGGCCGGAATGCCGATCGGTCTACAGATCATCGGTCGCCCGTTTGATGAAGAGCGTGTGCTGCAGGTTGCCCACGCCTACGAACAAGCGACTGCCTGGCATCAGCGCACGGCCGAGTTGTGAAAAGGGCAAGGACCTTACGGCTAGAGCATTTGAACTGAGAGCATATGGAGTACGAAGCAGTCATTGGCTTGGAAGTGCACGCCGAGATGCTGACGGCGTCGAAGGTGTTTTGCGGTTGCTCGGCGAAGTTTGGAGCCGAGCCCAACCAAAACACCTGTCCGGTGTGTTTGGCAATGCCGGGCGCCCTGCCCGTGCTCAATCGGCGCGCTGTCGAGTTCGCTATCCGTGCTGGGCTCGCCGCCGGGTGTTCCATTGCTCCCGTGAGCCGCTGGGCTCGCAAGAACTATTTCTATCCCGACCTTCCGAAGGGGTATCAAATTACCCAGTACGAGCTGCCCATCTGTTTGGGCGGCGGCATCGAGATTCAGACCGAGACAGGGAGCAAGCGCATTGCCCTCACGCGCATCCATATGGAAGAGGATACGGGCAAGAACATCCACGATGCTCATGGGGATGCCAGTCTCGTCGACTTCAACCGCTGCGGCGTGCCCTTGCTGGAGATCGTGAGTGAACCCGACCTGCGTTCGCCACAAGATGCCGGTGCCTATTTGCGCAAGCTGCGCACGCTCCTGCAGTACATCGAGATTTGCGACGGCAACATGGACGAGGGCAGCTTCCGTTGCGATGCCAATGTCTCGGTAAGGCCGGTGGGCAGCCATACGTTCGGCACCAAGGTCGAGATCAAGAACATGAACTCGTTCCGCAATGTCGAGCGCGCCATCGAGCACGAGATCCAACGCCAGATCAAGGTTCTTGGCGAAGGCGGCCACCTCGTCCAGGAGACGCGGCTGTGGGACCCCGACCGCGAGGTGACGCGTCCGATGCGCAGCAAGGAAAGCGCTCACGACTACCGCTACTTTCCTGAGCCCGACCTGCTGCCACTGCTGGTCAGCGACGCCTGGGTCGAAGAAGTGCGGGACGCCTTGCCGGAACTACCGGATGCACGCCGCCAACGCTTCGTCGAGCAAGTGGGCTTGAGCGACTACGACGCGGAAGTGCTCACGGCACGCAAGGATGTCGCCGACTATTTCGAGGCGGCGTTGGTGGAGCATTCCAACGCTAAGGCCATCAGCAACTGGGTGATGGGCGACATTCTGCGCTTGGTACGGGAGCGCAAACTGGACGAGGCCCTAGTGATCGAGAACTGGCCGCTCAGCCCGAGCCAGCTTGCCGGCATGGTCAAGTTGATCGACGACGGCACCATTAGCGGCAAGATCGCCAAGCAAGTGTTTGAAGAGATGGTAGCGGGCGGCAAGAATGCTGCCGATGTCGTGGCCGAAAAGGGACTCGTACAGATCAGCGATGACGGACCATTGATCGCCGCGATCGAACAAGTATTGGCCGCAAACGCGGCGAAGGTGGAAGAGTACCGTGCCGGCAAGGACAAACTCTTCGGCTTCTTCGTTGGGCAAGCCATGAAGGCGACGCAGGGGAAGGCCAATCCTCAACGTTTGAATGAGTTGCTGCAAGCGAAGCTCAAAGGCTGACCCGGAGAGACGCGGCAAGGCTTCATGACGCCTGTGCGCTTTCGCCGCATCGCGGCGCTGTTGTTCGTGGGAGTGGCTGCTTGCTTGCTAGGGGTGAGGGTGAGCGCCGGCGAGACACCACGTGCACAGCGTGCGGTTGGTTACACCATCGACGCCACTTACGACGAGATCCAGCATTCCATCCGTGGCCGCGAGACAATTGTTTGGCGCAATCTCACCAAAAGAGCGGCAAGCGATCTGCAATTGCATCTGTACTTAAACGCGTTCGCCAACAGCGAGTCATCCTTTCTGCGCGCGGCCGGCACACGTTGGCAGGACTTTCTGGATCGCCATCCGCGGCCTTGGGGGTATGCGGAAATCGAGGAACTGCGTGTGGACGGGGTCGACCTGACCAACCAGATCACCTTTCTTCACCCCGACGATGACAACCCGGCCGACCGGACCGTAGCGCGGGTGCCCTTGCCGTCGCGGATTTTGCCTGGCGAGGAAGCAAAGATCGACATTGAATTCGTCACCCAACTACCGCGTGCCGCCGTGCGCAGTGGCCACGCCGGACCGTTCGCCATGGCGGCTCAGTGGTTTCCGAAGCTCGGCGTGTTCCAAGCTGGCGCTTGGAACTGTCATCAGTATCAGTTGACTACCGAGTTTTTCGCCGAATTTGGCAGCTACGACGTCAGTCTCACGCTGGCCGGTAACGCCATTGTCGGCGCCACGGGGGTCTTGCAGAACGAGCGACAGAACAGCGACGGCTCCAAGACACTCCGCTTCTACGCCGAAGATGTGCACGACTTTGCGTGGGCAGTCGACAGTCGCTTTCTCGTCATTGAACGGATGGTGGAGGGTGTACCGGTGCGCCTGCTGTTGCAACCGCAACACGAGCAGCAGGCGGAGCGCCACTTGGAAGCCGTTGCGGCAGCGCTACGCCGCTACCAGAAGTGGTTTGCCCGGTACCCGTATCCGCAACTCACTCTGATTGATCCTGCTCCGGGAGCATGGGGGGTCGGCGGCATGGAGTATCCCATGCTGATCACCACGGGAACGACGTGGTGGATGCCACGGGGGTTACGTATACCCGAGCACGTCATCGTGCACGAGCTTGGTCACCAGTATTGGTATGCAGTGGTGGCCAACAATGAGTTCGAGGACGCTTGGCTGGATGAGGGCATCAACTCCTTCGTTGAAGCGCAATTGGCCGAGGACGCCGGGCTGCCGTACCTGGATGTTTTCGGGCTGAAGTCGGGGATGCTGCCGTTGCTGCGCTTCCGCTATCTCACCGCCGCGCGACACGATCCAATCCAGAACGCCGCTTGGTCGTATCTTGATAGCGACAGCTACACCGCGATTTCCTATGCCAAGACAGCGCTGGCGCTGGAAACGCTAGATCGACAGTTGGGAGCCAATGCAGTTCGCAAAGCCCTTGCCGCCTACTTTCAGGCGTGGCAGTTCAAACACCCGCGGCCTCAGGACTTCTTTGCCAGTCTAGAAAGGAGCGTGGGGCAGGACCTCGGTTGGTTTCTCGAACCCGTGTTCCGTGGCACCGACGTACTCGACTACGCCGTGACTCGCGTTTCGTCTGAAGAGATAGGCAGCTTCGCCGGCTATCGCTTTTCTGGCCAGCGCGTCGGAGAGCTAAGCGCGCCTGCTCCTAGCGACACGCTTCAGTACCGCAACGAGGTTGTCATCGAACGACTCGGTGGCGTGCAGATCCCGATCGATGTGCAGATAGGCTTTGATGATGGGACGGTCTCCAACCAACGCTGGGATGGGCGGTCGCGATGGAAGCGCTTCGAGTTTTCAGGCCCACAGCGCGTAGAGTGGGCCGTGGTGGACCCGCAGCAGGCTTTGGTGTTGGACATCAACTTCCTCAACAACTCGCGCACGCGTGCCACCGCCACGCGTGGCGTTGTGCGCTTGGTGGGACGCTGGGCTTTTTGGTTTCAGAACCTACTCCTATTCTTGACAGCCTTGTGAACCATGAGCCACGCTCTTCTTGCCGGACTACGGCACTGCTTGCGCCAATGGCCGGTGGTCCTGCTTTTGTACGCAGCCTGGCTGGCACCGTCGTTGATTTTCGGGGCTGTGGCGTGGACACGACTGCAGGAAGGTCTCGATCGTTCGCTGGCCGCGCGCACCTCCCTGCGGGATCTAGACCTAAACGTCTTCGTAGATCTCTTCGCCCACCACAGGGACCTGTTTCTTGGAATCACCATCGCTGGTCTTCTGCTTGGGGCAGGCAGCATGTTGGTTTGGATCTGGTTGCACGCCGTGGCCGTCGCCGCCGCCGGTAGCGACGCCAGCTTGCGCGATTCGCTGCGCCGTGCGCACGAACTGTTCGGGAGATTCTTTGCACTGGCATCGATGGCGACCGCTCTGAATTTGCTGATCATCGGAGCCTTCTACCTTCTTTCGAGGCTGCTGTTGCGATGGACAGCCGAAGCTACTGCGGAGCTGACACCGTACCTGCTCGTTGGCACGTGCATTCTGCTTGCCGCAATCTGCTTGCTTGTATCGATGGTGGTACACGACAACGCGCGCGTGCGTTGCGCTGTCGAGGAAGGAACTGCAACCACCGCGTATCGATGGTCTTGGAGGTTCTGCTCGCGGCCGCAGAGTGCTGCTCTTGGGATCGCGCTGCTAGTGCTCGGCGCGGGCCTGCTGGTGTGGGTGGCCTACCAGACCATTGCCATGCTCATCCCGGTGACCTCGACGCCCGGAGTCATCGTATCACTGCTGTGGGGACAGGCGTTCCTGTTAGTCCGAGCTGCCTGTCGCTTCTGGTACTTCGCCGCCGCTTACTCCTTGCAGACTGACAACAAAGGCAGCGACGCCGATCTTGCGTTGCCGACCAGAGGGGCAAGAACACTTCCCTGAATGGCACCAGGCTCGGCGTGCCCTTCGACGAATGGCGCGGCCTCGGTGTTCCGTAGTCCATTCGTTCCTGGACCAAGCCTGGGCTCGGGGCAGATTCCGAGGCCGAAGTCTCGATTCCGGGATCTTCCTTCATGAGCGCCTGGCCTGCCGCCGTCGACCTCAACCCGAAAACAACGATTGAACCACGGACGGACGCCGATGAACGCGGATGCAGGCAGCATCTACTAGGGCAAAAGGAGAAACGCTTGGGCTACGCCCGTCCACAGCCCTGTGCTTCTTGGCCTTGATC
>CAZGSN010000054.1:0-3901 GCA_964528465.1 uncultured Binatia bacterium (SeqCode)
CACCTTGCTGGTGGCGTGGCGCTGTACGGCGGTAACCGCATCCTCCGGGCTCATGCCTTCACCGTCGTCACTCACCGAGATGAGGCCGATCCCTGCATCCTCCAACTCAACGCGGATCAGACCGGCGCCGGCATCGATAGAGTTCTCGACCAACTCCTTGACCACCGAAGCCGGGCGCTCCACGACCTCGCCGGCCGCAATCTTGTCGGCGACCTCCGGAGGGAGGACACGAATGCGGGCCTGCGGCATGGCCTCTGCGGGTTGCGACATCACAGGACGTACTCGGGACGCTTGCGGCGCAGCAGCGTCTCGACCTCCGTGCTCTGTGCTTCGAAACCCTTACGCCCAACCTGCGCGTAGGTCAGACGCTTGCCTTCTTCGACCCCCGGCTGGTCGAACGGATCCACGCCGTAGAGGGCAGCGGCGAAGACGACTGCCATCTCGAACAAGTAAAACAGTTGCCCCAGGGCCAGCTCGTGGACCTGCGGCAGGGTGAGCGTCATGACCGGCCGCCGCTGTTTCGTAAGAGCAAGTTCGGTGGCGCGCTGCTCGAGATTGAGCAACGCACCAAGGCCCGTGCCGCCGAGGTACGCGAGGCTGTCGATATCACTGTACGCCTCCGGGATGGCTAACTCGCGGCCGTGGTCTTCGACGCGCAGCATGCAGACCGTCTTGTCGAATGGTCCCTCAGCAAGGAGCTGTACCAGCGAGTGCTGGTCGGTGGCGCCGACTGCGCACACGGGTGTCTGTCCCACATGCGCCGGCGCACCGTCGAGCGTCTTCGACTTTCCAAGACTCTCGGCCCACAGTTGCGCAAACCAAGAGGCGAAGGCGCGTAAGCGATCGCAGTAGGGCATCATGACGACGATGTTTTGATCTTTTCGGGTGTCGGCGAGATACAGCAGGCTAGCGAGCAAGGCGGCGGGGTTGCCCCATAGGTCGCTGCTTTGACAACGCTGGTCCATCCACGCAGCACCGGCGAGTAGATCGTCGATGCGCAAACCGGCAAACGCGGCGGGGAAAAGTCCTACGGCACTGAGCACGGAAAATCGCCCTCCGACTCCGGCAGGGAGGACGAGATCACGAAAGCCCTCGTCATGCACGAGCTGCCGCAACGCGCCGTGTTCCGCGTCGGTGGTGAGGATGACGCGCCTTGCGTAATCAACCCCTCCCAATTTGCGCAACAGCAGATCCCGCACCAAGAGAAACTGGGCCATGGTCTCGGCCGTCTCCCCGGACTTGCTCACTACGTTGAAGGTAGTGCACGCCAAGTCGAGGCTGTCGAGAAGCCTGCCAAACGTCCACGGATCGATATTGTCGGCAATGAGTACCCGCCGCGCCTCACTGCCACCGGCTTGCAGCAATGCCCGGCTGCCTAACGCCGAGCCGCCGATCCCCAAGACCACCAGCGTTTCGGCCTCGCCCCGCACCGCACTGGCGAGACTCTTGATCTGTGCCAACGAGTCCTTGTCGTACGGAAGATCGCCGAACGGCAAAGCGCCCGCGTCGCGCTGGACTCGCAGCGCCCGCGCGATCTCGGCCACCTGAGGCGACAAGTCGTTCACTTCGGCACGGTCGATTCCTGTCGCGCCAATGGCCTCCGTCATCATGCCGTTGACGTCGAGACGCACACTCATCGCCGCACGCGAAGCGCGGCGCCGATAGTCGGGCATGCGGCGGAACCTACCTTGCAGGGGTAGGGATGGCAAGGAAGAGGTTCTCGAACTCCCCCCTAGCGAACCCCTGTGCAAGTAGCCCGCAGTTAGATAGGGGTCGGAAGCGGTATCGGCCGCGACTCAGATTGGGAGAGAGAGCGTGAGACGGGTAGAGTCGAGATGTGGCGCGGTGAGGTAGGCTGAGGTTTGGATTCCCTGTTGCTCGCCCTTTCGTCTGCGAGTGTCCCAGCATTTCAACCGTGCTCCGTTTCCACATCCCGCTCATCAAACCAGACATGCGATTTTGCCGCATCCGGCTTGCGGACAGGATCTCACGCTTTCGCCCACGTGAAGTCGCGCCTTCGCACTTCGAGCCGAAGCAAATTCAGCTTCTGGTACAGGTACCGATTGGGGTAGCGTGCTGTTCCCCCTCCCTGCACCTTGCGCTTCGGGTGCGCGCGGTAGAGACCGCTGTTGTTCCCCAACCTCAGCCCATCGGGGACGAGTTTAACGAGCGTTACACCAACTTCGCACGTGGCCGTTGCCGGACGATCGCCTGATGTGCCAAGCCGTCCTGGCCCGGCGTGTCGTCGGTCAGTCGCAAGGGTGATGTTCCCTGGAGAAGAGTCTGGAAATTGCCGAGCTTCGCCGGCCTCCGCAGAAGATCATCGCCGTTGTCTCGTGCAATGCGTTACGTATCGCGCTTGGATAGCCTAGTGCTCGTTAGCGATTTGAAAATGGCGAAGCGCAGAGAATCCCACTCGGGGTGCGCCCAAGACCGGAGCATGGCATCGATCGCCGCCAGCGGGCTCGGGGCAGGCGTGCGATACCACTCCCTACTCCCACTTCTCGTCGCGGCGAGCATGGTTGCCGGCTCCCCCCTCTTGGCGTTCGCCGAGTGTACCTCTCCGCCACCTAGCCCCAGCGTAACGACAATCCGGCATATCGTGCTGCGCCCGAGGGAGAGTCGTTTTCGAATGCTGCCGTTGACCAACTACGTCAATACCGCCTTCGACACCGCGCAGGTGTCGGGCGCGTTCCGTCAGGACGATTACTGGCACAACCACGGGCGCGTGCTCGACCGTATCTTCCACCCGATCGACTCGATCGAGGACGACGGAGGCTGGGACCATTTGGTTCATCAGGAACTGCTGTCCCCCCACCTCCTACCCAATCTAACGCTTCATATGTTGGGCAACGGCTATGACTTTCGAGCCCTGGCCGAGTGGTTCGACGAATATCACGTGAGGTTCCCTTACTTCTGGGCGTTTGTAACCTCGTACGCCGGCTATCTCGGGAACGAGGCGATCGAAATCTCCAATCCGGAGATCGACGCTGCCGACCATATCGCCGATCTCTATTTCTTCAATCTGGTGGGCAATCTTCTGTTCATCAGCGATACGGTTACGGACTTGGTCCACAACGACCTGCAGTTCAGGAATTGGCCAGGGCAGCCGGTCTACGACGTGCGTGGCCACAGGATTCTGAACGCCAGCAACAACTACCTCATGCGACCGCAAGTGGTGGGGGAATCGGTCCGACCCTTCCTGTACTTTGGCCTCCATTATCTCGTCGGCCTCAGCGTCTTGCTGCCATCCGAACAATCCCTTTCAGTGGGGGGCGGTCTGGCGACGGTAGATCCGTTTGCGGATTCCACTCTATCCAAGGTGCGGGCCTCCGGCGGTGTTTTCTGGGATGGCCACGATCGACTGCTCGCGTCGATGATTTTCCATGGCACCGACGACTCAATCGTTCGGCTCAATCTCTACCCCGACGTCTTCCCCTTTGGGGCACTGGATCTCGGCGTCTTTATTGGCGTGGCCGATGATGGTGCCCCGGCGTTCGGGATCGCGATCGAGAAGTTATTGGCTCTTGGGGTCAGCTGAGGGTGAGGCGGCCGCCCGGCCCGGCGGCCCAAGGAGTTACGGGGCGCCGGTAGCCGGCCGGTGGTTGGTGATGGCAGCGGCGTGGGATCTCGGACACGCACGATCCCACTCGCGGTATCGCTTGCGAGAGCGCACCTCGTAGCTCCCCTAGGCCTCTTGGGGGAGGTGTCTGGTCGGCTCCCGAAGGGAGCCTTTCGCGTCGCGGAGATCAGAACCGCAATGCGACCGTCAACCTGGCCTGATCGGGCCCGAAGATCCACGCGGAGCTCATCGGCGCCTCGGTCGTGTCGTTCGAGGCATTCAGAAACTCCTTGCCGACGTAGCGATGCAGCGCTTCCACCGGGTCGAGAAAAATCAACA
>CAZGSN010000055.1:0-9690 GCA_964528465.1 uncultured Binatia bacterium (SeqCode)
GGCTCCTCTCCTGCGACGACAGAAATCTCTCCCACCTGGCCATCGGCTTGGATGACGATCCGCAGCTTGACCTTGCCCGTCTTTCCACGTCTCCGCGCGCTTTCCGGGTAGCGCGGTGGCAGGTTGGCGGCCGACGGGCGCGGAGCCACAGCATCGGGAGGCAGCTCGATGACGCCGACCGTGCCCCCGACCAGACCCGCCTGCATGCCCCCTTCTAGGCCCGCGGGATCAGCGTTGGCGGCTTCGCCGTAGACGGCCACCCCCTTGTCCATTTCCACCTCGGCCTCTTTGGGAAGCGTGCGCGGCAGCTCTTGCGGAGCAACTAGCTCTCTGACCGGGGGTGGCTTGTCGAGCTTGCGAACCTTTTGCCGCGGCAGCACCACCGGGGCTGCTGCTGGCGCCGCTACTGCTTTCGGAAGCTCGGCAGCAGGCATGGCAAGCCCCATGGCCGGTTGGAAAGGCTGCGGCTTGGCGACTTGCTCGATGAAGGTGAGTTCGACAGATCTGTCCACCGTAGTGTGCGGAGCCATATCAATGGTCAGCGCGATCACGATGCCCACCGCAACGTAAAGGCCGAGAGAGGTCAATATCGCGATCCACCAATGGCGCGGGAAGCGCGGAGCCGTGGGATAGAGCGGGTTGCGAGACGAAGTCGACATACACAACGACCGAGCACCGGCTACCAGTGCCATGGAGCGGAAGCAAACGGTGCGGGTCCGCTCGGGTTCGGAAGTTTGCAGGACGCCGGTGCCGGTTCGAAGACGGCAAAACAACTGCGTTAGTAATGCGTGGTCTGAGGTAGTGTCGTACGCTTTGCGCGATCCGCATTCCCTCTGACTCCGTGCGTGGGTGTGCGACAAATTTGTTGGGAGGCAAGCTTCCACCATCCACGCGCTCACGCGCGCGGCTACACGGAGAAGGCACAGTAGCCGCGGCCGTGAGGCCGTGGATCTCGGATGAAGGCCAACAAATTTGACGCACGCCCTCCGTGCGTTTGCGCGCGCCGCTACATTTGCAGGCAAGCGAAGGAGCTGCTGCGGTGGCGATGAGGCAACGACGTGGCCTCAGGTGGAGCCTGCGCATTGATGCAGCGGAAGAAGTAGCGCGGGAGTTGCGCGGCGCGTCGATGAAGCTCAAACCCTCTGGCAAGCGCAAACGATAGAAGGCCGCCGGCGGCGGCGATTGCACCTTGCGCGTCTCTAGTGGGACGGGACTTCGGGGTTGAGCGCCGAGTAGGAGGACTCGTCCTCAATCTCGGAGACCCCAGGGACGGCCATTAGCTTTCCTTTGTGCTTCGGCGAGATTGTCCCGGAGATTGTCCCAGCAAACTCGAGGACTTGAATGTCCCGCAGGCCGGCGCGCTCACAGCGTTGAGCCACCGTGCCAATGTTCTTGGACGCGTCACCGGTGACGAGCACTGTTACGGCGACTCGATCTCGTGACGGCGTTGCCTTTCGCTTCTCCATGGCTCGCTACGTAGGTCTGGATCTCGGAGACCGCAAGCAGTGCCGAAGCTCAGGTAGGTGCCAGCGTCAGTCCAGCACCCACATCCATCGTTGAAGAACCAAGCCGTCGGCTCTTCGCGGTGAGTAAGCTCCACAGTTGAAAGCCATCGGGTTTCTCTAATGCCTCAGCGTACAAGGCGGCGATTCCGGCAACGTGGGGGGTAGCCATGCTCGTTCCTTGCAGCTTACGGGTATTCTGCGGCGTTGGGAAGGCAGACAGTACCGCCACCCCCGGAGCTGCGATGTCGACGGAGCCGGCGTTCGAGTCTCCGCTGACGTTGGAAAAGTCGGCAACCCGCAGCCATGGATCAAGCGCGCCCACGGCCATGATCGAATCGCTATTGGCTGGGCGCGTTACCGGCGCGGTGAACCCCGCCGAACGGCGACTATCGTTGCCGGCGGCAGCAACGATGAGTGTGCCCTGCGTGAGAGCGCGACGCCCTACGGCGTCGTAGATTCGTGATCGTGGAGACTGCACACCCAGGGACATCGAGATCACTTGGCAACCGTTGCGCAACGCCCAGTCGATGCCGGCAAGAATGCCGCGGTCGGGTCCACTGCCTCGGTCACTCAACACCTTTCCCGCAAAGATCGTTGCTTGTGTAGCAATGCCATACCGCGTGCCGCTTATCGGCGACAACGGGCCGCAGGCGGTACCGATACAGTGGGTTCCGTGGCCGTTCCCGTCTTGTACCTGTTCCCCTGGCACGAACGAGGCCGATTGAATTTGACGCGATGCGAAATCTGGGTGGTTCAGGTCCATCCCGGTGTCGAGTATGGCGATCCTGACGCCGTTGCCGGTTCGCTTCGACCGCAAAACATTGGTGGCATCGAGGCCCCACGCTCCTGAGGGAGAATCGGTAAAGGCTGTGGTGTCAGCGGCGGCCATGCTCATGGCAGCGCCCGCGTCTACACCGAGCTGCTTGCAGACGGCGTTGACAGCATCGCGATAGCCGCGCAGATAGCTCGTCGCATCCCCTGCTGGGCGCGATCTTTCGGGGGCGCGATCATCGATCGACCAGACGTAAGGCCAGTCTTGGGTAACTGGATCGCTTCCCAAAGCCAACATGAATAGCTCCGGCTCAACCAGCGAGATCGGACTTTCCGCCCCAGCGGTTGCTGCGACCGCCCGTTGAGCATCCAGGTCGTCGCCCCGCATGACAGCTATGTTCAGGCTCTCAAACACCATGACCTGGGCATTCTCGGCATCGGCGACGTTCATCGCACCTCTGTAGTCGCCAGCCGCATGCGCGACCGTCCGTACCCCACCCTTATTGCGCATCAGCTTGATTGCCGCGCCGCGCGCTGCCGACTCGCGCGGCATCAACACCAACATCTGGCCGGTTGCGCGCACCTGCGTGGCGTGCATCCCCGTGGTCGGGGGGCGTCGCGTCATCGTGTACACCCAATCCTGCGTGTGCGCTGCGTTGGGTCGCATCTCGCCCTCTGCCCCGGTGGTCTCGGTCGGTCGATGGGCGGTGTTTGTGCGGCCGCGGCTGCGACCTGTCTGTCGTCTCGGCATTAGCGGTGTTCCCCTCTCAAGTTGTCAGTCAGTGTCACCGTGAAGGTGTCGGACGGTTTCGTCGCGTGTCTCTTGATGGACCCCTCGTCAATGGCTCCCTCGACGTACCAGGTCTTCAGAGTCAGCGAATGAATCTCTTTGGGTACCAGCAAAGACACCACTGCGTCGCGTCCGCCGGCTTCCAAGCGCGATTCCAATGTGTACTTCGAAGGGCTCCAGAACATTTGGCGCCAGAAGCGTGAGAACCAACTGCGCTCCGATACGTAGACGTTGGACGGATAAAAGTTCCAACCGTAGATGCGCTTGGCAGCGTCGACGTAGCTGCCGCATTTTCCGATGCGGTGCGTGAAGCTGCGCTCGGAATTTGCCCGCAGAGCCGCCTCGGCCGTCACGTCTCCATCCTTCTTCTTGTAGCCGCCCAGCTCGAGCAAATGATCGGTGAACACGACTGGTTCGGTGTCGTAGGTACGATCGGGGTGAAGTCGCATGATCTCGACCTTCCGGGCGTCGGCTTTGTTGCCGTCCGCCTCAGTGATTTGTATGCGCACTCCCACCATTCGATCGTGATCGTTGCCGGGGTCGACGTTCACTTGATGGAAGAGCAAGTACTCAGCGTAGCCGCTCGCGTGGAGCGCATTATCTAGCCGCTGCTCGGGTGAATCGAGTGATTGGCCCGGGCTCCGGAAATACGTCTCTGCGTCGAAGGTTCGCGCATCGTGGTAGTTCCTGAGGTGCTTGGCCATCAGGCCAAAGTAAAAGCTGGAAGCGCGATCGAGTCGGTCGAACGGACTGTCGCGGGGATCGACGTTCTGGGCGAGCCCATTGTCTTGCGTGTCGGGGATCGTACCCCCTCCACTCATGACGTTCTGGCGGACGGTCCGATTGCTCTGCTGCTCATCGAGCATCACGTCCATGCGCAGCTTTCTTTTGTCCCAGCAATCCTCCGTGGCCTCGTCTTTAGGCTTCTCCTTAGACTTGCCCGCGGGCTTCTCCGAACAGTCGACTCGCGAGCCGAAATATCGGCTGAGGCCGTCGCGATCGAGCGACAGGGCTTCCTTGTCTTTGTGGATGCGTTCGATGAGGCGCAGGTAGTCGCTGCTGTATACCTTCGCATGCGAAACAACGGCGCTGGGCCGGGTGGAGCCGCAGCCAGCCAGCAACAGAGCCAAGGTCCCCAAGACAGCTCGAACAACAGCTCGCAGTCTGGGTAGACAAGACGAATCTTGGTTTGCGTGCTCGAACATGCTCCGCCTCAGCTTTCCGGGAGTTCAACCTTGTCAGGCAGCTCAACCACGAACGATCCTAACGGCTCGTCCGCTTGAGTCTCGCCGGAGTCGATACCGCCTTCGACGGACCAAGTCGTAAACGTGATGGATGTGACGTCACTCGGAACGAGTAGGAATACCATGGTGTCCCTGCCGCCGGCTTCGAGGCGTGCACGCGTTTCGTATTGCGCGGGAGTACCGAACAGCATCCCCCACAGCCGTGCGAACGCCGGTCGCTCGACGACCTCAATGTTTGAGGGGTAGAAATTCCAACCGTAGGTTCGCTGTGGGGCGTCGATGAAGCTGCCGTGTTTCGAGATGCGCTGCACGAAACTCCGTCGCGCCTCGGCTCGGAGACGCGCCTCTCGTGTCCCCGTCGCCTCGAGGTCAACCGTACCCGCGGTTCCTTGGAATGCCCCGGTAAGCGTCAGGGCTTGATCCAAGCTTTCCGCGAAGCTCGTGGGGTCGACGTCATAGGCACGGTCGGGGTGGACGCGGAGGATCTGGATCCGGTCGCTCCGGTCGCTCCCGTCCCCGCCAGGCGCGCTTTGGATCTTTACACGCACGCCGACCATGCGATCCTCTTCGTTGCCCGGGTCGATGGATACTTGCTGGACTAGCATATACTGACGGTAATCCGCGGCGAGCAGCGGTTTGATATGCTTCCTTATCGCCTCACAATCGCTGGAGAGGCGACACTTCTTCTCGTCCCACGCCTTACGCTCGGCTGGGTTCTTCGGGGGCTTGCGCTGAAGGTCCTTGCAGTCCTGAGCCGTCAGCCGGATGAGGACATTCATGTTGACGCTGCGTACATCGGAGCTTCGCCGGAGGAACTTTGATTTCAGCGAGGTAAACAGTGATGTGGCCCGATCGATGCGATCGAACGGGCTGTCCGACACCAATGCAAGCATTGCTAGGCTGTCTACGGCATCGGCAGGCTTGGCCACCGGTTGCGTAGCCGGATCTGCTGTCGGTGTGGCGCAAGCACTACCCTGCACGGTAGCGCTTGACGTTGCCGACGCGGTTGCCGCCGGGGTTGCGGTCTGCTTCGGCGCCGCTGTGGGGCTCTCAGAAGTGGGGGAAGAGTTCGTTGCCGTGGGTGTTTGCTCGGTTCCACCATCCGAGGCCGACGTAGAGCTACTACCAGCCGGTTGATACTTCGCGCGCAAATCGGCGACGATCTTGAGAAGAGAGGCTTGGCTGTATGAACTAGAACGTTGAGCTTCTTCGAGCATCTCATCGACACGCAACTGTTTTTGTGGCCAGGCCTCGACTGTTGTTCCGAAGTATCGGGTCAGACTGGCTCCGTCGTTCAACTCCTTTGGTACAACGGACTCCCCCATGAACAAGAGCTGCTCCATGGTGAACACGTTGGGGTGAGAAACGACGGCTTTGGGCTTCTGCGTAGCGCAACCGATGACGAAGAGCGGTACCAGTGCGCCAAGAGCTGTCAGGGTTTGGATTCCGCAGTTGCGCACACGTAGCGCGCTAGTCAGGATGCGGATGAAACGCCAACTTTGCTTCACCGTTCAACTCCTCCCTTGCCGACGATCAAGAAGCCTGTGGAACCGGAAGCGCCACAGCCGATCCGCTATGCCGCGTGGCGCCCTGTACTCCAGGCATCGATAGGGTGTCAACTCTGAACTAGACATTGGAAAGACGTTAGACGATCCTCGCTACCGCGGGCCTGCGCATGGCGGCACAGCCGAAATGGAGGGCGATTCTGGTTGCCAACCTGTTCGTATCGTTGGCGCGCCTCGGCTACCGACCGGCGACGCATCAGCGTTGGGCAACCACTAAACTATGAAGCCCCAACTTCTTGAACGCCGTTCAAGATTTCCAGGCCGTAGACCGGAGGCTGTAGACCGTAGGACGGAAGTGATGGAACCGCCGATTTCCGACCTACGGCCTCCAGTCTACAGCCTACTGCCTGCGCGGCCCGCTCCGGCCCTTCAGACTTTGGTTGCGGCCACGAGGCCGCGCTGTGAGAAGAGCCGGATTGCTTGAGGGCCTAGAGCCGTGCGGCTATACGCCGAGAGCGAAAGCTCCAGAGTACATTGTCGGACTGGTCATTAGAAGAACGGGCGCGGGCACGACGCGACGGCGAGACCATCCTGTTTCCCAAGAAGCAAGCAGGCAGCGTGCGCGTCTGTTTGGTGTACCCCAACCGCTACGCCGTAGGCATGGGCAACCTTGGCTTCCAGGCCGTCTACGAGATCTTTGATCAGCATCCCGGCGTCGTCTGCGAACGCGCCTTCCTTCCCGACAGCGACGAGGCTCCTTTGGTTCGTAAGGGCGACCTGCGCAGCCTCGAAACCCAAACGCGTGTGCAGGACTTCGATGTCATTGCCTTCTCGATTTCCTTCGAGACGGACTACTGGCATGTCGTGCGCCTTCTCGATTGGATCGGCTTGCCGCTGACCAGCCGCGAACGCAACGGGTACGGGCCTCTGGTGCTTGCCGGTGGCCCAGCCGTGTTTCTCAACCCGGAGCCGCTCGCAGAGTTCATCGATTTGTTCCTTGTCGGTGAAGCCGAGGAGATGTTGCCCGAGTTTCTGAATCTGCTGTCCGCGTCTCTGCGCCAGAAAGGTTCTGGGTTCGGCGATCTTCTAAAGGCCTCAGCGGCAATTGCTGGGGCCTACGTTCCCGCTGAATTTACTCCGGTCTATGAAGGTCCCTTACAGATCGGCTTGACCAGAGCCGAGCACGACCGACCACTGCGCGTCGAGCGTCGCTTGATTTGGGATCTCAACCGTTTCCGCACCACGACTCGCATCCTTTCCAAGGAAGCTGTGTTTGGCGACATGATGTTGGTCGAGGCCAGTCGTGGCTGCCAATGGGGCTGTCGCTTTTGTGCGGCGGGCTACATGTATCGCCCCATTCGTACACGTGGCATCGAGGAGCTTACGGCCACGGTACGTGACAGTCTGACGCAACGTAGCACCATCGGCTTGGTGGGGGCAGAGATGGCGAGCGTCCCGGGTGTCGACCTGCTTTCCGAGCTGGCCATGGAAGCCGGCGGGCGCCTATCGCCATCTTCTTTGAAAGCCGACTGCGTTACACCTCGGTTGGCAGCGACTCTGGCACGTGGACGCAACCGCAGCGCCACAGTAGCGCCGGAGGCCGGCTCAGAACGCATGCGACGGGTGATCAACAAGAATCTTTCCGAGTTCGATATTCTGCGCGCTGCCGACCTACTCGTCGGCGAAGGAGTGCGCGACCTCAAGCTCTATTTCATGGTGGGACTGCCAACCGAGGAACAGGAAGATGTCGAGGCCATCGCCGCACTCACCGCCAAGATCCGTGCACGCCTTTGGGATACGGAGAAGGCGCGCGGGCGGGTTGCCAAAATCACCGTCTCGGTCAATCCGTTTGTCCCTAAGCCGTGGACCCCTTTCCAGTGGGACGCCATGGAGCCGCTCCCGTCCCTGAAGGCGAAGCTCAGCCATTTACGCAACCTGCTGCGCAAGCTGCCCAGCGTCTACCTCGATGGAGAATCGCCCCGGGAAGGCTACTTTCAGACCTTGCTGTCGCGCGGCGATCGCCGCATGGGCCGCTTCTTGATCGCCGTGCACGAGCACGACGGCGATTGGTGGCGAGTAATTCGCCAATGGCAACGGCAGGGACTACAGGGTTTGCCGCATCCCGACTCTTATGTGCATCGAACCTACAGCGAAGAGGAACGATTGCCGTGGGACTTTATCGATCACCGCATTCAGAAATCCTACCTCGTCGTCGAACGCCGCAAGGCCTTCATGAATCGCCAGACGGCTCCGTGCGACACCACAACCTGCACTACCTGTGCGGCATGCTGACACCACCTTGGAGGAACCAATGATGGACGAAGAATCAAGACGGGAAGGTCTACACAGCGAGCGCGAACGTGCCCCACGCCGGCGCGTGGAGGACTTGGAGGTCTTCAAACTTGCGCACGACCTGGCGCTGAGCGTGTACCGCGCCAGCGACGCTTTCGAACTCAGTGCCTCGACCTTAGCGACGGATCTGCGTCGCGCTGCGGCTGCCGTACCATCCAACCTCGCCGAAGGGGCTGGCCATGCCACCCGTGCCGAGTACCAGTCCTTCGTGAATGTGGCGCAAGGAGCGGCCGCGGTGGTGAGCTACTACTTGCTGCTGGCCAAAGACCTCGGACACCTTGGCGAGGCCGACTGCCAACACTTGCGCGAGGGCTATGGCCGGGTCGGCTACATGCTCCAACGCTTCGCCCAGTCCTTGTCGTGATCCTGGGCATCGGCGTCGACATCATCGAGGTGTCACGCATTGCTGCGGCTGTCACCCACCCGCGCACCGGACAACGCTTTCGTGAGCGTGTGTTCACCAAGGGAGAGGATGCCTACTGCCAGCGCCGCCAGAATAGCGCGGCGCAAAGTTACGCGGTCCGCTTTGCCGCCAAGGAGGCAGTGATGAAGGCGCTGGGGCAAGGATTCAGTTGGCAAGACATCGAGGTCATGCGCCACCGCGACACACCCCCTTCCATTCTCTTGCATCGCCGCGCGGCGACCTGCGCCGAAGCGCGTGGCGTGCAACGCATCCACCTCTCCCTAAGCCACAGCGCGACCCAGGCAATTGCCTACGTGATTATGGAAACCCAATAGAACCAACGCTCAGAGAGCTAATCAGCGCCGCCCAGCCGCAACCGAACTCCCGAGCTTGATCGACGTGGGGACAGATGGTGATTCAGGGCAAATCCGTTACCGCCTGGAATGCGCGTGCACGGCGAACGGCGCCAAATGCCCTTGGCTAGAAATGAAAGAAGCAAGACCGAACAAAACGGGAGAGCATCAGCAGGCCGAGCGCAGCACCTGTAGATAGGAAGACCAACCGCCGCCCATCGACTCGGCGGACTTCGAATCGCGTAAGACAGGTCGCCTCGACAATGATGAAGCCTACCGCTGCTGCAACCGCCAAGCCAAGCGCAGCGTACCCCACCGCCCCCTCCCTGACTGTTTACACGCCTTGCTCTTCCGGCTGTCTAGCCGGCAGGTGCGATAGAGAGTTGATCTGTCTGATAAAATCAGCCTCTTCCAGCAAGTCGTCGGTAGCCACCGAAATGGTTCCATTGGGCGATGTCCTCAACTTCGCGTCGCCCTGATGGCGGTCGAGGTTTCCCGTCTCCTTCGAAGGTCCCCATATCAAATCACGTAGGTATGACATCTCGAGCTCCCTGCCAACAACGTTAACAGCCTAGAGCGCGAGCCGATACCACAACAGCTCCCACCGTCGAACCAGATTCCTACAACCGACGGCGGCGAAAGATACCGTAGAAGGGTGTTGCGGCTGCCGCGACCAGCAGGGCGATGGCGCATTCTTTGGGTCGCGCGATGAGCATGGAAAAGGCAATTGCCGTGTTGGCGAGAAGGTACAGGGCCGGAACTATGGG
>CAZGSN010000056.1:0-4792 GCA_964528465.1 uncultured Binatia bacterium (SeqCode)
GGCAGAGGGGTAAAGGGGCAAAGGGGCAGAGGGGCAAAGGGGCAGAGGGACCAAGGGGGCAAAGGGACTAGGGGGGTGGGAGTAGGAAATCCGTTGGCCGGCGTTTCTTCCCTTTACCCCTTTACCCCTCTGCCCCTTTGCCCCTGCCACAGTTGTGTAATCTCCGCGACGTGAGCTCAGTCGCTCGAAGGTACCGGCTTGGCTTCCTTGAGCTTCATTTCCTGCCCGCAGCACACAATGGTGCCGGGGCCGGGTTTGTTGCACAGAGCTTCAGTGCCGCACGATTCGCAGATGTAACGCTTGCCGAGTTGAGGCATGGGTCCTCCGTAATGGTGCCCAGGGTTTACGGATTGTCACGAGAAAGAGCAATGCGAGCCGCAAGCCGCCGTGGGTGCGACGCTTGAGTGGCTTTGACCCAATGCCGGTCGGTTGAGGAGATTCCGCCCCGAAGGGGCAATCATTCGAAAGCCCAGGGCAACGCCCTGGGACTGCCGTTAGGAAGAGATAGAAGCCCTGAAGGGGCGAGACTCATTAGGCCACAATACGAGTCTCGCCCCTTCAGGGCTTCTAACCGGGAATTCCATTTCCCGGGGCGATGCCCCGGGCTGTCGGCTTGATGCCCCTTCGGGGCGAGGCCGCTTGGCTTAACCGGCCGGCATTGGGCTAAAGCCTGCCGTGTCAGGCGAAGGCGGGGCATGGGACGAACGGAACCGGGGCGACGCGCGCGCTTCGTCCGTCGGGTAGAGTAAGCGCGGTGTCTATCTCCCAGTGCTCGCGGCGGACATAGCCCAAGGCGATGATGGCGTTGCGTGTGTCGGACCATGCGGCGCTGGTGATCCAGCCGACCTCATTGCTGCCGCTGAGGAGCTTGGTCCCGGAGGCCGGGGGTGTGGATTCCGATACGATCATGCCGACGAGTTTCTTTTGCACTTGTCCGCGGGCGCTTACCCTTTCGACGACTTCTTGGCCGATGTAGCAACCCTTTTGGAAGCTGATCGCGTCGCGCAATCCAATCTCGGCCACCAAGGTCGACTCATCCATGTCGCGGTCGAACCAGGGAATGCCTGCTTCCAGGCGCAGCACATCGGTTGCCGTCGCACTCACTGGAGTTGCGCCTGCAGCCCGACATGCCGCTTGTAGTTCGTTCGCAACCGGCAGAGGCCCAAAGATCAACACGCCGTGCTCGCCGGTATGGCTCGCTGCTGCGACGCGAACTTTGGTGGTGCGAAAGGTTGCGGCACGATGGGCGTATTGGGGGAGATCCTCGAACGGAGCTGCGAACACTGCCGCGGCGATGGTGAACGCCTGTGGCCCTTCGAGAGCCAGCAGTGGTTCGTACTCGTTGCCGTCGAGGAATTCGACATCATCCGCAACCAGGAACCGCTCCAAGGCCTCGCGTAGGGGACGTAAGCGCGTCGCTGGTACGTCGAGCCATACTTCATCCTCGAGCACAAAGACGCGAAGGTCGGAGACAATGCGACCCTGTTGCGTGAGATGAGTCGCATACGTGCCTTGGCCCGGGCTGAGGCGAGCTACATCGTTGGACAGCATTCCCTGGAGAAAGGTGGTGCGATCGGACCCAATCAGTCGATGCAGAGCTCGCAAGCTCCCGGGCAATAGCCCGCAGGCGGAACGAACGGCGGCAGTCTCGGTGCTCATGGCCCTTCTCTTAGTAAAGCGCCGCATATTTTGCTCGCCGGCGTAGGCCTGAGGGGGCGCGCTGCGGAGGCCGCGGTCTGTGTAATGAAGTGCTCGGCGTAGCGGCGGTCGAAGAACAGGTCGGATCCCGGATCCGGCACTAACACCCACTTTGCCTTCGCTGGACGGATTATCCCGAAGCCCGCACGGTCACCGCTGAGCTGGCGCGTCTAATCTCGGGAACGCTGCACCCCGCACCGGCGAACCGGCGCACCGGGCACCTCCGGATCCGGCGTTAACGCCGGATCTGGGTCGGCTCGCCCGTCTTGTTCGCGGCGTCGCTTGTGCACTATGGTGCGCGCCGTATGGGGAGCATGCGGACAGTCTTTCTCAGCTCAACTGGTCGCGACCTGAGAGCGTACCGCGAGGCCGTCTACCGCGCGATTCACGGTCTCGACGGCTACCACTGCGTGCGCATGGAAGACTTCGGCGCCCGTGATTGGCAGGCCGACGACTTCTGTCGCGCCAAGGTTGCCGCTTGCGATCTCTTCGTCGGTATTGTCGGGCATGTGTATGGCGAACACCCGGAGCATAGCGAGCAATCGTACACCGAGCGTGAGTTCGACGCTGCGACCAAGAAACCAAGGCTCATGTTTCTGGCGCCCGCCGATTTCCCCCTGCCGGCGAACCTACAAGAAGCCGATGCCCCGCGGCTGAAGCAGGCCGCCTTCCGCCAGCGAGTAAGCAAGGAGCACATCCGCGATACCTTCACCTCCGTGGATGATCTCGCCGCCAGAGTGGTAAGGGCGATCCGCAACTGGGAGCAGGAACAGCCCCTACGCGCCAAGGTCAGCGTCGCGCGGCTGCCCTCTGCTTTTCCGATTGAGTATTTCGAAGCTCTCCGCCGCGCCATCGAGATGGCGCCCTTTGTTACGCCCCCGAGCAGCGCCAGCCTGCAACGACCCGCGGTCCAGTCGGTGTATGTGCCGGTTTATATCCATGACTTGAGTCGTGATCGCGGAGCAGGGGCGGACTTGGCTGTGACGGACCAACGCAGCAGCTTCCGATCCGCCTGGGAGAGTTGGCGTCCAGAAGAGGACGGGCCTCTGGTTATTCTCGGCGGTCCGGGCGCGGGCAAGACGACCTTGCTGAAGCATGTGGGCTTATGCGCTCTCGAAGCGGCGGTGGGCACGAATCGCCCCGAGGTGGATCTCACGTTCACACATGATGCCGTGCCGGTGTTCATTCGTTGTGCCGGCTTGAAGGCCCGTGCCGCTAGCGTTGCCAAGGTGATTGCCAGACAGTCACCGCAGGTCGATCTGCAGGTGCCGGAAGGCCTGTTCCAAGACTCGCTCAAAGACGGACGTTGCTTGCTCCTCCTCGATGGGCTCGATGAGGCGACCGACGCTGAACACACCGCGCGGCTGAGCCGCTGGGTGGAGAAGCTGCACACGACGTTCCCCAAGGTGCGTATCGTGTTGACTTCACGCTGGGCATCTTACAAAGGGGCGGCGCAGCTTCGCACCGCCCATCGGGTCCTCAACCTGGCACCGCTCGAGACCGGTGACATGGAACTCTTTCTGCGTCGCTGGTATCCGACCATCGAAGCCGACGCGATCCAGGCGGAGGCCTATACCCGGAGTCTACTCAAGGCATTGCAGGATCCGCAGCGGCAGGACCTTCTGCGCCTCGCGGCCACGCCGCTGATGCTGGTGATCATGGCATTCGTGCATCGTGTCGGCCGCGGTTTGCCGGAACGACGCGTCGAACTCTACGACCTCTGTGTGAACATCCTGCTGGAGCATTGGAACAAAGAGACCGAGAGGAAACCGATCCCAGCGGATCTCGGTCGGACTATCCTGCGCCCGATCGCCTTTTGGATGCAGTGCCAACCGGAACGTCGTAGTGCTGCCCAGCGCGACATCGAAGCGCTGATTGCTCCGGCGCTGGCGCGCACGCCCGGTCTCCACGAGCGCGATCCGACACGCTTCTTGGAGACACTGCGCGACCGCTCAACTGGTCTCTTTACCGGGGTCAATGAGAACGAGTACGCATTCCAGCACCTGACCTTCCAGGAATATCTGGCGGCGCAGCATGTCGACGACCAGCCCGACGAGCCGTTTGCGCATGGCACCAGCGGAGATTCACGGTGAGGACGGCGAAGACAACGCGGCGACCGCAAGCGCCCACCAACATCCAATTCCTGGCCAGCCAGTTTGGCGAGGAACAATGGCGCGAGGTTATCCGTCTACTGTTGGCGATGGCGTCGGCATCGCGCTTCGACGCTTTCATGGATGCCGTAGTGAAAGCCGGCCGCCTGGTGGGACGCAGCGACTACACGGCGCTGTGCTTGCGCGACGCCAAGCAGCCGGGTGAAGCGGCCTTCGTGGCCGCCCTCAAGGATCCGCAACAGCGCTATGCTGCCTTACAGGCGCTGGAGGTGCTACGCGACCTCAACCCCGACGCGGTTCGTCGGGTCGCCGGGGAAATCGTCGCCGAGCCGATGCGCTTCTTCGGTAAGGACCGACTTACAGCGCCGGAACGCAATCTTGCCGTACGCCTGTGGCAGCAGTCCCCTGAAATTGGCGCGCACAGCAGCGCGCCGACTGTGTTCCTCAGCTACGCCCATGCCGATCAAGCGACGATGCAGCGCATTCGCCGGAGCCTGGAGGTCGCAGGTTTGCAGGTATGGCACGACGTGGCGCGGCTCCAAGCCGGCGACGTGCTTAGCAAGCAAATCGAGAGCGGTATCGAAGGGGCTCTTTACTTCGTTCCGATCCTGACCCCGGCATCACTTGAATCGCGATGGGTGGAATGGGAGAGCAATCTGGCCTGGCAGCGCGAGATCGAGGATGGCCGCTTACAAGTTCTTCCCGTGTTGCTGGCTGGGGACGTGCGCCAACTGCCGCTGCGCTACCGGGCCAAGCATTTCATCGACCTGCGCGACGACTTCGACGGCGGGATACAGCGGCTGGTGGCTCGTCTCGCTCCCTCCAGTGCGGTCAAGGCGGCGCGCCGAAGAGCCAAGGATGGCAGCGAGTTGGTGCTAATTCCTGGAGGAGCGTGCTGGGTTGGGGCCAAAGATGAAGCCGATAATCCACTGCGCCAGATCGAGGTGAAGGATTTCTATCTGGCACTCACGCCGGTGACCAAT
>CAZGSN010000057.1:0-12076 GCA_964528465.1 uncultured Binatia bacterium (SeqCode)
CCCTCCACGGCACATCGGGCGCCGCGGCCCGTGTTTCGGGAGAGATCTTGCTTGCCGCCTCGCCGATGATCTCGATCGCACGAACTAACGCGAAGAGCAGCATCTCGTCGCGGTCGAGATCGTCACGGTTTCTCCCAGAAATGAACTTTGCCGCCGACTCGGCTGCCTCGATCATGTGAATGACCCGAATGCGGTCCTCATGCCGCATACTGTACCTCGGCTGTTCGCACTACCTCGTCGCGGAAGTGCCGGCTCAGATCGCGAGGCGTGCGCAGATCAACCTTGCGCCCATCGAGCATCTCCGCAAGCTCAGCCTCCATCGACACAAGGGCCAGCAAGCCTGGAACACGACCCGGCTCGAACTCGACCAGCAAGTCCACATCGCTGTCGGGTCGGGCCGTGTCTTTCAGGATCGAGCCGAACAGTGACAGCTTGCGGATGTGGTGCTCTTTGCAGAACTGCTCCAACTCTTCCTTGCCAATTGCCAGGTGGTGCACGACTTACTCCTCCGTCTTCAACGCCAAACATTGGCGGCTGCTCTTCGAACAACCTGTGCGGGCGCACAACTCTGCAAGCGCCTGCTAGATAGCGCCAACGTTCTCATGGCGAACCCACGACGAGTCATACTTCTTGGCGCCGGTGCATCGAAGGAACCCTTACCGAAACTTAGTGCCTAAGAGCAACCGCGGCTTGGGTGCTGAGCAGGGCCACGGCAAAGTCGTCGACGGAGCCTGGCGCTTGCCAGAAATCATGAGCAGGGAGGGCGGGCCGGCCGCCCTCCCTGCTCATGATATTCCTCTCAGGGCGAGGGTTTAAGGCAAGTGCTGGGAACGCGGACGGCTCTTCCGCCGGTGGATGGAATGAGCGATTCACTTGATTCCATGCCTCGGTGGACGACTCTGCCGTTGCCCTGGGGTGCTGAGGGTTTCTACCCTCAGACTAGACGTCGATCTGCATGCCCAGCTCGATCACGCGGTTTAGAGGCAAGCGAAAATAGAGCGGGGGACGTTGCGCATTTCGCGACAGGAACGAGAAGAAGCGCTTGCGCCACCAACTCATGCCGTCTCCTACCCCGGGCCGCACAGTATTGTTGCTGAGAATGTAGGTCAGTTGGGCTGGATTGAGCCGGAGGCCGTGATGCTCCTCCGCAGCCAACGCGGCCGGCAGATCCGGGTCCTCCATGAATCCGTAACGCACGACCAAGCGCGTGAACCCGGCGCCGAGAGTCTCGACGCTGAAACGGTCTGCGATCGACACGAAGGGGATTTCTTCGGTGACGATGGTGACGACCAGATTCTGTTCATGCACGACATGGTTCAGCTTGAGATTATGCAGCAAGGCGATCGGCGTGCTCTCGGCCGAGCTATTCAAAAAGACAGCGGTACCTGGAACGCGCCGAATCGGTTGGCTTTGGAGATCCGCGACAAACAGGCTCAACGGCAGGGCGGACTTGCGGATCTTCTCTGCCTGCAGCTCACGCCCGCGGTGCCACGTCAGGAACACGAAGAATCCGGACAAGCCAACGGCAATCGGGATCCAGCCGCCTTGCGCTACCTTCACGATGTTCGCTCCGAAGAACGCCAAATCGCTTAGAAGAAACGTCAAGGTCACCAGAAGCGATGCCCACAAAGGCCAATGCCACAAGCGCTGCGTCACCACAAAAGCCAACATCGTCGTAATCGTCATTGTCGTGGCGACAGCGACGCCGTATGCCGCCGCCAGGTGCGTGGAACTCTGAAACGCCAACACCAGGGCCACGGTACCTGCCATAAGCATCCAGTTGGCACCCGGAATGTAGATCTGCCCGATCTCCAACGACGATGTATGAAGGATGTCTACACGCGGCGCGAATCCCAGTTGCACCGCCTGTCGGGTCAGAGAAAACACTCCAGAGATCACCGCTTGTGAAGCAATCACCGACGCCATTGCTGCCAAGACCACGAGTGGATACAGCGCCCATGTTGGCGCCATCAGATAGAATGGGTTGCTGGCCGCGGAGGGATCGTGCAGCAGGAGCGCCCCTTGGCCGAAGTAATTCAGCAAGAGCGACGGCCCCACATACGCAAACCAATCGATCTGGATGGGTAGATCCCCGAAGTGTCCGAGGTCGGCGTACAGCGCCTCACCGCCCGTCGTGACCAGGAACACTGCCCCCAGCACCAGGTACCCGGACATGCCGTTGGCGTACAGAAACTCAACAGCGTACATCGGATTGACGGCTCGGAGGACCTCCGGCGCTGCAACGATATTGCTTACCCCCAGGAGGGCAAGAATCGCAAACCAGGCGACGATCACTGGGCCGAAGACGGCGCCGACGGCTGCCGTACCCTTTCGCTGAAAGAGGAACAGACCGACCAAGATCCCGATGGTAAGCGGAACTACGAAGGGAGCAAGCAGCGGGGTGGCGACCTCGAGGCCCTCGATGGCGCTGAGGACCGAGATCGCTGGGGTAAGGATTCCGTCACCATAGAGCAGAGCTGCACCGAATAATCCCAAGGTCGTCACCAGGAGCTGCCGGGTTCCCGATTCGCGATCGCGCACCAGCGACAGGAGCGCCAGGATTCCGCCTTCCCCACGGTTGTCGGCCCGCAAGACGTAGACGTGATACTTCAGGGTGACCACGACGATAAGCGTCCATACGATCAGCGAGAGCACTCCAAGAATGTTGGCACTGGTCACAGGCACTGCATGATGGCCGAAAAAGCACTCTCGCAGCGCGTACAACGGGCTAGTGCCGATGTCGCCGTAGACGACACCCATGGCAGTCAGGCACAGCAGAGATAACCGCGACCGGCTGGCGTGGCTTCGAGGAGTATGAGGCTTGGCACTGACCTGTGTGGTGGACAGCGCATCTGGCTGCGAGCGAAGCGCCGATTCGGCAACTCCTTCTTCGGGCGAGGGACACATATGCCAACCTCCAGCGGCTGGCGTGCCCTCGTGCTCACCTCCGGAGTTAGCGCGAATATGGCTCAGCGCCCCCGGGATTCGTGCAAGATGCATCATCCATCGTGCGTCTTGCACGATGGGGCGGACCCAGGAACACCAATGCCAACGCGTCAAGAAGAACGCCGGGGCCCCTGATCCGGCATACACCAAGAAAGGCGCCGTTTTCCCCTTTAGCCCGGGAACCTCAGTTGGCGTGTACGTCGACTGGCCTTGCGCTTCGAGACGCCGCCAAAATCCTTCGATACGCTTCGCTACTCAGGAGGCGGCTCCTCAGCGCGAACGGAGGCTGGGCTTCGCAAACAATTTCCCCGTTCGGCCTGAGGAGCGGCCATCTGTCCAGGCCGCGTCTCGAAGGCCATCCCCGGTGCCCTTGTGCGAACGTGAGCAATTGAACTGATGTTTTCGGGTTTAGGCCGCGTGCCCTCACTCTGCGTGATCGGCTTGATGGACTAGCTAGCGCGTGGCATGGGGCCCCCGATCGACCGCGCCCGACAGCGCCGCCAGAGCCTCCAGGCAACGCTTCGTAGCTCGTCTCTTTTCGTGAACGGAAATATCGTTCGAAAGCACGTTGCTATTCTGACGCGACAGGTGGAGGACGGCGGGCGTTAGATCACGGTACTCATTCCATGCCTCTACTGCGGCGGCCGTCCATGGTGGAGGCTCGCTGTGTCGTAGCGTCTCGAAGCTGCCTTCTACTTCTTCCTGCAAGCTCCGGATCTGCTGTTCCATTTGCGTCATCTCGGCGTCACTGGCGCTAGGGATATGGACAAAGAGCAGCATCTGCATGCGTTGGGCAGCAATGGCTACTCGCGACAGTACACGGATCTCTTCAGCGTCCGCTCTGAGGCGTTGCATTTGCAGGAGCACATCAACGAGACGAGCAAGGGCCGCGGAACCCTCGTGCGACACCATGTGAAAAGCTTTGATATTGGTGTTCGCGACAGCCAACGGAAGCAGACGTTGGTCCATGCCCTGCAGCTCCGTCCACGTCTCACCAAAGACTTCCAGCTTCGCGATTTCCTCAGGACTGCGATCGGCCAGGATCAGAGCACGAAGGTCCTCGTAGACCACATTGACTTGGGCATGGAGGTCAGAAGCCTCCTGAGCGGCAGAACGCGACGCCTCGTCGGTACTCGCGAGTACCGCGCTTTTTTCGGCCTCGACAGATTCGAGTAGCTTGCGCTGCAGGGTGTCGATCATCCGCAGCTTGCGGAGTTGCACGACCATCGCCGGCTCCGACGAACAACCCACGAGCACGCCTGCGAGAACGCACGCTCCTGTCACTGGCCATCTCATCGGCTACCTCCTCTTCTTTTGGCTGACCGGGACAACAATCCCAATGGGAGCATCCTTCAGACGAGCAACGCTCCACAGGCTGCCAGGCCAGCTCATCAATACCTGCCCGAGTGAAAAGGCAGGATTCGTGCCTGCGCTGCACCACGCGTTTGCTGAGGGTAACCAGGAGAAGCGTACAAATGTGATCTTGCAACTTGCCAGGTAGTGGATTGCGATTCGCATGGTCGCCTCCGATCTCGTTTCATACCAGCCGCGATTCTTTCCGGCGAACACGCTGGCACGGCAACTGCTCCAGCAACAAGGCGAGGAGATCAGCATGGATGCTTTGTACCTGTGTGTCACCGTTGGGTTCTTTGCTCTGACCTGGGGGCTGCTCGCTCTCTGCGAAAAAGTCTGATCGGAAACGAGTACTAGAATGAATCTTCTGTACCTCGTGGGCGGCGTCCTCTCAGTGGCGCTGTTGGTGTACCTCTTCGTAGCGATGCTCAAGCCGGAGTGGTTCGAATGACCCTGAACGCATACGCACAAGTTGGCTTCTACATCGTCCTAGTCCTGGGCTTGGCGCAGCCGCTGGGCAATTACATGGCTCGGGTTTTCGACAACGAGCCGACGCCGTTGCGCCGCCTGCTGGGGCCCGTCGAGGGTTGCCTGTATCGCTGGGCGCGCATCGACCCCGAGCAAGGCATGACCTGGCGCACCTACGCCGTTGCCATGTTGCTGTTCAACTTTGCTGGCCTGCTGCTGACGTACGCGTTGCAACGTCTACAAGGCGTTCTGCCCTGGAACCCGCAAGATCTCGCAGCGGTGTCTCCCGGCTCTGCCTTCAATACAGCCGTCAGCTTCGCGACCAACACCAATTGGCAAGGCTACGCGGGCGAATCGACGATGAGCTATCTCACCCAAGCGCTGGGCCTCAGTGTACAGAACTTCCTGTCCGCGGCGTCGGGGATGGCGACACTGCTGCCCCTCATAAGATCTTTGCGACAAGCCAATAAAACCGATCTCGGGAATTATTGGGTCGATCTGACCCGTTCGGTTCTCTACATCTTGTTACCTCTGTCGCTCGTTTGGTCCCTGGTCTTGGTTTCCCAGGGCGTTGTGCAGACCTTCTCCGCCTACGAGACGGCTTCCTTGGTGCAACCGACAACCTATCGGATCCCATCCACGGATCCTGCCGGAGCGATCCTTCTCGATGAAAATGGTAATCCACAGACCGAGGCCGTGCAGCTGGCAGAACAATCGCTGGCACTAGGCCCTGTGGCGTCGCAGGTAGCGATCAAACAACTGGGGACAAACGGCGGGGGCTTCTTCAACGCCAACTCGGCCCATCCCTTCGAGAACCCAACTCCGTTGTCGAACTTCTTCGAGCTGTTGGCGATCCTCCTGATCCCGGCAGCTCTCTGTTGCACCTTTGGGACGATGGTCGGTGACCGGCGTCAGGGTTGGGCCATCCTCGCCACCATGACCTTGATCTTCCTCGGCGCGCTAGCCGTCTGTGTCTGGTCGGAGCAGCAGGGCACGCCACAATTGGAGCGACTCGGGGCGGATCTACACGCGAGTCCCCTGCAAGCTGGTGGAAACATGGAAGGGAAGGAAGTGCGATTCGGAATCGTCAACTCGGCGCTGTGGGCCACCGCAACGACGGCAGCCTCGAACGGTTCCGTCAATTCCATGCACGACTCTTTCACCCCACTCGGTGGCTTGGTGCCGCTCTTCATGATGCAGCTCTCGGAGATCATCTTTGGCGGCGTTGGATCCGGTCTCTACGGAATGCTGATCTTTGCTCTGGTCGCCGTGTTTGTGGCGGGGCTCATGGTGGGTCGTACACCTGAATACTTAGGAAAGAAAATCGAGGCATACGAGATGAAGATGGCCGGGCTCATTCTTCTGATTCCACCGGTCCTCGTGCTTGGGTTTACTGCCGTTGCGGTCACGCTGCCCGCGGCTCTGGCAAGCAGGGCCAACAGCGGAGCACACGGGTTTACGGAAATCCTCTACGCGATCAGCTCGATGGCGAACAACAACGGCAGCGCCTTTGCGGGCCTGAGCGCCAACGTTCCGTTCTACAACCTCTGTGGTGGCCTGGCCATGCTGGCGGGTCGCTACTGGCTAGCCATTCCGACACTGGCGATCGCCGGCTCGCTGGCTCGCAAAAAGAAGATTCCCGTGAGCCCTGGAACCTTACCGACACATACTCCCCTATTCGTGGCTCTGCTCATCGGGGTGGTATTCCTCGTTGGAGCTCTCACGTTCGCGCCGTCACTGGCGCTGGGTCCGCTCGTCGAGCATCTCCTGATGCTTTCGTAGGAGGGCACCGTCATGACCACCAAGCATCGCGCCTCGCGCCCCCTTCTGGATCGGGAAATCGTAGTTCCGGCCCTCTTCTCTTCCCTGCGCAAGCTAGACCCACGACACCAAGCCAGGAACCCCGTCCTGTTCGTCACCTGGGTCGGCAGCGTTTGCGCTACGGGTCTGTATCTCCAGGCGCTCTTTGGCCACGGAGAAACTGCTCCGGGATTCATCTTGGGGGTATGTTTCTGGTTGTGGCTAACCGTTCTCTTTGCCAATTTCGCCGAAGCGGTGGCGGAAGGCCGCGGCAAGGCACAGGCGGAAACATTGCGTCGTGGACGCTCGGAGAGCGCCGCCAAGAAACTGTCGCAAGCGCCTGCGGCTAGCGACTTCGACCCCAAGCTGGCATCGAGCACGATCGTGCGTAGCGGATCGCTGCGTCGTGATGACGTGGTGCTGGTCGAAAGCGGGGAATTCATCCCGAGCGACGGTGAGGTCGTGCTCGGCGTAGCCTCCGTGGACGAAAGCGCCATCACCGGTGAGAGCGCCCCCGTGATTCGCGAGGCCGGCGGGGATCGCAGCTCCGTGACCGGAGGGACCCGAGTGCTGTCCGACTGGATCGTGGTCCGCATTCGCAGCGATCCGGGGGAGACGTTTCTTGACCGCATGATCGGCATGGTCGAAGGCGCACGACGCCAAAGGACACCGAACGAGATCGCGCTGCACATTCTGCTTGCCGCCCTGACGCTCCTGTTCCTACTCGTAACGGTTACCCTGCTGCCGTTTTCGCTGTACGCCGTTCGTGAAGCCGCGCCGGGATCATCCCCCATCACAGTGACGGTACTTCTGGCGCTACTGGTTTGCCTGATTCCCACCACCATTGGCGGCCTTCTGTCCGCCATTGGCATCGCGGGTATGGATCGCATGCTCCAGGCGAACGTGATTGCGGTATCTGGTCGTGCCGTAGAAGCGGCGGGCGACGTGAATGTGCTGTTGCTCGACAAGACGGGGACGATCACCCTCGGAAACCGACAAGCTACGGCTTTTCATCCCGCCGATGGCGTGAGTGTGGAACGTTTAGCGGAGGCTGCCCAACTTGCGTCGCTGGCCGACACGACACCGGAAGGACGCAGCATTGTGGCGCTTGCCATGGAGAAACACGGGCTCAGCGAGCGCACTGCCGACGTATCGGCAGGGAACGTGATACCGTTTTCCGCCCATACCCGAATGAGCGGTCTCGACCTGCCGCAGCGACAGCTCCGCAAGGGTGCGTCCGACGCGATCGAGGAGTACGTGGTTGGCCTGCGCGGGCGCTTTCCGGTTGCGGTACGATCCATCGTCGACCGGGTTGGCCGGGACGGAGGAACACCGCTGGTAGTGGCAGAAGGAGAGCGCGTGCTCGGCGTCATCGAGCTCAAGGATGTCGTCAAAACCAGGATCCGTGATCGCTTCGCGGAGTTGCGCCGCATGGGTATCCAAACGGTCATGATCACAGGAGACAATCCACTGACCGCCGCGGCCATCGCCGCGGAAGCGGGCGTCGATGACTTCCTGGCCCAGGCTACTCCCGAACGCAAGCTCGACTTGATTCGCGAGTACCAGAAAGGGGGGCGCCTCGTGGCCATGACAGGCGACGGCACCAACGATGCGCCGGCCCTGGCGCAAGCCGACGTGGCGGTAGCCATGAACACCGGAACGCAAGCTGCCAAGGAGGCCGGCAACATGGTCGATCTCGATTCCAATCCCACCAAGCTGATCGAGATCGTCGAGATCGGTAAGCAACTCCTGATGACGCGGGGTGCCCTGACGACGTTCAGTATTTCCAACGACCTGGCCAAATACTTTGCCATCCTCCCTGCCGCGTTTGTGGGCACCTATCCGGTGCTGGGACGGTTGAACGTCTTGGGGCTGGCCACGCCACACAGCGCCATCCTGTCGGCGGTGATCTTCAATGCTCTCATCATCGTCGCGCTGATCCCGCTCGCCTTGCGAGGTGTGCGCTATCGCTCCGTGCCGGCCGCACGGCTACTGCGCGACAACCTCCTCATCTACGGACTCGGTGGCGTGATCGCACCCTTCGCGGGGATCAAGGCCATCGACATGGTTCTCGTCGCGCTTGGCCTCGCCTAAGGCCTGAGACGGAGAAAGAGGCACAACATGAAAGAGTTACGCGCCGCGCTGGTTCTGCTGGCGGCAATGAGCACCATTACCGGAGTCCTCTATCCCTTGGCGGTAACAGGCTTGGGGCAAGCCCTGTTCCCGGATCAGGCGGCAGGCAGCTTGCTGCGTAAGCAGGGCAAGATCATCGGCTCTTCCCTGATTGGCCAGCCCTTCGATGCCCCGGATCTCTTTTGGGGCCGCCCCTCCGCCACCTCACCCGGACCGTACAATGCAACGGCATCGGCAGGATCGAACCTCGGCCCGTTGAACAACGCATGGCTCGATGTGGTGCGAGGTCGTAGCACGGCCCTGCGCGAGGCCGACGCGGAACAACTCGGCCCCATCCCCGTCGATCTGATCACGGCTTCGGGGAGTGGCCTTGATCCACATATCAGCCCGGCAGCGGCGTTTTACCAGGTCTCCCGCGTCGCGCGCCGCCGCGGCCTCGACCCCTTGCAGGTTCGGCGGCTGGTGATTGCCCATATCGAATCGCGTCAATACGGTTTCCTCGGCGAGCCGCGCGTCAACGTGTTGCACCTCAACCTGGCTTTGGCAGAGCTGTCCACACCGTAAACAAGACGGTATAGGCACTCGTACGTGGGTAACCCTGCCGATACGGAACGGCGCCCCTTACCGGAGGCACTCTTGCAGACTGCTGCCCAGGAGGTGCGCAGTCGTCTGAAGATTTTCGTCGGTGCGGCGCCCGGTGTGGGAAAAACCTACGCCATGCTGGCGAGTGCGCAGGAACGCCGACGCGAGGGCGTCGACGTCGTCGTCGGCATCGTTGAAACCCACGGTCGCTCAGAGACACAGGCGCTCTTGCATGGACTCGAGGTCCTCCCGCGCCGTCGCATGGAGTATCACGGCGCACAATTGGAAGAGATGGACCTGGATGCAGTCCTTGCCCGGCGGCCGCAGTTGGTGCTGGTCGACGAGCTAGCGCACACCAACGCACCAGGGAGCCGGCACGCCAAGCGCTACGGCGATATCGAGGAGCTGCTCGACGCAGGCATCGACGTACTGACCACCGTAAATATCCAACACCTGGAAAGCTTGAACGATGTCGTCGCCCAGATCACGGGGATTCGAATCCACGAGACCGTTCCCGACAAATTCGTCGCACGCGCCGATGAACTCAAGCTGGTCGATCTGAGCCCAGAAGATCTCTTGCAGAGGCTGCGAGAAGGGAAAGTATATTTGCCCGAGGCTGCAGAACGAGCCATTCGCAACTACTTCCGGCCGGGAAATCTGACGGCTCTGCGTGAGCTGGCCCTACGCCACATCGCCGAACGCGTGGACGAACAGATGCGGGTCTACATGCAAGCCCACGCTGTAGCCGACGTGTGGCCGGTGGCGGAACGGATCCTAGTGGCCATCAGTAGTGGGCCTCTCGCCGACCGCTTGGTTCGTTCCGCGTGCCGCCTGGCAGGTCGCCGCCGCGCCCCGTGGCTGGCTGTCTTCGTCGAGACCGCCAACTTTCATCGGCTACCGGAAGCGACACGTGAACGCGTCGGCAAGGTCCTCCAGCTCGCGGAACGGCTCGGCGGGGAAGCGGTGAGCCTTCCCGGTGACAACATCGCCTCGGAGTTGATCCGCTACGCCCAGCACCGCAATGTCACCGAGATTGTTCTCGGCAAGCCTGCGCGTGCTTGGTGGCAGGAACTGCTGCGCCGTTCGCCCGTACACGATGTCCTGCGACGGAGCGGCAACATTGACGTGCGGATCATCTCTGGAGAACCTGACAAGGGCGATGGCCTGCCGAGCGAGCCAACCATGCCGCGCCGGACATCGTTGGCTCGTTATCTCGGGGCTCTCGCTTGCGTCGTGACAGCCGGCATGGTCGCCGAGCTGCTGCGGCGTGTGCTGTCCTTGACGGATTATTCTTTGGTCTTTCTGACGGGAGTGTTGTTCAGTGCCGTCATCGGGGGATTGGGTCCGTCCATTGCTGCGGCGCTTGCTAGCTTGCTGGTGTACGACCTTTTCTTCATCGATCCGCTCTACTCCCTCAACGTCACCAACCCGCAAGACGTGCTTTCGCTGTTCGTGTTTCTGGTGGCGGCAGTCATGACCAGCCACCTGACATCGCGAATTCGCAACCAGGCTCGGGCGGCACGCCGCCGGGAAGCAGGAACGGCGGCACTGTACTCCTTCAGCCGCCAACTCGCCGCGGCAACCGGTGTGGACGACCTGGCACCGATCATCGTCCAGCAAGTGGCGGAACAGCTTCACGCCAAGGTAGCCCTGCACCTTCCCAGCTCCGGTGCCCTTGCCTTGCGCGCAATCCACCCGGTCGATGCAACGATCGGTGAGTCGGAGCGTGCGGCAGCAACCTGGGTTTACGAACACAACCAGCCGGCAGGCCGTGGCAGCAATACTTTGGGGGCAAGCCCCTGGATGTTCGTCCCTCTGCCGACGGCCCGCGGCGTGGTGGGAACGCTCGCTCTCCTACCAACCGGAAAGCTGCCACTGGCACTCGAGCAGCGCCATCTACTGGATACCCTGGCACGCCTAGCCGCCGTAGCGATCGAACGCGGGCAGATCGACGTCGTCCTGGAAGAGAAGGCAAAGACTGAGGCGATTTTGGAGGCCAGCGAGGACGGCCTGATCGTCATCGACCCTGCGGGCATCGTCGTTCACGTCAACGAAGTGGCCTGCGCCATTCTGGAGGTCGATCGCCACGCCGCCCTGGGGCACCACTTCGACGACCTCGGTGCCACGCATCCACACTACCTGCGCCTGCGCGCCGCGCTGCACGAGTTTCAAGCTCATCCCGAGCACGAGGCAGAACGAGTGGAAATCGCTCTCTTCCTGCGCGGACGCGACCACTATTTTCTGCTGCGTCCCACGCCGTTCCATTCTCGTGACGGGTTGGATGCGGGTTGGATCCTGGCGCTGCAAGATGTGACCTACCTGCGCGACCAGGAGGCACGGCGCGAAGCTTTGGTGGCGACCCTTTCGCACGAGATGGGGACACCGCTGACGTCGCTGGGACTCGCGCAGGAGCTTCTCGCCCAACAGGTGACAAATCTGGGAAGCGACGCACGCGAGCTGCTCGAAACCATACGGGAAGACGTGCTGCGTCTGCAGGATCTCGGCAAACGCCTGCTCGACCTATCCCGTATGCGAGCCATGACCATTGCCCTCGAGCGTGCTCCGGTGGATGTTCCCGATATCGTGTCGCGCGTCCTGCGCATCTTTGCACCTCAGGCGCGCGACAAAGGAGTGCGGCTAGAAGCGGGCTCTGCTAGCCCGGTGACCCCGATCCTCGGTGATGCGACGAAGCTGATGTGGGCTCTTTCAAACCTAGTCTCCAATGCTCTCCGCTACACACCGGCCGGGGGCTTGGTGCAGGTGGACCTAACGGTATCGGACGAGTGGCTCTCGG
>CAZGSN010000058.1:0-2217 GCA_964528465.1 uncultured Binatia bacterium (SeqCode)
GTTCTTCTTGTTCTCTTCCCACCTTTGCGGCTCGGCTTTGGCTTCTTTGGGGGGATGTGAAGGCATCCCAAATTTGCGCTCGCCGACAAGAATCGGGACGTTTGTTACACGGATGAACGCGGATACAGGCAAGAGCTGCAAGAGCAGAAGGAGAAATGTCTTGAGATTGTCCGTCCACAGTCTTGTGATTCTTGGTGTTGATCTATTTCGCAAGCAATCTGCGTCTATCCGCGTCCATCCGCGGTTCCAAACGATTTCCCCCGCGATTAGCCGTCCAGCGAGGGCAGAGTGGACGTTAGCGCCGGATCAAGGACTATTGCCGGCGCGCCACGGCGGGATTGTCTACTCGACCGTCGACCAGAAGGCGCGCTCGGTTTCGTAGGGGGCTTCCTCCATGCGGTTCTCGGCATCGAAGATCATGGTCGCCCGTCGGTTTGGCTCATAGGCCTCCCATCCTTCGTATCCAATCCGGCCAGGTTGCCCGCTGTGCGCAAAGGAGATCCAGCAGTCCTGCATGCTGTCCCCCAGGCGATCGGCAGCCGGCCCTCTTCCGGCAAAGCGCCCAATCATGCGATGGCGGTGGGTGCCGAACACGAAAGGAACCTCCAGTGCGTGACAGGATCCCAGAGCCCCTTCGAGAAATGGCGAGCGCCAGGTGAACAAGTAGGCATAGGTATGCGGTTGATGGCGGGCCTGGATCTCTGCCAACTGCATGGCCGGGTGGCGAAATAACCGATCCGAATCGATGGCGAACCACAGTTCCGGTGGCTCCACGCTTTGGCCACGAGCTGCCCGCGCTTCACGGTAGGTGGCTACGGCACTCACGCTGTGCTCCACCCCATGCGCATCTCTCCCCGGCAACACCCTGGCACAGCGCGCCAGCAAGGCGGCATCATCGAGAGAACGTGCCTTCACATCCATCAAACCGAAGAGCTTCATTTCCTCGAGGTTGGTTCCCGTCAGCACCGTGACCGATTTCGACATTCCCTTGGCAATTGCTTCCAGCGGATGCTCGGGTAGCACGACACCATCCAGCGCCGGCGCAAAGGGCAGGGGATGGCGCTTATTCTGATTAGCCAGCAGAGTCCGTTGCTGTGCGGCGAGTAGATCCGCGGCTGGGACGTCATACAGCCGCCCCGCGTCGCTCACCGTCAATCCCAATTCGTGCAGCAGCGTCTCGGCAACATGGTTGGCACGCGCGCTCGGAGCGACGAAGTTTGTCGCGCCACTTTGCATGATGGCGCCAGAAAACAGCCCCTGAGCTCGCGGCGTACCAAGCAGCGTGGATACGCTAAACGCTCCTGCCGACTCGCCGAAGACGGTGACCCTATCTGGATCTCCGCCAAAGGCTGCAATCTCGTCACGAACCCATTCCAAAGCGGCAATCTGGTCGAGCAACCCTTCATTGCCGCTAGCCGGGATGTGGCCGTTGGTGACTTCGTTGAGATGGAGGAAGCCAAAGGCGCCAAGACGATAGTTGATCGTCACCACCACGACATCGCCGCGGCGCGCGAGCACTTCACCGTGGTACATTGTCTGCGCCCCAGAGCCGATGGTGTACGCGCCACCGTGAATCCACACCATAACCGGCCGCCGTGCGCCGTCGCAGGCTGGTGTCCAAACGTTGAGATACAAACACTCTTCGCCGGTGTTGCGGGAGTCCAAGCCCAACATCGGTCCGAGCATGCTGGAGTTCTGCAATGCGGCGGTCCCAAAGCTCGCCGCCGAACGTACGCCCGGCCAAGACGAAACCCGCTGCGGCGGACACCAACGCCGCTTCCCGCTTACGCCGGTAGCGTACGGGACACCGCGGAAAACACGAATCCCGTCTTCTTCGCGTCCCTCGAGCTTTCCAAAACTGGTCTCAACGATCGGGTTCATGCGACTCCTGTTTGCGAGCCGCGCATCCTACCGGCAAGACCCCCTTGGTCAAGGATGCTGCGCCGCAACCGGCTTTGCCCCAATGCCGGTCGGTTAAAGATCGGTGCCTCCAAGCGGCCCCTCTCCCGCATTTTCGGGCCTTGCACGCTAAATCGTTCCTACACCAGACGCGGGCCGAGGGCGGCCCGTCTCCATCTCAGATTCATCAATGTTTACAAGCAATGGAGACGCCCCTTCGACGCCGCGTAGCGCGGCCTCTTGGCCGCAACCAAGTTCTCTCGATCAGATAGCCGATACGTACCGATGGTCCCCGCTCGATTGAGCAGGCCGCGCAGG
>CAZGSN010000059.1:0-12492 GCA_964528465.1 uncultured Binatia bacterium (SeqCode)
CGATACGCCCGTAGCTCTGGTCGAGCTTTTCCAGGAGTTCGTCGCCAACTTGGGCTTCCGGGTCTAGATTGTTGCGCGCATCGTCGAGCCCAACTTCCACCTCCGGATCGGAGACGGCTTCCGCTACGGTTAGGATGCGAAACAACTCTACCTCGCCGATGTCGGGGTTGAACTTGGCTTCCAGATGCGCCGTGGGCGCCACCATCTTACGGGCAGCAGACAGCATGGCCTGCTCGATTGCGCTCACCACAATGGCCCGATCAATCCCCTTCTCTTTGCTGACTTGTTCAATCACACGGCTAAGCTCGGGCTGCATACTACCTCCTGAGGTCACTCACCTTCCGCCTCGTAGCTCGCTTGCGCGATCTCGCGGAACGACACGAAATGATCACCATTGTCCTCGCTCACGGTGATACCGTCACTCGCAACTTCCTTGAGTGTCCCAAGAAAATTGCGCCGGCCTTCCCGGGGAAGCGCCAGACGCACACGAATCAACTTGCCGACGTACCGCTGAAAATGCTCCGGCTTGCGTAAGCGCCGGTTCACTCCCGGAGAGGACACCTCCAAGAGATACGAGCCCGGTACGGCCTCATGCACGTCTAGCAAATCACCCAACTGGCGATTCACACTGGCCAGCTCGTCGAGGGTAACTCCACCGCTCCCGCCCGCCTTATCGAGGTAAAGCCTCAGCATCATGCCACGGCCTTCGCGGCGGTAGTCGATGTCTACGACCTCCATACCTTCGCTTGCGGCGAGAGGCTCAGCGAGCTGCCAGACGCGCTCTATGACTGACCCCTGCATCCTTCTTTAATTTCTACGTTCCAAAAATGAAAAAGTGGGCACACGGCCCACTTCTTCTTAGCGGCCAAAACTGCGCGGCTGTCTAGCATAGCCCCGCGCCGCGCCGCAAGCTTACGGCTAGGACTGGCCCTTGGCGTGGAAGGTTAGAAGCTCCTTGATCTCATAGGTGCGCTTGCCGCGGGGGGTCTGTACCTCGACCTCGTCGCCTACAGATTTACTCAGCAGGGCGCGCCCCAGGGGTGAACTCAGGGAGATCATGCCGGCACTGGCGTCAACCTCTTCGGGGAAGACAATCTCAAACACCTGCGACTCGCCTGCATCGAGATCTTCGACGGTTACCCGGCTGCCGTAGGCCACCACACCCTCCGGAATAGAGTGAATGTTGTAGAGAGACAGCTCGCGCACGCGGCCTTGGATCTGCCCGATACGAGCGCGCACGAAGTCCTGGCGGTGTTTGGCTGCATCGTACTCGGCGTTTTCGCTCAAGTCGCCATGTGCCGCTGCTTCCTGAAGATCCTTTGGAATCTTGTGGGTCAGCTCGTGCTGCAGGTCGGCCAGTTCCTTCTTCAGCTTCTGGATAATCGGTAATTCCATAGTCCTCTTCTCAAACGACTCCGTCGGCTGTGAGTTCTGCCAGCTCGGCTTCCGTCAGTCCAAGCTCGCCACAATAGACTTCTTTGTTGTGTTGTCCCAGGTCTGGCCCCAAGAACCTAATCTCAGGCTCGGCCTTCGACAATTTGAAGGGGGAGCCCATGACCGGAACCTTGCCGAGCTTGGCATCGGGAAGTTCAACCACCATTTGGCGAGCCTGCATCTGAGGGTCGGTGAGCAGGCCGCCAACGCCCATCACCGGAGCACAGGGCACATTGGCCCCTTGCGGGCCAAGAGCCTGCATAACTTCGGCCACGCTGCGTTCTCGAACCCAGGCCGTCACTAGTTGGTTGACCTCGTCGTGGCGCTCCAAACGTGCCGCAGGGGACTTGAAGCGAGGGTCGCGCCCCAGCTCCTCACAACCCATTGCCGTCATCAGGGACCGGAACAGTTGGCTGTTGCCGACACCAATCACCAAGTACCCGTCCTTCGCCTGATAACAATCGTAGGGCGCCGTGTAGGGGTGGCGATTGCCGTTGCGTGCAGGAATGCTGCCGGTCATTGCCAAGACAGTAGCAAGGTTATCGGTCACCGTGGCAACCGCATCCATATTGGAGATATCGACGAGCTGGCCCTCCCCGGTGCGCTCGCGATGGTGCAAGGCGGCAAGGATTCCCACGGTCAAGAACACGCCCCCAATAAAATCTCCCAGCGAGCCGCCCCCGCGAATTGGAGGGCCATCCTTGAACCCCGTGATCGCCATCAAACCGCCGATCGCCTGGGCGATTATGTCGTAGGAGGTCCTATCCTTATATGGGCCCGTTTGGCCGAACCCGGACAAGGCTGCATAGATGAGCCGGGGATTGATCGCCGACAGATTCGAGTACCCAAGGCCCCAGCGGTCCATCGTTCCCGCCGAGAAGTTCTCCACGACAATATCGGCATCACGTACCAGACGGCGTAGCAGCTTGGCTCCCCGCGGCTTTCGCACATCTAGTGTTATGCCGCGCTTGTTCCGGTTCAGCGCCTTGAAGGCTACGGGCACTCCCTCGACCAACGGATAGCCGTAACGGCCATCGTCGCTGCGACCGGGCAGCTCGATCTTCAAGATGTCGGCACCCAAGTCGCCGAGCATTGCCGTCGCAAACGGGCCGGCAATCACCCGAGTCAGGTCGACGACCCGAATTCCCTCTAACGCTTTGCTCATTTCCCTGTTCTTCTGACGCGGCGGAACCCGATTCTCGGAGAGACGGCTCCTAGCAGCGGCCGCCCCCTCCTAACCGTCCGCACCTCTACAGTCAAAAACATCGCGGCCGGTTGTCTCAAGACTAGGCTGCGGGGCTCGGGGCTGGTGGCTTGGGTTTGCTCGGGTTTCACCAGTCCCCAGCCTCCAGCCCCAAGCCCCAGCCAGGGTTTCGAGACAGTCACAAGGGTTGCTTGGCTTGAAGCACCGACTTTGCCCGAGTAGGATTTGCGCGTGACGGTCGCAAAGAAGCTCGCGCTGGTATCGGTTGAGGACTACCTCTCGGCAGAACTGGTTTCACCCATCAAGCACGAGTACCTGGGTGGCGTCGTGCACGCGATGGCAGGAGGGAGCAACGCACACAACCTCATCGCCAGCAACGTGCTTGGGTGCTTGCATGCCCGCCTTCACCACCACCGCTGCCGCCCATTCAACTCCGACACCAAGATCCGTGTTCGGCTGCCGTCGCAGGTACGATTCTACTACCCCGACGTTTCCGTGATCTGTCGACCCAACCCGCAGACCGACTCGTTTCAAGACGAACCGGCGGTCTTGATCGAGGTCCTTTCCCGCCACACCCGGCGCGTCGATGAAGGCGAGAAGAAAGATGTCTATCAGACGATTCCTTCCCTTGCGGTCTATGTGCTGATCGAAACAGAGACGGCCGCCGTAGTCGTCTACAGGCGGACGCAACAGGGCTTCGTCCGTGAAGTTCACCATGGCCTGACGACCATACTTGCACTCCCCGAAATCGAAGCCGAGCTGCCGCTTGCAGAGGTTTATGACGGCATCGAGTTCGCCGAGGAAGCCACCGACGATTAGAGTGCACGGTCCTCGGCAGAGACATCAGAGGTCGCCGACGCTGCTCATTCCGGGCGCACTCAACAACGGCAATCTCGCCACTGCCTTCATGTGAACGGCCACGACTTCGCTCACGGTCGGCGTCGAGGTCTTCGCTGCTTCAGGCGGTGCCGCAGTGGCCCCGGCTACGGTAGTGAACCCGCTCGCAGGACAGACTGCGACCTTTGGCCGGCCTGCCGGTCATCAAGAAGGTTGCACAAAAGGGCGATTGATCGCGAAGAGAGAAGCGGCGCGCCGAGGCGACTCGACCCGCGCAGCCCTCACTTGCGGGGCCGCACCTCACACCACGGCGTTACCGCTTCGGCTACTTTGCAGGTGGCTTGCTTGAGCGGCTACGCGCAGCCAAGGTGCGAACATCATGAGTCGCCAATATGTTGGGGAGTTGCTTCCCGATCGTCTTAGGGGCCTGTGGAAATCTGGTGAAGAGAGCGGTGTGAGCGGCAGCGACCTGTGGAGCCGGCAGCAGCGCGAGCTTGCTGCGTATGCCTCGGGTTGGATGCAAGCCTTATCCTTGCCGGGAACTGTCGATTTGAAGAGCAGCCTTCTGGAAGAGATCCGCGGGTACCTTGGCCACGCGCACAGCCTGGAAGACATTGAAAAGCGCTGTCGCGGTGCGGTGGAAGCGGTCAAGCTGGAGTGGCAAGCCCGCGGCGCTGACGCCGCCGACCGCAATGCCGTCGAGAAATTCTACGACGGCACCGAGGCCTACATCTTCGAGCTAATTTGGTGGCACACGCTGGTCGATGACATGTCGCCGCTGGCCTACATGGTTGGCAGAGACTTGGCACAGCAGCGAGGTTGCCGGCGCTACCTGGATTTCGGCGCTGGCGTGGGCTCTGCGGGGATCTTGTTTGCGCAAGCAGGTTTCGAGGTCAGCCTCGCCGACATCAGCAGCAGCTTACTGGGCTTTGCCGATTGGCGTCTGCGGCGGCGCGAGATGGCGTGCCGTTTGATTGATCTAAAGAAGGAGCCGCTGCCATCCTCGGCCTACGATTTCGTGACCGCGATGGACGTATGGGAGCACCTCGTCGATCCGGTGGCCACCGTCGACGTAATTGCCGATGCCATGGCAGTGGGGGGAATTCTCTTCGGTCGCTTTGCTGCCGAAGTCGACGCCAATTATCCGCAGCACATCGTCACTGACTTCGCCCCCACCTTCGACCGCCTAGCCGCCCGTGGCTTCGTGGAAGTTTGGCGAGACCAATGGCTCTGGGGCCATCAAGCCTTTCGGAAGAGTTAGAAGCGAAACGGAGGAACACATGGGCGAGCAGGTTCAAGACGACCTGACGGTGATTCATCCTGGCATTGGCATCGCCGGGCGGGTGCTCTTCACCCTGATCTTCTTTCTCTCAGGGATCACGCATTTCACCGACGTCGAGAGTTACGCCGCGTTGATGCCGGAGGCGATTCCCTTCCGTTCGTTCTGGGTACTCATTTCGGGTGCCGTCGAGCTTTTGGGAGCGGCCTTGGTGTTGAGCAATCGCTACCCAAGACTCGGCGCTTGGCTCATCGTCTTGTTCCTAATTCCCGTAACAATCACGGTGCACGGTGTTGCCATGGTTAGCGATCCCGACGCGCGCATGCGGCAGATTCAGCTCTCGTTCTTCCTCAAGGGCCTCACCATGACCGGAGCGGCACTGCTGATCACACAGCTCGGCGTTGTGCGGCCTTCGAGTCGCTGAATCCGGACGTTCGACCAGCGGAAGGTTGTTGGCAGGGCACCGAAGCTTTGTACGAGAGGCCGTCAGGGAAACAGCCGCAGCTCGTTCCCAGGCTCTCTGCCTCCACCTGTTCCCAGCCTCTGCCGGCTTTGCCCGCCAATTCGCGTTTCCGTCAGATGCGAGGCAGCCCCTCTCCAAGGACAAATCCTCAATGTTTGTAAGCAGTGGAGACGCGGCCCCCCCGCGGCGCATCAGTTGGATTGCCTGCCTAGTCGATTTGGCGTGCAAAGCCGCTTCTGCCTAGGAATGCCAAGGGTTAGAGGCTCTGCCTTCTGCTGTTAAGGCCAACCCATCTCAACTTCGAGGCGGCCCGGCATGCCCACATTAGCCGAGGGCACTCGGGGCAACATGCGAGGCGGAGCCTCAAGGAACTGCGTTCTCAGGCAGAGAACCTGGGAGCGAGGTATATGGATTTTCGAAGCGCTGTCGGCGCAAACCGCGAAGGCTATTGCGCGGCGGGGTGAAGATCCTCGAATGGCGGGTTCAAGCTGGGCTGGAGGACGTTTCTTCCGCGGGAGGGCGCCACCCCTTCTTACGGCACGGGTCGCAGACGGGGATGGTGCTGGCGCGGGGGCCGCGTTGTACACGGACACCTTGGATCAGCTCGGCGGAAACGGTACTGCCGCAGGCCGCGCATTGCGCCACCAGGGTCTTATTCTCTTTTGCTTTCTCGCTTGGCATAGCTTGGCAGCCTTTCGGCAAACACTCGCGCAGTTGAAGAATCAAGGGTAGCTAGGAACGCGAGCGCAATCGCAACGGAGCGGATTGCGGCGAGTCGCGCTTGACCCACCGCATCCTACAAGAAGCAGCGGAGCAACTTATTCCCCAGCTTCGACGACGATGGTCAGGTGTGCTTCCACGCCGTTGCCGAGGCTCACCGGAGCGCTGTGCTCTCCCAGTATCTTGATCGGATCGGCAAGGCGGATGCGGCGGCGTTCCACCGCAAAGCCCATGGTGGTCAGCTCACGCTCGATATCGAGATTGGTGACCGATCCGAACAGCTTGCCCTCTTCGCCGGCGCGCGCCTTGATGATCACGCGCAGGTTGGCGAGCTTCTGCGCCATGCTCTCGGCCGTCTTGCGGTCACGCTCCCGCTTTTCCGCGAGCATGCGCTTTTGGTGTTCGAGCACGCCAATGTTGCGACGATCGGCAACGGCGGCGAGGCCACGCGGCAAGAGGTAGTTGCGGGCGTAACCCGGCTTCACTTTCACCACATCGCCAACGGCACCAAGATGCGGAACTTCTTCGCGCAAGATAACTTCCATGTTTCGTACTCTCCTCGTTAGTCGCTATTGGAATCGAGCGGAACGCTGGTGGAGCCGACTCCCAGTCGACGAAAGTTCCCCCACAAGTCGAACACACCCAACGCCAGCACCGCGGCGGTAACCACGTGCTGCAATGCAATCAACAGATAGCTGGCCACCTGTAAGCCGCGCGGCAGTCGGTAGCGATCAAAATAGTAACTGACAATGGCCAAGCCCTGACAGAAATACCCGCCCAGCAAAATGACGACGACGTTGCAGGCCATCGTAGCCAAGCCCTCACCGGGGAAGAACATGGCGAAGGCACCGCTGCCGATCAGGCCCCAAATCAGAGCATCGGGAGTGCGCCACATACGTAAGTCGACATCGCTGCAAGCACCGGCAATGCGCCGCACGGTCACTAGGTTCGCCAAGACCAAGAAGGCACCGGTAAGCACAACTAGAGACGGCAACATCTGAATCAAGCCGTCGACTAGGGCCTGCCGTTCGGTTTCGCTTACAGCAACAGAATTATCGGCGCCGCTCCAGGAGCCCGACGTGGATATCGCCACTTCGAGGCTATGCGAAAGCTGCTCGCGAGCGGCGGCAACGACGGCGGAAAAGTCGCCGAACGCCAGCCACGAAGTAGCGAGCATGGCTAGCGTCCAACAGGCAATGCCAACCAATGCAGTACGTTCGAACGACCACCAATGACGCAAGCCAAACCCCATGGCTAACGAGGGAACGCCCAGAGCCACCACGAAACCGGCGGCGCCACCAATACCGATCACCAGTGTTAGGAGGACGGCGCTCAGCAGGCACCACAAGATACAGAAAGGATACTCGCAACGACTGGCAACCACCAAACCAGGAAGCGGTGCGATCATCAGGAAGGGAGCTGCCAGTGGTGCCAGCCAAGCTCCCGCAAGGTAGAGGCATGCGGATGCGAGCGCAGCGAGCCCGGTACGAGACAGGTCGTTCATGGGCACGGGTTAGCGACAGAGGAAGAGCGGGCGGCCTGCCGGATGCTAACTCCCAAGCTTGGCTGGCCGCACACTTTCATCCGTCACACAGCGGTATGGGCAAACGGCAGCAGCGCCACGGTGCGCGCGCGTTTGACCGCAGTCGTCAGCAAGCGCTGATGACGGGCGCAGTTTCCGGTGATGCGGCTGGGGACAATTTTCCCCCGTTCCGTAACGAAGTTGGAAAGCGAGCGCGCATCTTTGAAATCGATGGTGGCTTCCTTGTCGGCACAGAAGCGACAAACCTTGCGACGAGCTGGCCCGCGACGACGGAAGGCCGTCTTGTCGTCGGTAACCTGCTTCGATCCCCTGCCGCCGCTCTTTACGTTTCGAGGCTTACTGAACGCCATGATTTACTCCCCTTGGGCTGCTTGCTGGATGGTTTCGGCAGCGGCAGCAGCCGCGGCGCGTCCCTGTTTCTTGCGTGTACGGCGGTCGATCTTCTTGGGCTCCGGCATGCGCACGGAGACGAAGCGCAGGACGTCGTCCAGAATCTTGAAATTGCGCTCCACTTCTTGCACCACTGCCGGAGGCGAGGTGTAGCGCAGCAGGGTGTAGATGCCTCGGAACTGCTTTTGGATTGGGTAAGCCAGCTCGCGCACGCCCCATTCCTGCACTTCGTCAATCGTCCCTTGCATGGATTCGATGAGCTTGCGAGTGCGTTCGATGACTTCTTTCACCTGCGCCTCACCAAGCTCCGACTGCAGGACAAAGAGCGTTTCGTACTTGTACATTAGTTCCTCCCTGTGAATCTTTCCGCGGCATTGTTCTCGAGCTTGAGGCGGACGTTGTAGCGGTTCATCGCTGCGCTCGCTCCTTGTTCGAGAATACATTCGACCGCGTCGACCGCGGCAGCAATCGTCGCATCTCGCATAGCCATTTCGGATACATCAAAGTCGCCGAGAACAAAGTCGACGACAGCAGCCGGTTGGTTCGGCCGCCCGATCCCGATGCGAACACGGGTAAATTCCGTCCCCACATGCTCGGCGATCGACAGCAAACCACGATGCCCAGCACAACCTCCGCCCTGTTTGACGCGTACACTGCCGCGCTCTAGGTCCAGGTCGTCGTGAATCACGATCAACGCGTCCGCTGGAGATTGTGTCTCCAGGGCCAATAGCGCTTGGCCGCTGCGATTCATGAAAGTTTGAGGCTGCATCAAGAGTACCGGACTGCCACAGACGGTGGTGTTGGCGAAACGGCTGACCGGCGAAGTTTGAAGCGACACGCCGACACGCCGCGCCAGTTCGTCGACGACCAAGAAGCCGACGTTGTGGCGAGTATTCGCGTAGCGTGCACCGGGGTTGCCGAGACCAACAATCACGCGCATTCGCGCTGGGTGTTCTATCCCTTCTTCTCTTCGGCTTTCGCCGCTGCCTTGGCCGTACCTTTGGCGGCTTCTGCAGGAGCTGCGGCGCCCTCGGCAGCAGCCTCACCACCCTTGGCCTCTTCGACCGTCGGGGAGAGCACGGTGACGACGGCAAAGTCATCATCGAACAGAACCTCGACGCCGCTGGGAACCTGCAATTGGCTCACGTGGACGGCGTCGTGAATGGCGAGGGGGGTCACATCAACGGCGATGAACTCGGGGATATCGCCGGGCAAGCATTCCACTTCGACCTCACGGCGCACAGGCTGCAGGATGCCGCCCATGACAATGCCGGCCGCTTTGCCGGTGAAATGCAGGGGAACGTGCACGCGGATTTTGACCGTCATATCGACTTCGTAGAAGTCAGCATGGATGAAGGCTCCGGTCACCGGATGGTACTGGACGTCTTTGACGAGGGAAACCTTATCGGCCAGCTCGCCTGCCTGCGAACGAAAGCGAATGAGGTGGGATCCCTCGAGCACCGAAATGCGTTGCATGAATTCCTTGCAATCCAAAGCCACGGGGAGCGCGCTACGTTTAGGACCATAGAACACTCCGGGACCCTTGCCCTGGACTCGCAAACGACGGGCGGGGCCCTTGCCCCGTTCCGATCGCAACTCCACGCCTAGCTCAACTTGTTCCATGAATCGTGCCTCTTATTGAGATTTAGTTGCCTCGCTAAAGAGCGAGCTGATGGATTCTTCGTAGTGGGTACGTTTGATAGCTTCGCCGAGGATATGCGCAACGGAGAGCACGCGCACCTTGCTGCTGGCCTGTGCATTTTCGTTGAGAGGGATCGTATCGGTGACGATCAGTTCGGTCAGCACCGATGCTTCCACGCGCTCGACAGCGGTACCAGACAGTACCGGGTGGGTACAACAGGCAAACACCGCGCGCGCCCCGTTATCAATCAACGCTTTGGCAGCAGCGGCCAGGGTGCCTGCGGTATCGACCATGTCGTCGACTAGGACAGCGGTACGGCCGCGGACGTCGCCCACGATATTCATCTCCGCCACCTCGTTGGCACGGGCGCGACGCTTATCAATAATGGCGAGGGATGCGTCTAAGCGCTTGGCGAAGGCACGGGCGCGTTCGACGCCGCCGGCGTCAGGAGAAACCACGGAAATCTGATCGTGGTTGAGCCGCTCCCGGATGTACTTGAGCAACACCGGAGTTGCGAAGAGGTTATCGACGGGAATATTGAAGAAGCCTTGGATCTGCCCGGCGTGGAGATCCACGGTGAGCACACGCGAAGCTCCCGACGTCGTGATGAGGTCGGCCACCACCTTGGCACTGATCGGCACACGAGGGGCGACCTTGCGATCCTGGCGCGCGTATCCGTAATACGGAACCACCGCGGTGATGCGTTTAGCAGAGGCCCGACGGAAGGCGTCGAGCATCAGGAGCAGTTCGATCAGGTTGTCGTTTACCGGCGTGCATGTGGATTGGATCACGAAGACGTCAGCCCCGCGGACGTTTTCCTCGATCTCCACCATCACCTCGCCATCGCTGAAGCGCCGCACTGTGGCGGCGCCGCGCTTGATCTCGAGGTAGGCGCAAACGGAATCGGCCAAGGCTGAATTCGAGTTGCCCGCAAATATCTTGACTTCGTTCTTCACCGATTCATTCCGTTCGGGTGGTTAGGGACAAACTGGGCGGGAAGGATTCGAACCTTCGGTTGCCGGTTCCAAAGACCGGTGCCTTGCCAGCTTGGCTACCGCCCATCATTACGCCTTGCTCAAAAGAGCCATCTCCTTCGGTCGCTATGTCTTCTTCGCCTTCTACCCAAGTAGATTCAAAGGAACCTGTTGGAATGCAGGCCGCTGCAATCCCGAGGGTCAAACACGCCACGCCTGGTAACCCATCTAGCGTCGGTACTTTCCGGCAATCGCCGGTTGTGCTGAAGGCAGCTCTAGCGGCCGCACTAAAGGCGATGATGTTACTGAGAGGGCGCCTAGATGTCAACAAACTCGGCTCTCGGATCCAGCATCGGCTTTGGCCAACAGCAAAGACGTTGCTGGCGTAAGATGGACGGCGGGTCTCTATGCCGCATTGTCTGCCCCCTCGCCCAATCGCAACCCAAGCGGGCAACTCGACGCCGCGCAGAGGCCAACTGGCGCAGCGGCGACGTTGACGCTCCCCTGGGCGCATGGTAGGAGCGCCGTTCTTCCGGTTCGCCTCTGCTGCCCCCGTGGTGAAAAGGATATCACACAGGTCTCCGGAACCTGCGGTCCGCGTTCGATTCGCGGCGGGGGCACCTCCGCAACCACCAACTTTACCTTGATTTTGCAATTTTCTTCCGATAGATTCGCTGTCTACGTCCGGGGCAGGCGTTTCTTGACCGGTTGGAGAAGGAGGCGGAGATGGAGTTCCCAAAGTGCCAAAAATGCAGCAGCGGTATCTTAATTCCGCTGTCCGATTATGGGCAAGAGGGGGCTTCGGTTCTCTTCAAAGCCTGGGTTTGTATTAATCCGGATTGCGGTTTTTCCCTGCGGGTGGACAAGGGAGAGGTTAGTTACGGAAAGAAGATCGAGCACAAGCACTAGGCCATCCCACATTCGGGCCGATTGCGGCCCGTCGCTAAAAACACAGAAGGGGCTCAGCGGTTGCTGAGCCCCTTCTTGTTTTTTAAAAGAATCCGGCGGCGTCCTACTCTCCCACTGAGCAACCCAGTAGTACCATCGGCGCTGGAGGGCTTAACTGCCGTGTTCGGGATGGGAACGGGTGTTACACCTCCGCAATAGACACCGGAAGTCGTTGAACTTTCACAATTGCATACGGGAAACGGAATGTTGGAGAGCACTTGGAAGCGGTAAATAAGTGGTCAAGCCTCACGGCCAATTAGTACCGGTTAGCTCTACGCATTACTGCGCCTTCACACCCGGCCTATCAACCTTGTAGTCTACAAGGGGCCTTTAGGAGTCTTACGACTCAGGAATACCTTATCTTGGGGGGGGCTTCCCGCTTATATGCTTTCAGCGGTTATCCCGTCCGCACATAGCTACCCGGCGATGCGACTGGCGTCACAACCGGAACACTAGCGGTGCGTTCCTCCCGGTCCTCTCGTACTAAGGAGAACTCCCCTCAAGTATTCTGCGCCCGCGGCGGATAGGGACCGAACTGTCTCACGACGTTCTGAACCCAGCTCGCGTGCCACTTTAATCGGCGAACAGCCGAACCCTTGGGACCTACTCCAGCCCCAGGATGTGACGAGCCGACATCGAGGTGCCAAACCTCCCCGTCGATGTGAACTCTTGGGGGAGATAAGCCTGTTATCCCCGGCGTACCTTTTATCCGTTGAGTGATGGCCCTTCCATACGGAACCACCAGATCACTAAGACCTGCTTTCGCACCTGCTCGAGATGTCTCTCTCGCAGTCAAGCCCCCTTATGCCTTTGCGCTCGACGGCTGGTTTCCACTCAGCCTGAGGGGACCTTCGCGCGCCTCCGTTACGCTTTCGGAGGCGACCGCCCCAGTCAAACTACCCACCATGCAATGTCCCGGACCTGGTTTACAGGCCGTCGGTTAGAACCCAAGAACAACAAGGGTGGTATTTCAAGGGTGGCTCCACCGAAGCTAGCGCCCCGGCTTCAAAGCCTCCCACCTATCCTACACATGCTGCTCCTAGACCCATTGCAAAGCT
>CAZGSN010000060.1:0-15830 GCA_964528465.1 uncultured Binatia bacterium (SeqCode)
CCTGGTACTGCCGGGACTGCCCGGATGGGATTGCTTCTTGGCGCTGATCTTTGCAGGCTAGAGGTATGAGCCCGAAAACCTCAGTTGGAGTGGACGTCAACTGGACGCGCGCTTCGAGATGCCGCCAAAATCCTTCGATACGCTTCGCTACTCAGGAGGCGGCTCCTCAGCGCGAACGGTTGCTGGGCTCAGTAAACAAATGTTCCGTTCGGCCTGAGGAGCGGCCATCTGTTCAGGCCGCGTCTCGAAGGCCATCTCAAGTGCCGTTGCGAGGCCGCGGGCAAATTGAACTGAGGTTTTCGGGATGAGCAACGTGTCGGCGCGCCTGGACCTCGAAAATCAGTGTCTATGGCTTGGCCAGGAGCGCGTACCGTTGGCGCCGAAAGCGTTCTTGGTACTGCGGCAGTTGGCTCTTAGTGCCGGGCGGCTGGTCACCAAGAAGGAGCTGCTGGACGCAGTGTGGCCGGATGCGTTTGCCGGCGATGCCGTGCTGACAGTTACCATCAAGCAACTGCGCGATTTGCTTGGTGACGATGCCCGCCAGCCGCGCCAGATCGAGACCGTGCACCGCCGCGGGTACCGTCTCATTGGCGACTTGCGCTGCGAGCGGAACCTGCCGAGTGGCGAGGCCACGAACGAGGCTCCACTGCCGATCGGCTCGATCACGCCGCAAACGCCGGTTCCCCTAGGGCGTGACTTGCCCATGCAGCAGCTCAAGGACGCCTGGGCCGAGAGCTTGCACGGTCGCCGTCAGATCGTCTTCGTTACCGGCGAGCCCGGTATCGGCAAGACTACGCTGGTGGAAGCCTTCGTCGACTCCCTGCGCCCCACGGATGGTGCAGCACACAAGGCGACGACACCATCGCTGCTGCTGGGGCGCGGGCGCTGTGTGGAGGAGTATGGCAGCACCGAAGCATACCGGCCGATTCTAGAAGCCTTGGAGGACATCGTGCGCGCCCCGGGCTCCAACACCTTCAGCGACGCGCTGAGGCGGTGTGCACCGACATGGCTGGTGCAGTTGCCGTGGCTGGTGCGCGAAGAAGACAGTGCGCGCCTACAAATCGACCTGCGGTGGTCGACACGCGAGCGCATGCTGCGGGAAATCGCCACCATGTTGGAATTGGCCAGTGCCGACACGCCAATCGGATTGCTACTCGAGGATCTGCACTGGAGCGATCCGTCCACGGCAACTTTGCTGTCCTTTCTCGGTCAGCGCCGGCAGCCGGCACGGTTGCTTATTTTGTGCACCTACCGGCCGGTGGAGGTCATCGTTGCCAACCACCCCTTACGGGAAGTGAAACAACGTCTGCAGACAGTTGCGCGCTGTGTCGATGTGCCTCTCTTGTACCTCACCTCTACCGACATCAGCCAACTTCTCGAATCGCGCTTGGGCGGGCCAGTAGACGATGCGGTAAAGCGGCTCGTCTACCGAGGCAGTAACGGCAATCCACTTTTCGTAACGCACTTGGTGGATCATCTCCTGGCGCAAAATGTCCTGCGGAAGCAGGACGGCGTATGGCAAGCGAGAACCGACAGCACCCACGCGGAGCCGCCTGTGCCGGCGGGCTTGAGCGAGGTGATCGAGAAAAGCTTTCTGCGCCTGAGCACCGAAGAGAATGCCGTTCTCGAAGCTGCCAGCGTTTGCGGCTGGCAGTTCTCTACCGCTGCGGTCACCTTCTGCTTGGAGAGTGAGATCCTCGATGTGGAGCGCATTTGCGAAGGCCTGGCCAGACGCGGCGACGCGCTGCGGAGCAGCGGTACGATGCTTCTCAGCAACGGACAAGTATGCGGCCGCTATGCTTTCGTCCACGCGCTGCTGCAAAACGTCTTCTACCAACGGCTTGCTCCAAGCCATCGCATGCAGACTCATCAGCGTCTTGCGGTGTGGGGAGAAGCCAACGCTGCGGGCGCCGCGGAGCTTGCGCACCATTTCTCCTTAGCGGGAACGGCGGATGCAGCGTCCAAGGCAATCTCCTACGCGCAACAAGCCGCCGATCGAGCCCACCGCATGTTTGCCTACGAGGAAGCCGTGAGCCATCGGCAAACCGTGCTACGCGTCGTGCGGGAGCATCCAAGCTTGCATCCGGAACAAGTGGGAGATGCGTTGGCGAACCTAGCCAAGGCCGAGCAAGTCGCCGGGCACATTGCACGCGCCGAGGCCAACTTCAAAGAAGTGGCCCGCTTGGCTCGCGCTCAGGGCAACATCCACCTGCTTGCCCGTGCAGCCATCGGTATCGGCCATGGCTATCAGCGAATCGGGCAGCCAGACCCATTGCTGATCGAACTGTTGGAAGAAGCGGTGCAAGGCCTCGGAAGCGGTGACCACCCGTTACGTGCGCTCGCCTTGGCGCATCTGGACTATGCCCTGGGCAGCGTTCCCGGGACTCTGTCGCGACGCGCCCAATTGGCAAATGAGGCTCTGGCGATGGCGCGGCGCTTGGACGACATCGAGACTCTCGTATGGGTCATGCAGTATACCCGCTGGGCCTTTCGGGGGCCGCAACGCAGCGAGGACTGGCGCGCGGGCATTGCCGAGATCGAGGCCCTGCTGGGACGGGTTGTGGATACCGAGCAAATGCTGATGCTGCGCTATCTGCAGGTCACCGACCTGCTCGAACTCGGAGCCATACCCGAGGTGCGCCGGCAGCTTGTCACCCTGGTGGAGCACGCCGAGGCGGCACAGTTGCCGTTGTTTCTGTGGATGGCGTTGCGGCTGCGTACGGCACTGGCGCTCTTGTGCGGGGAGCTAGAAGAGGCGGAGGGGCTAGCGGCGGAGACGTGCCGAGTCGGCCAGCTTTCCGATCATCCTAACGTCATGCAGATGTACGCCGCACAGATGACACTCCTGCGCGTCGAGCAAGGGCGATTGGACGAAGTGGAACCTCTGGTACGTGCCGCCGTGGAACAGAATCCGAATGTACCGACATGGCGAATGTTCCTCGCCTATGTGCTGACGGAGCTGGGAGATCCCAAGGAAGCGCGCACCATCTTCGACGACGTTGCGCACGAAGACTTTGCCGACGTACCGCACGATACGACCTGGTTCATCTTCATGGCTTTCGCCGCCAGCACCGCCTACGCCCTGGGAGATCGCCGGCGCGCCTCCGTCCTTTATGCCGACCTCTTGCCCTACCGCGATCGTTGCACCGGGGTCGGTTCGAGTATGCTCTCGTTCGGACATCTCGAGCGCTACCTCGGTCTGTTGGCTGCCGCGGCCGGGCAAAAAATAGAAGCCAAAACACACTTCGAGCGAGCCTTGCGCGAGAATGAGGAAATGGGCGCGTGGCCGTGGGTGGTCCTTGCCGCACGTGACTACGCGCACTGGCTCACCGGTGGTGGCAAGACCACGACAAAGAAGGCGATGACGCTATTGGATGACGCCGTGACTACGGCCAAGCGTGTGGGTATGGACGGCTGGGTGGAGCGTTTGCAAGCTGCCGCGCACAAGCTGAGTTAGGCCCCATGCTGGTCAGTCTAGAGACAATATGAATCACCGCTGGCTCCGTTCCCTATCGCTGACTGCTCTGCTGATGTTGGCGGTTGGCCTCTTGGCGCAGACTTGGCGCTGCTGGGGCGACATCAACATCGACTTTCCGGAGGAACTCTATGTCCCTTGGCAGTTGAGCAAGGGCAAGGTGCTGTATCGCGACATCCAACACTACTACGGTCCTTTGTCGCAGTACTTGCATGCGACGCTGTTCCGCTTGGTTGGACCGAGCTATTTGGCAGTTGCCCTGTCCAACTTCGGGTTCATTCTTGCCGACACAGCGTTGCTCTATACCATCTTCGTTCCCTTCTCGGAGTTAGCAGCGCTTGCCGCCGGCATTGCCTTCCTGGGTTTTCACGCTTTCCAGCAAGTAAGCCCGATCGGCAACTACAGCTTCATGGCTCCGTATTCCGAGGAGACCGTGCATGGAACCTTCGTATGGTTGGCTGCGGTGTGGGCGATTCTGGGTGTGCACCGCTCGGGCAGCCGCAGCAAGCTCTTTGTCGTCGGCCTTCTTCTGGGTGGCAGTATTCTTCTGAAGCCGGAATTTCCACCGGCCATCGTGCTCTCGCTGTTGTTGCTGTGGCGGCACCTGCGCCAAGTCCGGTCCCTGCTCGCGCTCTCAGCAGGCGTACTAGTACCGCTGCTGTTGGCAACCGTTTTGTTTGCTCAGGCAATGCCGCTTACGCTTGCCGTGCGCAGCACCCTCGGGGCAATCATGCCCCTCCTGGAAACAAGTGTGACACAGAATCCGTTCTATCTGGGGGTCACCGGTTTTGCGGAGCCGCGGCAGAATCTTTTGCTGATGCTGTCCACTGCCATGACCTTGCTTGGCGCGATGGCCATGGCCGCACTGCTGGATATTGGTTTGGCGCGCTTGCCTAAGACAGCGGGCGCACCCTGGCTGGCTGGGCTGGGGGCAACGTTCCTCTGTGGCGTGGCCTGGTACGGATTGGATCTGCTCGGGTTCCACTACGGCATGTGGTTGGTCGCGTTGGTCGTAGCCCTTGCTGCCAGCTTCGCGCATAGGCGTGGCTGGAAGCCGCAAGCGGGGGAAGCCGAGCTTGCCTTTCTCCTCTTGTGCGCGGCGCTGGCAATGCAACCGAAAGTCCTCTTGCGGCCAGTAATTGCCGGCTTCGGGTTCTACCTCAGTTTGCCCCTAACGATGGCAATGGTCTTGGTCAGCATGGTCACCGCCCCGTCGCTAGTAGCGCGTTTGCCGCGCGCCACTGGAGCTGCGTTCCGGCTGTGTGGTCTTGGCTTTTTCGTTGTTGTCTCGCTCCAGGTGCAAGCGTTCAGCCGAGCGGTGATGGCAGACAAGACCGAGCCGTTGGGGAGCGGTGCCGACCTGATGTACGGCCGCGGCGAGCCGGGGCTGGCTCTTTCCGCGCCTGGAATTCGCGAGGTGATGAAGCGCCTCGAGCTCCACGTGCCGAGCCAAGCCACGCTAGCCGTGATCCCTGAAGGGATGATGGTCAACTATCTGTTGCGCCGCGACAACCCCACGCCCTACATGGCCGACTGGGTTGGTCGCCACCTATTCGAGTCTTTGGGTGGATCGGAGGTTGTCATCGCCACCATTGCCAAGGCACCGCCAGACTTCTTTGTCTTCCTCTACCGCCTCAATGAAGTGCCGCTTCCCGGCTACGAAATCGCTGGGCCCAACGGTTACGCCAAGGACGTCATCGCCTGGATCAAAGCAAACTACGACAGGATCGAAATGGTCGGCACCGACACCGACGACTTCAGCGAACTCGCCTATCAACTCTGGAAACGCCGCTAGGGGAAAACTGTCGTTCTGGGGTTCTGAAGTGCTGTGGTGTAGAAGAGGCTATTCTTCGAGAGGAGTGGAGTCGAACGTGCCTACGTGAGAGGAAAGGCGAATCATGAAGCGAGCTTTGTTCGTGGCAGGTATCGGGGCGATCGCAATCTCAGTCGCGGCGGCCCTCGCCGCAGCGCCTGACGGCGATGCTGGGTCACTCGCTGGCACTGGGAAGGCCGGGCCGGCAGAGGATGTGCCGGAACGGATCGATTACCTGACCTTTGCGCAAGGTGCCGTGCCGATCCGAATCGGCGGTGCAGGTGCGAAGCAGGGCGCAAATTTCGAACATGCTGTGCGGATCATCGACGGCGATCCCACAGGCTTCTCGTTCGTCAGTCGAGCAGCCGCCGAAACCGACACCGAATTCTTCTACATGTTGCCAGCGCCAACGACCTTCGATCGCTTCGCCGTGCCGGGCATCTTGGAGACGCCCAGTCCGTCGGTGACCTTCAGCCGCCTCGTTGAGGTGTATGGATCGGCAGCGGGCCCCGACCGAGGATTTACGCTTCTTGCCTCTGCGACGCTGGATACGCATCGAAGGCGTGGACTGGTCACCGAGTTGCCGCTGATCGCAAAGACTCCCGTGCGCTGGGTCAAACTACGACTGGTTGGCGGCATCGAAATGCTGCGAACCGAGATGTCCTTGGAGTTCAGCGAGATCATCGGCAACGGCACACAGGAGATGCCGCCGCTGGCCCAAACGTTTACAGGTGTGTGGCGTGGCGTCGGCGTCAAACTCGAGATGAAGCAAGTCGGCCCGCTGGTGTCCGGCTGCTATGACAATAGTGCCGACCTGAACGGAACGGTCAGCGGCAACATCTTGCAGGCCACCGGCGTCGACCGCTCCGACGGCGTAACGAGCAACTTCATTCTGAGTGTGACGGACGATGGGACCATCCGGGGCGTTCGATCGACGAACAAGGGGCCGTTCCGGCTCTACACCGGGCCGAGCGTAGCTTCTGGAACGGCTTCGATCTGCAAGGATCCGCCGGCTCCGAAGCTCGGTTGCGGCTCGATCATTCACGGGATTCGTTTCGCCTACGATTCGGCCGAGATCCAAGCAGCCTCGGAGCCGGTTCTCGCCGAGCTGTTCAAGGGACTCCAGACCGATCCGAGCAAGTCGATCGTCATCGAAGGCCACACGTCGAGCGAGGGTTCGGACGCCTACAATCAGGATCTTTCCGATCGGCGCGCGCGAGCGGTCGTGGACGATCTCGTGCGCCGCGGCGTGGCTGCAAGCCGAATCAGCGCCGCCGGACTCGGCGAACGCAGGCCGATTGCCGGCAACACCGATGAGAACGGACGTTCACTGAACCGCCGTGTCGAAGTCCGCTGCCAGTAGATTCAATCGACCACAACGTTTCCGAACTCTTTACGTTTGTCGCTCTGAAAAGATCCTCAAGCCCAACAGGAAATGAATGATGAAGACCTCGATCTTGATGCTCGCCACGTGTCTCTCGATTCTTTCGACGACCGCGATCCACGCGGAGAACGCCGCGCCCGCAGCGTGTGCTGACGAGAGAGCCGCTGTCGACGCGAAGACGACCTTGAAACGCCAGGCAGACTAGAAAGAACACTCAGGTGAAAACCGGCGCGCGCACAAATCGAATTGCGTATGTGGCCGTTTTGGCGCTTTCGATCCTCGGCGGATGCGCACGCGGCAAGGCAGGTGAGCCGTGCCAACGAACCGGCGACAGTTTTCTCGCACGCCACAACTGTCAGACCTTCTGCCTGTTCTTCCCTATTTCTTGTCCCGACGGCTCGAGCATTACGCCGAACCTGTGCGCGGGAAAGGAGAGCTGTGTGGAGGGAGAATGTCCCCCCGGCCAGGTGTGCATTCGAGTGAACGTCGACCGCTCCTTTTGTGTTCCCGATACGATCTGCCCGGCGTGGCGCACGATGGGTATTCCGAATCCCGTGCTCACGCCGGACGCTGAGATTCGGCGTCGGATGAACGAGCCAAGACGCAGCCTCAAGCCCATCGATACGCCATGAACGCAGGATCCGAGCCGACGATGATGGAAGCCGGAAAGGCCGCAACTCACATGCACAGGTCCGTACGCCTTCTCCTCACGAGCGTGGCTGCGCTTCTGCTGGCGACCCCGGCCGTCGCATGTCGATGCGTGCCTCAGACGTTCGAGCACTATTTCGAACGCGCTGATCTAGTCATGGTAGCGCGCGCCACATCCACCCGCGTGGTCAACGGATCGCCAAGACATCTAACGGTCGAGTTCTCGCCGGTGGAGGAGCCCTATAAGGGCAACCCGAAATCAATCGACTCCTTTGCGACACACCTTTCGTCCACCGAGTGTGGCGTGCCGGTCGAAGCAGGACAGATGCTTCTGGTTTTCGCGACGCGAGACAGACCCCGTGGGCGAGCCGCATGGTTCGACAGCTGCAACGGAACCCGCCCGTTCGGTCCAGATGTGAAAGTGGTCGATTTCGTCGACACGCCGGCGGAGAAGATTGTCCTCCGGCTGCAAGGCTTGCGCGTCGCTAGTGCGATCGGGAATCCAAGTGAAAACCCGGGCGGACCACGTCTACCGAAGCCGGGCCATCCCAACGCCGAGCTGATTGGGTTGCTAGAGCTTCCAACCGTATTGAATCTCGCCGAACCTGGTGCATCGTCACCGCCACCTGGCCTATACCTACCCCCGCTCGAGGTACGGGCGGCGCCCGAGGCCGGAGCCGCGGTGGTTGCCTCGATTCGCCTGCCACTCGAAGTCGTCACACGAGAGTACGACTATGAGAGAAGAGGCGCAGTCGTACTCGAACAGCGCCCCGACTGGTATCGGATCGCACTACCCAACGATCGCTGCGGATGGGTGAGCGCACGCCTTGCTGGTCCCTTCCGCCCGTACGCGGAGCTCATCGTGAATCGATTGTCCTATCTGACCGCATACTGGGATGGCTGGGTGTGGCCCGATCCAGGTGCGGGCAACCCGGTGAAAGCAGAGGTCAAGCAACCCGAAGGACGTCCCGAGTATCCGGTAAGAGTACTCGGCACCCAGGATCTCGCCGGAACACTCTGGCTGCAGATCGAGCTCTTGAGCGCGGACCCGTGCGAAGGCGGATCGCCAAAGACGTTGAACGGCGGTTGGGTGCCCGCCTTTTCACCCGAAGGTAAGCTCACGACCTGGTTTCATTCGCGTGGCTGCTGATCCGGCAACCACCATGCGCCGCGCGTTGCGATCCACCGCAGCACGCTAGAAGCCGGGGTCCAGTGGCGAAAGGCCAGCATCCGGCGGCCGCTCCAGCACTGGTTCCCGGCTTTCGCCGGGATGACCAGGGTTGGGAGCGTTGGTTTGCGACCGTCTGTTCCGCGAGTGATTGAGAGCTTGTGCAGGGGTTCCTCAAGGACCGGTGATGTGCACTTGCGTCGTTTCGTAGAGGACCATGTCGGGCGTGAGCACGAACTCTGGCCAGCCTCCCGGCATCCAGGTGCCGCCACGCAACTTGATCCATACGCGGTTGCCGGCGGTGTCCTGCCAGTAGGTACCGCCTGGCGATGCAATCACATCCGCGACCCCGGCCGATGGATTGCCGACAGCCAGGTTGGTGTAGGGCACGTAGGGGTTGCCGAACGACGAGAGCCAGACGTTTGCGGGAATGGAACCATCGAAGTGCACACCGATGACGAGGGTGTCCTCTTCGGTGAGCATGTTCTCCACTTCCATGCGCAAGTTCGTGGGGTGCGGAAGCCCGAAGCCCCAGCCGGGATTGAATTCATTGTACGGAAAGTCGAGCTCGTAGATGCCATCCGCATGCGCCGCAAAGTCCCGCATGTGGGCAAGCAAGACATTCGAGCAACAAATTCCGGCAACGTTCCACTCGCCCACCTCGTTTAAGCTCCCATCCAAACGCCGCACCTGAATCTCCATGAGATCGTTGTAGTCCTCATTCTGAGGCAACATGTCGCCTACTCCATGCAAGACGAAGGCGGTAAATCCGTAGAACGGTCCGGGCATGCTCACAGCGCCGGAGGAGACCGCGTCGGGAAGCACAACCTGTACGCTGTCCTCGTTGCCGTAGGTGTGGAAGGGCGTGTCGTAGACGAGAAAGTTTCCGGCTGGTCCAGCCCAGCCATGAGGGTCCCACTTGGCCGGGGCAAAGTTGAACCAGCTTGCGAAGGGCTGGTAGCTGCCCGTGCCCGAGGCCAAGGCCACCGACTTGTATCCAGGATGGGATTGAAAAATCAGGTTGCCGGAGTTGCGGACGGTGCCCTTCTCAACCGGCCGAAAGTAGAAATCGTCCTCCGCGAATACACCACTCGTCACTCCCGGCGTGAGCGGGAAATTCAAGACCAGGTTGTCGTGGATACTGAAAGCACTGTGGTAGGTGGCGAAGGCCGAAGGTGTCGGGTCGCCTGCCTGCCAGGGTCGCGCCGTTGGGTTGTTCAAGCTGTTACCAACCACGAGGCTACGCTCAATCACTCCATCCTCGCCCGATCCGGCGAAATATTTCTGGCAGTTGTCGGCTGAGACCATTTCGCGATTTTTTGGTCCCGAGGCGCGATCCCAAATGCCGTGCTCTCCCGACTTCCAAACCGTGAAGCGTGTCAGTTCGAACGGTACTCGATTGGCGTAGGCCAGCGCCGGGTTGCCGAAGTAGCCGTCTGGGGAGTCGCTCGGGAAGTACTGCTGCGGTGTCCCGGGGACCGATACCCGTCCATCACTATCGGACTCGACTTGATCCAGCATGAGGCCGCTGTAACGCGTGCTGTGCGAGGTGTTTGCATCAAAAGACGTCAGCGCAATGTTCTGCGGTGTGATGGGCACACGGGTCTCGAACGTCGGCGCACTGGCTCCCCAAACACGGAAGGTGAAGGCCAGCCAAAACCCGAAGGCCGCGGTGTCTGCCGCCGTATTGTTGGTGATCGTATTGTCGGGGTTGCTGATCCAGAAGCCACTCGACCCGCCGGCAACACCAGGGCTGCCGAGTTCGAGTTCATGCAACTTGAGGGCATCGGCGACTTCGGGATTGCGCACCCGCAGCACGAGGTTGTGGTCGAACACATTGCGGCGCTCGGAGGCATCTTCGGTGAAAATCCCGTGGCCGCGCACGTCGTAAACAATGTTGTTCTCCACCACGACGCCGTTGGTTCCGTGCACCACGATGCCACGGTTGGCCGATTCGTGGATCACCGAGTTGCGGATGTACTGGCCGGTGGCGTCGCCGATCCACAGGGGCGGAGCGTAGCTGAGCATGTGCCAGTGAAAGGGATAGCGCCCAAGTGCGCCACGCTGTCCGCCACGCCTTATCTCGACACCGTCGAGGTAAGCGGCCGACCCACTACCCATCACCATAACGTGCACGCCGAAGCCCTGGCTCTGCCAGAGGGCATCATCCGGCGCCTGGACTACGACGTTGCGTGTCAGGTTACCAATCTCGCCGCGCTCGTCGAGCACCATGGGTGTCCCCGCCATGGCGGGCGGTAGAGTGATGGACGCATCTGGCACCAAAGACATGCCGCTGCTGGTCGGATACTGGAGCACACCCCAGCGTGCGACGGCAGGACCTTCCGTAGTCGTGATCGTGTCGCCGTTGGAGTCGGCCGCGAGGGTCAGCCGCTCCGTCACCGCGAGGTTGGCGGTTGGCGTGAAGGTGTGAAAATCAGTGGGGGCAAGAACGACTTGATCCCCTGCCGACCAGCCCACTTGCTCACTGAGAGTCATGTCAGTCTCGCCGGCATCGAGATACTCGCCGATCTTGGTCCAAGCCACTGCCGGTGGTGCCCCGTGCAACGACAGCACACCGCCGCCCATGACCATGATGCCGCGCGTGCCCATGCCCATGGCGCTCTGCATCGGATCATCGGCCGTGAGTGTGATGATCGCCTGCTGCTGAAATGGGTTGGAGGTCGAGCCGACGGCCAGGGTTCCATGCACCATGATCCAGTCCGCCGTGAGCGAAAGATCGCGGCGTGCGAAGTGCAGCTCGCCATCGATGGAGAGGCTACCCAACGCCGGCGTGTCGATGTCGAGAAGCACATGGCGATCGGAAGGAATCACCACATCTTGGCCGACGATGGGGATGGAGCCTCCCCAGGTCGCAGGGTCAGACCAAAGCAAGCAGTCAGGACAATCCGCCGGCAGCGAGTTGCCTGTGCACGCGGCCGGATAAGGTGCCGCATCCGGCCTTGCCGCAGCCGTTGCACATTCGCTGGCATAACTGGTCACACAGTCACGGCAGTCGACCAGGTCACTCAGTGTTTCGATAGTGGCTTCACAGTTGCGGCCGGTACTTGGGACCGACAGAGCCGGGCAGTACGTGGCCGACACCATGGCCGAGGCCAAGGGGTCGTCACCTCGTCCCGTGCCGGGAACCCCGGCGACCGTGGCGTCGCAACCACGATCGTTACCTCCGCATGTGCGGCAGGTCTTCGCGGCTGCCTTGGCTGCCCTCTTGGTTAGGCTTGCGGCCGACTTGGTATCCGGACAGGGACCGGCGAGTAGCCCAGAAGCCACACGACCATGGCACTTGGTAAGGGTGCGAACGGCCGATCGCAAAGTCTTGTCAGCAACAGCTGTGAGCGAGCGCTGGCAGGAAAGGACACCGGTCTCGCTGCTCGCCACCAGTGTGGAGCTGGAGATGCCGGCCACTAGGTCGGTGGCAGCGCGCGCCGTACATGCCAGGCACTGCGCTATGGAGCCACAGTCGACGATCGGCATATCACAGCCGGCGTCGGCCAGGTCTGGACAGGTGGCCATATCCCAACCAATCGCCGACATCGACTCGTCGTCACCTCCGCCGCACGCATGATCGCTCCCCCCGCACGCAGCAGCGATGCTGGATGCAAGGGTCGTATCGAGCCCAGCCAAGGTAGAGGCCAGGCCCGTTTCACATTGCGTGGCCATTGCCGGAGTCCCAGAGCTGATGGCGTGGCTCGCGCAGGCGGCCAACTCGCGGCTACGGTCCTGAAGGTGCTTGTCTGCCGCCTTGGCAATCGCTGCCGCACAACCAGCCGGGCTAGCCACGGCCACCCCGGTGAGCCCAGAGCAGAGGACCAAGAGCACGGTAACCGAGGCGTGTACCAGGGCGCGGCCAGGCTGCGCCGGAGACGCCCGGTGGCCCGCAGGTGAGAAGAAGGACAAGAATCGGTTGTTCATGATGGATGGGGCGTGAAAACGACGGTTACAATGTAACCTGACAGCCAAGCCGATCCGAGATGCCAGCGTGAAACCGGTTTTTTGCACGTCAATTCCGGGAACCTAGATTCCTGTCGGCTTGCAGTAGGGGTGGGGGTAGGTCACACAACTGCCATGACGGCTACGCACGATACTCCTCACAGCCAAGTTCCGCGCCATGATGTTCCGTCGGGGGGACGGAGCTGTTTCACCATCATCGAAGGGCGGCAGGTGCACTACCTGGATTGGGGCGCGTTGGCGGCGCCGCCGGTGTTGTGTCTGCACGGCGGCGGGCAGACCTCGTACATGTACGAAGAACTCGGTAACGCCTTGCGCGGACGTTACCACGTCCTCGCCCCCGACCTTCCCGACCACGGGGACTCCGATCCGGCGCACGAGTTCGGCCGCCATGCGCTTGCCTCGACTTTACCGGCTCTCTTGGCACATTTCGGCCTCCAACGCGTAGCCATTGTCGGCGCCTCTCTGGGTGGCATTGTTGCCATCACCCATGCGGCGCAGTTTCCGGAGCATGTCGCTGCCATTGTCTTGATCGACGTAGGACACAAGCTCGAAGAAGAAGGTGTGCGCAAGATCATCGAGTTCATGAGTGCGCACGAGTCGTTTGCCTCTCTAGAAGAAGCGGCACAGGAGATTTCCAAGTATCTGCCGTATCGCAAATCGTTTCGCCCGGAGAAGCTGCGGCGCAACTTGCGCCAGCGGCCAGACGGTCGCTGGGTTTGGAAGCACGGGTACAACCGCCGCCTGCGTGCTTCCAGTGCCGATGGCGAGACCCACGACTGGCGCAACGTCGTCGATGGCCTCGACACCGATGCGGCTGCCTTACGCTGCCCGGTGTTGGTATTGCGCGGCTCCGCTAGCGACGTGTTATCGCATCAAGGGGCCGAGGAAGTTGCGGCGCTAATCCCAGGTGCACGTGTCGCCACGGTGGCCAACGCCGGTCATCTTGCCGCGGGCGACAATCCCGAATCCACAGTCGGCTTGATCACCTCATTCCTGGAACAGATGGCCTGGTAGGTTTTCCCCGGGAATCCGATCCTCCCGGGAAGATCTTAGCCTTACCCACAAATCGGCCGGCTGGACACCGACAGCAGCATGGAAAGGCAGCAAGGATCGATGTCCTCTCCCGTGCATCTCCTCAGCGCGGGAGAGGGGAGGGTGAGGGCGCAAAGTGTTGGCCCTACAGAGTTAGGACAAGCGGACATCGCTTTCGTACATCGGTAAATCGCAGCGCTTTTCCGAGGGTACCCTCACCCACCCTCACCCTCCCCTCTCCCACGCGGAAAAAACGCGTGGGAGAGGACACCGCATGGCTGGCGATGGTGCTTTTTCGACCGAAAATCCCTTCGGGGTACCGGTGTCCAGCGGGCCGATTTGTGGGTAAGGCAAAGTCGGAAGATGGTGTGCCTACGGCTCACTCGGAGTGGCTACGATGGAGTATCTTCTCCGCCAGCCACTCGGCGGCGGGCGGGCGAGCCCTTGTCGGGGCGTGGCTTCGAGGCTCGCGGGCGTTGGGCCTTGGCTTGTTGGAGAGAGCGGACCTTCGATGGCGCTGGTGACGGCACGTGGGCGGAACGTGCCTCTTCTTTGGTGCAGGCGAGGCCGATTTGGCGCAGGACATCCCAACCGTTGTAGATGCCTGGGTAGAGCAGCGGCTTACCGCTGGTCATGATGGCGCCGGCCACTTGTCGTTCCGGGTCGGCCCAGGTGATGACGTTGGTGAAGCCGAGATGGCCGTAGGCGTGTTCCGTGTCGGGGCCGTACATGCTCACCCACTTGGCCCCGAGCATGAATCCCATGCTGTAGCGGAAGGGTAAGCCAAGCATGGTGTCGATCTCGAAATACGACTGTTCGGCAATGGCGCGGCGCACGGTGCGCGGCTCGAAGACGGGCGCACCCTCCCAAGTGCCGCCATTGAGAAGCAGTTGGTAAAAGCGTGTCATCTCTTCCGCCGTGGCGACCAGGTTCCCTGAGGGAATTTCCGACAGCAGAAAACGGGGATCGTTGGAAAGATCTACTGCGGCTTCGAAATCGACTCCGAGCGCCCGCCGCATCATGGTCGAGATCGGGAACAGTACGGGGAAGCCGGTGCTGTAGTTGCGCACCACGCTGTCGATCGCGGTGGGGGCGACGCCGTAGGTGAACCACCGCGCGCGCAGAGGCTTGCGCAAGCCTTCATGGAGGATCTGGCCGATGCTCTTGCCGGTTGCCCGGCGCACGACTTCGGCGAGTACGAAGCCGCCGGTGAGGGCATGGTAGGTGACCTGCCGTCCCGGATGTGCAATCGGCACGGCGTCGCACATGATGCGCACCAAGCCATCGCGGTCGGCGAGTTGCTCCAAGCGCATTGCCTCAGGCGGAACGTTGGGGATGCCGGCGCGATGCGTCAGCAGGTGTCGCAACGTGATCCAGTCCTTCTTGTGACTGGCAAACTCGGGGATGAAGTCGCAGACGTGGTCGTCGAGGTGCAGAATGCGGCGCTGATCGAGCAAGTGGATCACCATCGCCGTGACGGCTTTGGAAGCGGAGAAGACGTTGAAGGGGGTGGCGGGGGTGCAAACTTCCTTGTCGGCATGCTCCGGGTCGCTAGGCCCGTTGCCGCGGGCGTGACCTATGGAACGATTCATCAGAACGCCGCCGTTGCGACGCACGCAGATTTGAATCGCAGGGTGGATACCGCTGCCGTACCACTGCTGCACCGCTCGCCAAATCGCGTCGACACCCGCGGGATCAACACCGAGGGAACGCGGGTCTTCCTCTGCTGCCGCATCGACCGCCGTGACAGAACCAAGGTCTCCCGGCACCTTCGCCGTCGTCTGGAACGGAATCCACATGCGGCGGTTGTAGAACATCCTCTCCTCTGGTGTCGAGACCGGGGCTCGCGCTACAAGGCTTCTGCATACGGAGGGTCGCATGTCTTGGTTTTTCTTGTTGGCAAGCTTGGTGGGGGCATGGCTTACGTACAATGCGTACCGGCCTCGCTTCGAGGGCGACAAGCGGGCAGTCATCAGCTTCTTTGCCGGATGGCTGACGACGGAACTGGCGCTGCACCACATTGCCTGGCAAGCCGTGTTCACTCTGCTGTTCGCGTGGGCTGGAGCCCTACAAGCGTGGCCCGGCAAGCTTGGCTTGCTGATTACGCTCGTCTCGTGGGTCGGCTTGTATCGTTGCTATTGGCGCGCACATGAGGTCGAAACCGTCGTCGAAAGCGCACTGCGCAACGGCTTAGGTGGCGACTACCGGCAGGACATTCTCCCCGACATCGCGGCGCGCTTTTCTCCTGATGTCGACTGGAAGCAGCTCGCCTTGCCTTTTCCCATGCGCCATCCGGAGGTCGAGCGCATACCCGATATCCTCTACAGCCGCGTCGCCGGTC
>CAZGSN010000061.1:0-8719 GCA_964528465.1 uncultured Binatia bacterium (SeqCode)
TCCCCCCTCGGCTTGTCCGTCTTGTGCCCTTCATGGTGAAGATCCTTGGGGTCGCTGCAAATTCCTCGGGATCAGGAGGTCTGCATTTGCGGCTGCAACCCTCAAAGCTCCGGCGGCGCAAGCATTCTACTCCGAGGCCATCAGGTTCGGTTGGAGTTCTACGGTGGACACTCTCGCCGGAACTGGATTCGATGACGACAACGGAGACAACGTGGGCGATGCTGGCCGAACGTTCACGGCCGCTGATTGCGCAAGCTACACCGTTCCGTAAGTGCAAGTCACCTGGGGACAGGCCTGGAAAGTTGGACTGCGTTTGCTGAGGGCAACATTCCGGATCTGATCCCCGCAGACCCGATTCACAGCGCCGACGTCCTCCAAAGAGCCCGTGTGAGCACAAGCGGAGCGCGTGGGCGACGACGCGACAAAGTCGAAACGTCTCGGATGAATGTAAGAGGAGAACACCGATGTACAACTCTACAACTGCCCCGGCGGTGGCCTTCGCCGTCATTCTGATCTCGGCCATCGCTGTTACCTCCGAAGGCATGCAGATCTGGGCCAAGAACAACGGCTTCGGTCAACCCAAGGAGAAATCCAAGCTGGTGGTGCGCACCACGTGCGATCCCGCCCGTGAGGTCGTGCTTGGCAACACCCAAGGCCTGGCCGCGCTGTCGGCGATGAGCCTGGAAGATACCGACGGCGATACGGTGAAGGAGACGGTGCGCTTCACCGGGTTTAACGTGCAGGTCATCAGCGGCTCCGGTGCGACAGACGGGGCGGACCGACTGTCCCGCAACTATCGGACACCTCGTACACTGTACAGGCAAAGGTCCAATCAACCCGAAAACCTCAGTTGTCGTGGACATCGACTGGCCTTGCGCTTCGAGACGCCGCCCCCAAATGGCGGCTCCTCAGCGCGAACGGAGGCTGGGCTCCGCAAACAATTCTTCCGTTCGGCCTGAGGATCGGCCTCCTGAGTAGCGAAGCGTATCGAAGGTACACACCAAGAATGTGCCCCTGGCGGCCGATGTGTCCCTCGCGCGAATCGCCGCGGAGCCCCCGGGGCTGGTTGGCGCCGAGCTACGCAATCTCGTCAACGAGGCTGCCCTGCTGGCGGCTCGCAAGGATGCTAGCCCCGTACGTGCAGGCTCGCTTCGCTTCCCGCGCACGACATCAAAGTTAAGATGTTGGAAACGGGACGAAGGTCTGGAGTGGTTCCTTCTTGCCTTTGACCTGAACCGGCGCCACGGCCTCGAACACGAGGGCTGGGTTGGTGATTTGGCTGCAGGTCGCTGCCGACACGAGGATCGGCACGGAATGTGTCTTGGTGAGTTGTTCGATGCGCGAGGCCACATTGACCGCATCGCCTATGGCTGTGACCTCGCGACGCTGCGGCGTCCCGACATCACCGACAATCACTCGGCCCGTGTGGATACCGACGCCCATGGCGAGTTCGGGGGCAGCCCTTTGCCGGCGTTGCTGGTTGAGCCGTACCAGGGCCGCCTGCATTGCCAAGGCACACTCCACAGCTCGGTTTGCATGATCGGCCTGCGCGACTGGTGCACCAAAGTATACCATCAGACCATCGCCCAGGTACTTATCGAGCGTGCCACCGCTCGCGAACACACAATCGACCATGCAGGTGTGAAACTCGTTGAGGAGTTGCACGACCGCAGTGCTATCGAGCCCGTCCGCGAGCGCCGTGAAGCCACGCAGATCGGCGAAGAGGATGGTTACCTCCGTGGCCAACCCAACCGCGAATCCTTCCGGGTTGCTTTCCAGCGACGCTGCCACTTGCGGCGAGAAGTAGCGACCGAGTCGTTCCTTACGCGACTGCTCCTGGGCAAACTGTTGCACCAGTTGGATGGTTCGGTTGCAGAAGTACAGGCCGAGGGAAGTCGCCATCGCCAGGCACAGCGCGCCTAGTCCGAGCAGAAAATATTGATCGGGCTCGGTCAGATGAACGAGGAGAGATTGAAACAAGAGAGCCGCGACACCGGCGAGGATGACCTGCCATTGGGTTAGGGACAGGGCGGCGAAAAAGGTGAACAGCGCGAAGAAGACAAAGGCCGCATATGGGAGGCGGATCGCGTCACTATGGAATCCAACCGCGCGCAGTTGCTGGATGGAGTCGAACGACAACACAAAGACCACGGGAATGTCGAGCAAAGGCAATACGAGCCCATCCACCCACGTGGCCCGGCCGGAAGAACGCCGCCAAATCCAGACAACGAGTCCTACCAGCGCGTACAGAGCCAGCACCCGAGGGTCGGGCCCGATGAAGCCAGGAAACACGGCGCCAAAACCCGCCGACAGGACTGCTAGCCCAGCGGTACCAGTCAAACGCAAGACGGCAATCCGCCGCGCGCTACGTAAGCGTTCTTCCTGAACGAAACGTGCAAACAGCGGGTCGCCAGTAGATGGATCAAGAACGCCCACGGAAGGTCCTACGACATGGCGCGGTCTCGTGGCCGCGAAGAAGGCTTGGAGTGACGGTGCGGGCCGCGCAAGCTGTAGGCTGTAAACCGCCACAGCCTCGCCTCTGCTTCGGTCATTGTCCGGCGCAGCGCGCGAGCTTTCTTGGTCGCTTGTAGTGACTGACGCACACTGACTAGGTAGCAGGTAGCACCGTGGCGAGCGATCTCCGGCTGCGCTGGCATACGCTGGCACCTCTCCCGACCTTCCCTCAATTTCCGCTACCCTCTCACTTTTCTCCCTCACCCTCCCCTCTCCCACGCTGAAAGGACGCGTGGAAGAGGACAGCTTGTAGCGCGGAAGCCGGATCACCTGGCCGTAGTTCAATTGCAGCCGCGCGACGTGAGCGGGCAGCCTCGCGGCGTGAGCGGACGGGCAAAAACACCCAAGGAAGCCGATCGGCACGTTCTGCTTGCTGATTACGTCAGCCTACTCCCGAATGTCCGAGGAACCCTTGTGCCGGTAAGCCGTCTGACTCATTCACGAACGCTGAGGGCTAGACCCTCGACGATTCTTTGCTGGTCGGCTTCGCTGAGGCCGGGGTAGATGGGCAGAAACAAGGTGGTTCGTGCGGCGGCTTCGGTCTCGGGGAGCAACAACCCAGCCATGCGCTCTCGGAAGTAGGGCTCGTGGTGCAGGGGTTGGATGCCATGGCGGCAGGAGATGCCGCGCTCGGCCATACGCAACACGACTTCGTGCGCCGTGACCCGTGCCTTGGGGCGCACGCGGATGCAGTACGACGAGTAAGCGTGCTGCGCGTACTCGGGAACATATGGCGGTTCGATTTCGTCGATGGTGGCCAAAGCGTTGTCGTAGAACCGAGCCTGTGCCTGGCGTGCAGCGAGCATGGCGGGGAGCTTGGTCAGCTGCACCAAACCCATGGCCGCTTGCATGTCGGTCATGCGGTAGTTGAAGCCCGACTCGTGATACTCCTGCAAGATGGTTCCTTTGGCCTGGTGACGCACGAGATCCGACACCGAGGCACCGGTCGAGCGCAGCACCCGAGCTCGCTCGGCAGCAGCTTCGTCATCGGTGACCAACATGCCGCCTTCCCCCGTGGTGATCATCTTGCGTGGATGGAAACTGAAGCATGCAGGCACCCCGCATCCCCCAAGTGCTCGGCCCTTGTAGCGCGCCCCCAAGGCGGTCGCGGCGTCCTCGATGAGGATGAGGCTGCGGCGCTGGGCCAAGTCCCGGAAGGCATCGAGATCAGCCGGCAGACCAATTTGATCGACAACCAGAATCGCCCGCGCGCGTGGGCTGAGACGCGCCTCGGTGTCGGCCGCATCCATGTTGTACGTGCGCGCTTCGATGTCGACGAAGCGAGGTACGGCTCCCGCCTGGATGACGGCATTGATCGTCGCCATGCATGTAAACGATGGGCACAACACCTCGTCGCCAGGCAACACACCGGCCACAATCAGGGCGAGATGCAGAGCCGTGGTTGCCGCATTCGTAGCAATGCCAAAGCGCGCTCCGACCAGATCCGCGATAGCCGCCTCGAAAGCTGCTGCCTTGGGGCCGAGGCTGATCCAGCCGGTGAGAATCACTTCCCGCACCGCCGCGGCTTCTTCCTCGCCCAGCCACGGTTTGAGGAATGGAATCTGATTGGCAAACAAGTCGTTACTCACGGCGCTTCTCCAAGGAATCCAGCTCGCTTCGCTCGCCAACTGGCGAGGGCCGAAGGAACCGAGGGGTAAAGGGGCAAAGGGAAGAAATAGCAGCCATTAGACTTCCGCCCTTTGCCCCTGGTCCCTCTGCCCCTTTGCTGATGGCACAATGCAGCATTGCGCATTTCCGAGACATCCTTCCCTAGGTGCAAGGAGCTAACCCCTACTTCGCACGGCGCAGCTCGAGCCACAATCGCACCATGTCGCGCAGGGAGTCGCGCACCACTCGCCAGGTGCCCGAGGAAGAAACCCCGGTCTCACGACGGTGGTATTCAGCTTCCACGGCAACGACGCGAAAGCCGAGATGGTGAGCACGAATAATGCGCTCGACCGTGACAAAGGCCGTCGCTTTCGAGAAGCACGGCAACTGTTCGAGCACATCGCGCTTGTACACCTGAACAAAGTTGTAGTCGGTGATGTCGGTGCCAAAGAGCAGACGAATCAAGCTGCGGTTGACCCATGAGACAAACAAGCGCAGGCGGGATACCCCCGGGTAAGACTTGCGCGTTACGACAACGATATCCGCAGCAGGAAAATGCGGCAGCACGCAGGCAAGGTCCTCGAAGTGAAACGGGTAGTCCATGGCATTGTGCGTCACCAACTCGCAACGGGCCAAGGCAAAACCCTTATGGATCGAGCCGCCCTGCTTGAGGTTCTGCGGGTTGTGAATGGCCTGCACATGCTGCGGGAACTCCCGAGCCAGAGCATCGACAAGCTGCGGCGTGCGGTCCTTGCTGCAATCGTCGATCAGCAAGATCTCGAAGTCGCCGACGAGCTTCTCCAGACTGCTAACGCAGCGACGGATGGCGCTCTCAATGAGACGCTCCTCATTGTAGGCGGGCATCACCACCGACAGCGACAAGGCGGGAAACTGGCTCATGGCGTAAGCACGGGGTGTGCGACGAATTTGCGGGGAGGCAAGCTGCCAGCATCCACGCGCTCACGCGCGCGGCTACACGGAACTCGCGAGGGCGCAGTAGCCGCGGCCGTGAGGCCGTGGATCCCGGATGAAGGCCAATACACAGGACGGACACCCGTAAGCACGTCGAACCTTCGCATCTCTGGACTTCCAAATCTACAGGAGGCGGCGGAAGTCGAACTCGTCCAGAGAACGCACAACGCGGGCAGGCACACCGTAGGCAAGCACGTTGGCCGGAAGGTCTTCCACTACAACCGCGCCGGCGCCCACGATGCTTCCGGCGCCAACGCGGACACGCGGAGCCAGCACGACTCCGGCAGAAAGGAACACCCCACGTTCGAGACGCACCGCGCCACCCATCGACACACCGGGGCTGATGGAGCAGCCGTCTTCGATGACAGCGTCATGCTCGACGATGGCGCCGCTATTGATGATGACGTGCTTACCGACATGCGCCCGCGTGTTGACGATGGCACCGGCCATGACAATGGTGCCGGCCCCGAGCACAGCCGAAGGCATCACCACCGCGCTGGGATGGATCACGCAAGCCCAAGGAGTGGAGCTGAAGGTTTCGGCGAGGGCAAGACGGATGGGATTATTGCCGATGGCAAGCACGGCCTCCGCGTCCTGCGCATCGAGGTTGCGCAAAGCCTGCATGGTGCCGTCGACGCAAATTCCCGCAACTAAGGTATTTTGTAGGTTGGCAGCGTCATCGAGAAAGCACAGACGCACACCGGGGAACTGTGCCCGCCAGATCTCCGCAGTGATCACCCCCTGGGAGCCGGCGCCAACGATAAAACCGTCCTTGGGAGCCGTCACGACCACAACCTACGCCCGACGCTCGCCTGCCCGACCGCCGTGGAAGACCTGATGCTCGACCGCCGCAAGCAGCTCCGTTACCACCAGCTCCTGCTCTTCCGGCTTCAGATCGCTGTACAAAGGAAGAATCAAGGAACCGTCGCTAGCTGCCTCCGACACCGGCAGCGACACGACACCACGTTGCCGATATGCCGGCTCACGATGCGCGTTCATCACTCCCGCACGGGTCGCGATCCCCTTATCGAGCATGGCCTGCATGACGGCATCGCGCCGGTCCGCCGCGATGCCACGCAAACGCACCGCATACGATTGCACGTTCCACTCTGCCCATTCGGGAACCACCGGCGTAGCGATGTGCGGATGACCGCGCAGAGCCGCGCTATAACGAGCCGCAAGCTCCTGCCGACGGAGCACGATTCCAGGCAAGCGCTTGAGCTGCTCGATGCCCACCGCCGCCTGAATGTCTGTGAGGCGGTAGTTGTACCCAATCTCGGGATAGGTCTCGCGCAGCACCGTCTTGGCTTGATGGCGAACGGTATCGGGTACGCTCATGCCGTGATGCCGCAACAGACGTAGACGCTCGGCGATTACCGGCGACGTGGTCGTGATCATGCCACCGTCTCCGGTCGTGATCAGCTTGCGCGGGTGGAAAGAAAAACACGCCAGCTCTGCTTCGCTACCGATCGGCCGGCCGCGATAACGGCTGCCCATGGCACACGCGGCATCTTCAATGAGGCGAAGCGAATGACGCGCCGCCAAGCTCTTCCAAGCATCAATATCTGCGGCCAGACCAAGCTGATGCACGAGGATGATGGCTTTGGTGCGTGGCGTTATGCGCCGCTCCGCATCGAGTAGATCTAAATTGAAGGTATCGGCCTCCACCTCGGCAAACACCGGGGTGGCCGACGCATGCACGACCGCGTTTGCAGTGGCGATGTACGACATGGACGGCACGAGGACCTCGTCCCCCACTCCCACGCCACAACAGATCAAAGCCAAGTGCAGAGCCGTGGTGCAGGACGACACGGCCACGGCGTGCGGCGCCCCACAAGTCGCCGCGACCGCTGCTTCAAATTCGGCGACCTTCGGCCCCTGCGTCACCCAGCCCGATTCGACGACCTTGCGTACCGCCTGCCATTCCTCTTCGCCGAGGTCGGGCTTGGCTACAGGAATGGGCATCTATCGACCTTCCTGAAGGCGCTGTTTGCGCCAGGCAACCAGATTGCGGAGGCCTTCTTCCAGTCCGACGCGAGCGCGGAATCCCAGATCCGCTTCCGCCGCCCGCACATCAGCAAGCCGCCGCGGCACAGGATTGACGGCACGAGCGGGCTCGAACTTGGGCTTGAGATCCTCACGGCCGGTCACTTTGAGCAACGCCTGCAGCAATTGCAGAAGTGACGTCTCGAGACCGAAGCCGACATTGTAGACGCGGTCCGACGCCTCAGCAGCAAGAGCAAGAACATTGGCGCGGGCAATGTCTTCGACATAGACAAAGTCCATGGTCTGCGCTCCATCGCCAAAGATCACCGGCGCTTCGCCCGCATCGATACGTTCCAACCAGCGAATCAGGACCTCGGTGTACTTGCCGTAAACGTCCATGCGCGGTCCGTAGACATTGAAGTAGCGCAAGGCCACGTAGGGGAGGCCATACATGTCGTTGAAGGATCGCAGCATGCCCTCGAGGAACACCTTGGTGGCTCCGTACCAAGTGCGATTGTTGTACGGATGGTGACTCTCCTCTGTCGGGAACTCGTCGGCCATGCCGTACACGGAAGCGGAGGACGCGGTTACGACCTTCTTCACCTGCGCTTGTTGCGCCGCCTCGACGACGTTGAAGCTACCGGTACACATAACCTCGAAGGCTTCGCGCGGTTGATCGGCGCAGGCAGTGATACGCAGGGTGGCCATGTGGATGACCGCATCCATCCCGGCCATGGCCTGCTGAACGGTCTGTCGCTCACGAATGTCGCCCCGTTGCAGCGACACGCGCGGGTCTCGCAAAGCCTGGGCAACGTTCGATTCGTCACCGCGCACCAGGTTATCCAGGATGAGAATCTGAGCCGGGCTGTACTCGCGCAAAAGCAGATCAATGGTAGTCGAGCCGATGAAGCCGCAGCCACCGGTCACTAGAATTTTCGCACCGTCGATTTTCATCTACCTCGGGGTCCTCGTGGGAATGTCGTGGATTGTAGCTTGTGTTTGGTGGTTGGTGGCATCAAGAGATCGGCACACGATTGCCCCCCTGCCGTAACGATTGCTCGGCGGCGGCCAGCACCCGCACCACACGTAATCCTTGATCGCCGCCAGAGATTGGGGTTGTGCCCTGTTCGACGCAGTCGGCCAAATGGTTGATGAGGTTCAGTAATGGCTCGGTAGCGTCTAAGCGCGGCGATACCACATCGCCCGAGCGATAGGAGATCAGCGTTTGACGAATTCCCTCGGGGTCGGCACGCACGTCGATGCCACGATCGTATACCTTCACGCGCTCGGAGAGATCGAGGTCGTTGTAGAGAACGCTACGCTGGCTGCCGCCAATCAAGAAATGCCGCACCTTCACCGGCGATAGCCAGTTCACGTGCAGGGAGGCGAGCACCTTATTGTCGTAGTCGAGGTGCAGGTAGGCCACATCTTCGCTGCCGTTGGCGGTGTGGCTAGAGCCGACCGCACAGACACCACGCGGCTCGCTACCCAACAAGTAATCAATGATCGAAAGGTCGTGCGGAGCTAGATCCCACAGGACGTTCACATCATGCTGCAACAAGCCGAGGTTGATGCGCACCGAGTCGATGAAGAGGATGTCGCCCATCTCCCCTTCCTGGATCAACTGCGCAATGCGGCG
>CAZGSN010000062.1:0-19827 GCA_964528465.1 uncultured Binatia bacterium (SeqCode)
AGGCGCCGTCGTACATGCTGGCGTTGGCCACTTCCATGTCGAGCAGCATCGCGACCAGCGACTGAAACTCGAAGATGGCTTGCAGGGTGCCCTGGCTCACCTCCGGCTGGTAAGGCGTGTAGGCCGAGTAAAATTCCGCCCGCTGCAAGATTTGATCGACCACCGCCGGAATGAAATGCGGATAGGCACCGGCACCGAGAAAGCACCGTGCTTGCGCCGCACGATTGCGCGCGGCCAAGTCTTCCATGCGGCGGCGGACTTCTAGTTCGGGAAGACCCGGAGGCAAACCGATCGTTGCCTGGTCGCGAAGCGCGGCCGGAATGTCGGTGAACAGGTCGGCGACACTAGAAACACCGACGACGTCCAGCATGGCGCGGACGTCGTCAGGAGTATGCGGGAGAAATCGCATGTACTGCTATGGCCGCTCGGCTCTCCTGCCTTCGCAAGCTGGTGGCTGCGAGGCGAACGCCGTTGGCAGGTAGTTGTCTATTCTTTTTCCTCGGCGACGTACTCTTCGTACTCGGTGGAAGTCAGTAGGTCATCGATCTCGTCAGGATCACTCATCTCGATCTTGATGATCCAAGCGTCGCCATAGGGGTCTTCGTTGAGAATCTCCGGATTGTCGGGCAGGTCGTCGTTGATCTCGATCACCTTGCCGGTGACCGGGGCATAGATGTCGGAGACGGCTTTCACCGACTCGACTACGCCGAATGCATCTTCCTTGCTGACTTTGTCGCCAACCGCGGGAAGCTCGACGAAGACGATGTCTCCGAGTTGATCCTGCGCGTAGTCGGTAATGCCGACCGTGGCAACGTTACCTTCTACCAGCACCCATTCGTGCTCTTTGGAGTATTTCAGGTCTTCGGGGAATTCCATGTTTCAAGCCTCCTCAAGGCCTAGCGCCGGTAGAACGGCAACCGCACCACTTCTGCCGAGATTGTTTTCGCTCGAATCTCGACCCCGAGCGGGGTTCCGATGTCCGTAAAAGCGGTCGCCACATAGCCTAGTCCTATTGCCTTGCCAAGCGTGGGCGACTTGGTGCCACTGGTGATCTGTCCAATGCTCACACCGCCGCCAACGAGCTTGTATCCTTGGCGAGGAATACCCGCCTCTGTCAAGACCACACCGACAAGTTGTCGCTGCAATCCGGCCTGTTTCTGGCGCAGCAAAGCGTCGCGACCAAGGAAGTCGTCCTTGTCTAACCGCACCACCCAACCGAGGCGCGCTTCTAAGGGCGTCGTCTCGTCGTCGAGTTCATGCCCATAGAGTGGCAGTGCCGCTTCCAAGCGCAGAGTATCGCGAGCACCGAGACCAACCGCGCTCATGGCGTGGCTTGCGCCGCGCTCCGACAACGCTTCCCAGACGGCTTTTGCTTTGTCCGCTGCGCAATAGATTTCCCAGCCGTCCTCGCCGGTGTAACCGGTGTGTGCGACAAACGACGAATGCCCAGCCACCGTGGCTTCACGAAACTCGAAGCGCGGCACACTCGCAAGATCGAGCGGCGTCAGCGGCGCCAGGATGGAGGTAGCCGCCGGGCCTTGTAGCGCCAGCAGGGCGAACTCGTCGCTACGATTCACGACCTCGGCGCCATTGGCGTGCGCGCAAATCCAAGCAAAATCTTTGTCTGTGTTGGAAGCGTTGACGCAGAGGAAGAAGCGTTCCGCATCAACGCGATGCACGAGAATGTCGTCGACCACACCGCCCGTGGGCCGGCACAAGAGAGAGTACTGCGCTTGTCCGTCGCGTAAGCGATTCACGTCGTTGACGGTGACGTACTGCACCGCGGCAAGAGCCCGCGGGCCGCGCACTTCGATCTCGCCCATGTGGCTAACATCGAACAGCCCAGCGCGTGTGCGCACAGCCTCATGCTCTTCGAGAATCGAAGAATACTGCACCGGCATCTCCCAGCCGCCGAAGTCGACGAAGCGGGCGTGCAGCGATTGGTGCACGGAGTACAGCGGTGTGCGTTTCATGGGCGGATGCCTCGGTGCCTAAGCATGGCGCGCACCCCTAGCACAAGCCTCTTGCTTGGGAACCGCTGGCGGCGGTGACTCCGTACCCGTCCTCAGCGAAGCGGTACACGTACACGAGCTGGAGAACAGGGGGGGAGAGCGAAGCCGTTTATGTTTACGTGTACGGGTACGGGTACGGACAGGGCGGTAGCGCCTCCGTACTCGTACTCAGCGAAGCGGTACGCGTACCCGTACACGAGTTGAAAGATCGGGGGGAGAGAAAAGCCGTATACGAGTGCTTGTACGTGTACGAGTGCGGGCAGGGCGGCGAGCCGAACGCCAGCCATGCACCGGATGCGCACAACAACGCACGCCAGCGATGGCGGCGACAGGGAACCTCTGCACAAGTCCTGGCCGCTTCCTCGCGCCTCCTTCTGAGCCCGCGTTATCGTTCGAACGTCACCCCGGCGAAAGCCCTAATCCTTACCCACACATCGGCCCGCTGGACACCGGGGGCGATCGCCGCCAAAGAAGCCAACGCAGACACGCAAGCGAGGGAAGAGAGCAAGAAGAACTGAAGAATCAACAGGAGGCAACGGAGAAAACTGAGAAAATCTTTTCAGTGTTTCGCAATTCTTCCTCTGTTCCCTCCGTGGCCTCCTGTTCAATTTCTTATTTTGGTTCCAGTCAACGGCCGGGATGCGGCATCCGTGAAATCCGTGGTCAAATGGGCCAATTCGGGCCTGGCTTTCTCATCCGGTCCCGGTGTCCAGCACTAGGACTTGTGGGTAAGGCTAAGGGCTTTCGCCGGGGTGACGAGGGAACAGCATATCTCAGCAGGCGGCCAGCTCGGATCACTGCCACCAGGCGTAGACGATACGAGACGATATGAGCTTCGATAGCGAATTCCTGAAGAAAAAGATTAGTCCGGAAGGGGCGGCGGCACTGGTCCGCTCCGGTGATTGGGTGGACTATGGGTTTGGGCTCGGTCAGCCCGATCTTTTCGATCAAGCCCTGGCCGCACGCAAGGAGAAGTTGCGCGACGTCAAGATCCGCAGTGCCTTCAGCTTGCGCCCGCGGGCTGTGCTCGATGCCGATGCTCACGGCGAGCACTTTCAAATGTTTAGTTGGCACTTTTCCGGGCTCGATCGTAAATGGCACGACGCCGGGCGTACCAACTACATTCCGATGAACTTCGGCGAAGCTCCCGACCTGTACCGGCGCTTCATCGATCGTGTCGACGTTGCCTGCATCAAGACGGCGCCGATGGACGCGCATGGCTATTTCAACTTTGGCGGCGCGGTGACATACCAGCGCGCCATGTGTGAGCGCGCTCAGACCATCGTCGTCGAGCCGTGTGTATCGATGCCATACGTGTTCGGAGCACAGGAGTCTGTGCACATCAGCCAAGTCGCGCACATCATCGACGGCGACAGCCCGGCGATTGCCGAACTCAGCAACCCGGCCGCAACCGATGTTGATCGCAAGGTTGCGGCGCTCATTGCCGGCGAGGTCGAGGACGGCGCGTGCTTGCAGATTGGTGTCGGTGGAATGCCGAACACGGTGTGTAGTTTGCTGAAGGACAGTGGCGTGAAGGACCTTGGCATCCACACCGAGATGCTCGTCGATGGCATGATCGACTTGTGGCAGGCGGGGAAAATCAGCGGCGCGCATAAGGCGCTCAATCGCTACCAAATCGTCTTCACTTTTGCCGCTGGATCACGCCGCCAATACGACTTCATCCATCGCAATCCCGGCGCCCAGAGCTTCCCGGTGGATTACACAAACCTGCCGCAAAACATCCTGCAGAACGAGCGCGTGATCTCCATCAACAACACCACGCAGATGGATCTGCAAGGACAGGCCGCCTCCGAGTCGTCCGGACACCGCCACATCTCCGGCACCGGTGGGCAACTGCAATTCGTGCGCGGTGCCTACGCTTCGCGCGGCGGCAAGTCGTTCCTGTGCATGTCCTCCACCTACGACAAGAAGGGCCATCCCGAGAGCCGCATCGTGGCGACACTCACCCCTGGCAACATCGTCACCACACCGCGCACCGACGTCATGTACGTCGTCACCGAGTACGGCATGGTAAACCTCAAAGGCAAAGCCGTCGCCGAGCGCGCGCGAGCCCTCATCTCCATTGCGCATCCTGACTTCCGCGAAAGCCTCGAACGCGAGGCAAGAGAAAAGAACATCCTGCCGCGCGGCTTCTTTTGACAGCCGGTAAGAATCTCTTTGCCACCGATTGCGAGGCTGAGCCTCGAGGATCCTGCGTTCCCAGGCAGAGAGCCTGGGAACGCAGGAGTTTGGTCATTAGACACTGGTTCCCAAGCGCCGCTGGCTTTGCCCGCCAATTCAGCCCGGAAAAAGCAGTTAGAACCACGGATGCACGCGGATAGACGCGGACTGCTTGCGAAACGGATCAAGACCAAGAAGCACAGAGCTGTGGGCGGCCGTAGCCCAAGCGTTTCTCCGTTTGCCCTTGTAGCTAATGTCTGTATCCGCGTTCATCCGTGTCCATCCGCGGTTCAATTGTTGTTTTCGGGATTAGGAGCTAGAGGCTCACGCTTTTCCCCAGACTTCGCTGGGGAAAAGAGGGACTCCTTCGGAGTCCAGCCGATGCGCTCCGAAGAGCCGCTGCAACGGCCCCGTTTTCTGACAACATGTTGGTACGAACGGAGAACTAGAGGCTCAGGACGGCGCGGCAGCGGTCATCGGCCAGCCGATTTCGCGCTCCGCCAGCAAGGCAACGTCGAGAAGCAGGGCGTCGTGATGATGTGGGGCTAGGACTTGAAGACCCACGGGTAGGCCGTCGATTAGACCTGCCGGTATCGACACCGCGGGGTTGCCGTAGATGTTGGCTGGAATGGTCAGTGCCCCCATCTCCATGAGTTCGGGCATCAAGCGCTCGGAGGTGCGGAATAGGAAACCCGGCAGACGCGGCGCCACGCCGGTGGCAACGCGCAAGGCAGCGAACATCCCGCGTAACGCCATGCGTGTGCCGGGGGACGACATCAATGGGTCGAGCAGTGGGCTTGGGGGCTTGGACATTTCCGACTCCGCCGCGAAGGCCGGGCCGGGGTTGGTGGCGGTGAGGATGAAGTCCACCTGGTCGAAGGCTCGCGCCATGACGCGATTCAACTCGAGGCGCTTGCTTTCGGCGGTGGCCGCGATGCGCAGGTTGTAGAAGGTTTGGCTAACGCGCAGGCCATCTTCCACCGCGTGCGTCAGATCACGAGCACAAGCAGGCCAGCGATCTCCCAAGGTCGCCAGCAGTGTGGAGACATTCCCCATCATCCATTCAAGGGTCAGGTTGGGCAGAACCACACGTAAATCGACCTCAACGAAGCCGGCAGCAGCAATCAACTTCGAGGCCGTCTCGCGGATCTTGCGTTCGACCTCTGGGGCCAAGCGAAAGCCGCCGAAGTGGAGGACGACACCCACCCTCTTGCCACGCAGATCCTGCGTACCGAGCTGTGCCTCCCATTTGCCGTGCGACGGTAGCGACCACGGATCATGTGGATCGGTTCCCGCCGCGACATCGAAATGCCGCGCCACGTCGCGCACCGATCGCGCCAGGCAACCGAACACCTCGGTGTTCGGTCGAGAGTAAGCACTCGGGCCACGCGAGATGCGGCCGAACGTCCCCTTCATGCCCACCAAGCCGCAGTAGCCGGCGGGAATGCGGATCGAGCCGCCGCCGTCGGCTGCCGTGCACAGTGTCACCAACCCACCCGCAACCGCCGCGGCACTGCCACCGGAAGATCCTCCCACTGTGCGCCCCTGGCGCCAGGGGTTGTGGGTAACACCGTTGAGGCGAGTAATACTCACGTTGAGGCCGCCAAACTCGCTGGCCGTGGTCAAACCGAACGGCACCGCACCACCACGCTCTTCGAGAAGCCTTACCGCCGTGTGCGTCTCCGTGGCAATTTCATTCTTGAACACCAGCGACGCGTGCGTGTTCGGCCAGCCTTGGTAGGAGTCGAGTTCCTTGAGTCCAATCGGCACGCCGCCAAACGGCCGCTGCACGTCAGCCCGATCTGCCGCCGCGCGTGCTCGTTCCGGATCTAGGAAGGAAAAGCAATTGAGTCGGGAGCGTCCGATTACCGCCAAGGTGGCTTCGAGTTCCTCGCGCGGAGAACGTTCGCCACGTCGGAAAGCATCTACCAACGAACAGGCGTCCCCTTGCCACGGTGCATCGGTCATCAGGCAAACTCCATTTCGCGAACATCACTGGCCACTCGCAACGGCGCAGCGGTGGCACGCTTGACGTCGTCGATGCTGATTCCCGGTGCAATCTCGCGCAGCAAGAAGCCATCGGCGTCGATATCGATGTAGGCCAAGTCCGTGACGACAGACTTCACACAGGCCAAAGCAGTTGGAGGATAGTTCAGTCGCTCGACGAGCTTGGAACGCCCGCCGCGCTCGCAGTGGTAACAAATGGCGATGACACGCGCCCCGCCCGCCGCCAAGTCCATGGCGCCCCCGATACCACCACTACCACCGTCGCCGGTCGTCCAGTTGGCCAGGTCGCCATTCTGGGCGACTTCGAAAGCCCCAAGGATGACGGAGGTGACGCGTCCTGTACGGGCCATGGCAAAGGACAAGTTGGAATCGAAATACGAAGCGCCTTCGAGTGCGGTGACGAACTGGCCGCTGGCGTTGTAGAGGTCCAAGTCCTCCTGCCCCTCTTCCGGAAACGGGCCATAGCCAAGGATGCCGTTCTCCGAATGCAAGGTGACGTCACGGCCGGCAATGAAGTTCGACACCATGGTCGGCAAACCAATCCCAAGGTTCACATACTCGCCTTCGCGCAGGAGAGAGGCCGCCTTCAACGCCATGAGATCGGGAGGGAGACCGGTGGCGTCGCTATCTTGTAATGTGCGACCCTCGGTCCCAACCGTTCGACCCACCCCCATCAAGATTTGGCGCAGCACACCGATGTTCAGTTCGAGAGTCGTCTTGACGACGCGGTCGACGAACACCCCCGGCGTCACCACGGTCTCCGGGTCGAGTTCGCCCACACCCACGATGTGCTTGACCTCGGCAATGGTAGTCGTCGCCGCCGTGGCCATGGCCGGGGCAAAGTTACGCATGCCACGGTGATAGGTGAGGTTGCCGGCACCATCCGCCTGGTATGCTTGCAGGAGGGCAAAATCGCTGCGGATGGCGCGTTCGAAGAGGTAAGGGCGTCCATCGATCTCGCGGACTTCCTTGCCCTGCGCAGCCACGGTTCCTACTCCGGTCGGCGTATAGAAGCCGGCCAGGCCAGCGCCCCCGGCGCGAATGCGTTCGATCAAGGTTCCTTGCGGCACCATCTCCAACTCGATCTCCCCGGCACGAACCTGTTCCGAGATTGCCGTGGCAATAGCCGGCGAAGCAACGTAGCTGCACAGCAAGCGGCGGATTTGTTTCTTGTCGGCCAGCACGTTGAGTGAGGTGGGTCCCCCCGCCGGCGTGTTGCAGATGACGGTGAGATCCTTCACCCCGCGTTCGGCAAGCGCCAGCAGGCAATCGGTTGGCCAAGCTTGAGGTGGACCGAAGCTATGCACCAACAAAGTTGCTCCGTCGCCAATGTCCGCCACCGCCGCGTGAGCGCTTTCGCAAATACGTGTTCTAGGCATGCCCGTTCGCATCTCATGCCAGCACCAAGATGGCAAGCCACGGGGCGCTGCCCAGATCCGGCGCTAACGCCGGATCTGGAGGTGCCCGGTGCGTCGGTTCGCCGGTGCGGCGTTCCCGAAATCAGGCGCGCCAGCTCAGGGGGAACCGTGCGGGTTTCAGGATCATCCGTCCAGCGAAGGCAAAGGGGGGTTTTGGTTTAGTGAGCGCGGAAGTGCTCGGCGCAGGCGGCGGCGCAGTCGATCTGCACGGTTGCATGGGCGATGCCGAAGCGATCGTGCAAGGCTTGCTGAGCCGAGCCGAGAATAGGGCTTGGCGCGGTGCCGTCGCCGACCACAAGGTGGACGCTCAACAGGTAGCGGTTGGAGGTGAGTGCCCAGACGTGGAGGTCATGGACTTCGAGAACTCCGGAGATGGCGCGCAGGCAGTTTTCGATGTCGGTGAGCCGGATGTCGGGGGGCGCGCTCTGCATGAGGATCGCGGCAGCCTCGCGCACGATCCCGGCGGAGCTGTAAAGAAGCAACAGACCAATGGCGATGCTTGCCAGCGGGTCGGCAAGGTTCCAACCGCCGGCATAGATCAGCAAAGCTCCAGCAATGGCACCAAGGGAGCCTAAGGCGTCGCCAAGCACGTGGACGAAGGCGGCGCGCACGTTGAGATTGTCGGCGCGCGACGACCGCAACAAGAACAAGCTGGCCACGTTCACCGCCAAGCCCGCAAGAGCAATTGCCATCATGGCTCCACCCTGAACCTCGGGCGGATTCCAAAGACGATCGTAGGCCTCGCGAAAGATCAGTCCTACCAAGAACCACAGCACCAAGCCGCTGACGAAGGCAGCGAGAATCTCGGCGCGGTAGTAGCCGAACGTGTTGCGCTCATCCGGCGGCCGTTGCCCAAGCCGGATCGCCAGCAAGCTACCGGCGAGGGCGGCTACATCGGTGAACATGTGCCCGGCGTCCGAGGAAAGTGCCAAACTGTTGGAGAGCCAGCCGCCGACCAGCTCGACCACGCAGAACGAAGCCGTGAGGCACAGGGCTAACGTCAAACGCCTTTGGTCATGCCCTGGGACGGCGTGCGGATGGGCATGTGTCACGCGGCGACCACCCGACTACTCGAACCCGGCTTTGCCGCCAATTCGATTGGGCAGGCTATCCGGCTGATGCGCCGCGAGGGCGCGGCGTCTCCATTGCTTACGAACATTGAGGATTCGTCCTTGAAGACGCGCGCCCTCGGCACGCACCCAACGGCAACGCGAATCGGCGGGCAAGCGACTCGAACCCGGCAGCATCACGAATTCCCTTTTGGCCGATCCTTCTGGAGATCCGCTTGGCATACCGGCAAACCGGGCACCCTCCGGGCACGGTGCACCCGGGTACTACTTGTCCTCTTGAAGCTGTTGCTTCCAATCCAGCACCCGTGCCTTAGCCGCCCAGGCTTCGGCCTCGGCAATATTTCCGGCGCGTTGATAGATGCGGGAAACATTAGTGAAGGCAAGTTGCTCTTGTGGAGTCAGCTCGGTGACCTTCTTGGCGGCTGTGATTGCTTCTTCCCAAAGCTCCTTGTCGGCCAGCGCCATCGACAAGCCCTCCCAGGCATCGGCAAAGTCGGGGGCCATGGCAATGGCCTCGCGATATTTGGCAATCGCCGCCTCGAGGTCGCCCTCGGCCACATGATCAATCGCCGCGTCGAACAGCTCATCCACTGTGCTCATGGCCACCATTCTAGGCCAAAGCAACGAGATGACCAGCGCGTCCTGGCCAAGAGGGCTTTGCCCTTAGAGCATACGTAACCAACGTGGAGGACGCGAACTGCAGGCGCTCGGCCTAGGATGTCGTGCTGCTATCGAGGTTGATCCTAACGACGCCAAGAGTCGAGGTGGACAGAAGCTGCTTGCCGTCGCGCGAAATATGCACCTCACGAACGAACCTTCCGACGAACCAGCGCATAATCTCCTGGCCCGTGATCGCATCGAAAGCGCGCACATTGCCGCCAAGAAAATCCGCAAGATAGACGCGTTGCCGACTCGCGTCGAAAGCAACGGCACGCAATGCGAAGCCGACAAAGTGAGCGCGTTCTACGCGACCGCTGTCGTAATCCATTACGACAAGAAGGCCGAGATTGGGGACCGTCGCATAGACCTTGCGCGTCGCCCAATCCAAGTCGCAGCCCCAGGACAGCCACAATCGACCGGCTGGGTTACCTTCCAGGGCCAGGGGTCGATACTGCCAAGGGTTCACGGCAAACGCGGCGAAGGGTCCCCCGACGCCCCCACACAGAATACCTTCGTCGCGTTTCGGATCGTACACAACCGCTCCGGCGCAATTGGCGACCGGCCAATCCGGCAATGGAGAAAAATCCGAGCCGCGCAGAGAGCGCACCGCGCCACATTCGTCGGTAAGAAAATGGTACTCATCTGTGCTCGGTTGGTAGAAGCCAAATACGGGGGATGCCTCCTGGAGTCGATGTTCCTCAAGGACGGTAAGTGGCGAGTCGCGAGAGAGTCGGTAGATAGCACCATACGAGAAGCTCCCATCCGGATCGGATAGACCCCATGCACACGCAAGCAGTTGATTGAGTTGCTCCGCGTCGTCGACCTGATGTGCCTTTCCTCGAATGCCCCCGACACAGTGTGGCCGTCCGCTGCCATCCGCCGAAACTTCGCAAAACAGGCCATCGTAGTTGCCCGCCGGAAGCTCGACCTCAGAGTTTGTATTGTAGGGTGCGGTCGTGGTGAGGACGTAACGTTCCCCATGCGGAGATTCCCAAATCTTGCGTGGAAAGCGGCGAATCGGGATCGATTCCCCTTGATCACAGGTGGCAAGGTGATCGACAGGCGGGAACATGACCGCCACACCGGGCTGCTGGCGTACGCGTCGGTAGTCGTCGCAACGAGCGAGCCCTTCTTCGCGACGCCAGCCAACCATGCACGCTGCAATCAAGACGCCGATTGGTAGCGCAGCCGGAATCCGTATTCGCGTGGAAACCGCTCGATGGCTGATGAACGCGCTTAGGGACAGAAGAATCACCACACCCCAAAGCCACCCAGGCACAGTCCATCCCAGGGAATAGGTCCAGGCAACGGCCAGGTAGGCAAAGAACAAGTGGAGGGCGGCATCCGCCATCCGCGCTGGCCATCGCATCCACATGCCACGATGTCGCCAGTCGATGCCGGCAAACTCGTGCAGGAGTGTCGCGACGCCGACGATAGCGAAGAACAAGAGCCCGCTGATGCTAGTGGAGAGGAAGCTGAAGCAGAGCGTCGCCGCGGCGAAAAAAACCGCGGCGTTACCCAGGCGCGCTGCCCAGAGAAGTACCCACTGCGAGCGATCGGGTTGTCCGCTTACCTTCACTCTGGAAGCCCAATTGTTCACGAAAGGGGTATGGGTAGATCCTGAAACAAATGGTCGTAGGGGAGTTCCTGGGTCTTGTTCTCATTCGCCTGTGGGTGGGCGATGCCGGTGTCGGCGCTGACGTCTCGGATCAGCTCGCCGCCGCGATTGATCCATGAATCACTCGACGAGATCATTTCGTGCAGCAGATGCGGCTGACGTCGCAGTAGCGCAAGGGCATCTGCCTGTGTGTAGGCACGGTCCACAAGAGCCTTACCCTCGCGAACGCGAGTGTCCCAATCCGCCTTTGAAAGCGCGGTTGCCGTTGGCCGAGGACACGCTACCTGCTGCCCCAGCAGGAGAATCATGATTCCCCCGAAACTGAAACCTGGATCGCCAGTTACGTAATGCAGGTCTTCGGATTCGTGCCAAGGCCCGCGTGCGCGGAAGCGATCCAGTAGGTGCTGAATGCCGGATACGTCCAACTCCGCTCGACAGTCCCGCCAAAAGGGTGTGTCGAGCTGGCGGTTGAACTTGTAGTGAATGGCCAAGAACCAGCGCAGGAAATCCCAGTGCGCCCCCATACTCTCATTTGCAAACTTACGTTCACGCTCGCCGGCGCCGGCTTGCAGAGCGCCGACTAGATACGCCAATTCCAAGATGACCATATGCAAGGCTGTGGACTCTAGCGGCTCGACAAATCCATACGCATTACCGACGGCAACCGTATTCCCCTTCCAAAATTCAGCATGCCGTCCGCTACGAAAGCGTACCGACCACGTGTCGCGCAGCCCGGGATTCTTGGCAAGCATCTCCGCGTGTGCCTGGTCGGCGGAAAGGTAGGCGGAGGAATACACGTATCCGCGGTGGTCCTCCCCCTCCACGGGAATTCTCCAGCACCACCCGGCGTCCATGGTTTGCGCTGTAGTGTACGGTTCGATCAGCCCGTGCTGCGGCACGTTGCCGACCAGGGCCGTGTCACAGTAGAGACTGGAGGCATAACTCTTGAATTCCGAGCCCAACGCCTTCTCGATGAGCAAGGCCCGGAAGCCACTGGCATCGACGAACAAATCCGCTTCCAGCGTCCTGCCGTCGTCGAGCTGGAGATGCTCGATACGGCTGCCGTCCTTACTGACGACCACATTCGTTACCTCGGCATCTATATGAGGAAGTCCGGCACGACGCCCCTCCCGTGCAAGGAAAGCGACCAATGCCCTGTTCTCGAGGTGGTAGGCAAACTTCATCTGCGGCAACAAAGAAAGTGCCCCACCATCTTCGCATCCCACGATCGGGGTGCGGTCGCGGGCCATCATCATCGCGCAAACCGATTGATTGGCGATATTGCCGTCGTGGGCGAACGCTTCGATGGGCTCCGCGGTTCCAAAAGGGTACATGAAGGGCTCGCCAGGCACGCCCCAATCGAATTTGATCCCCAGTTTCCAGGTAGGCCGAACGTCGCGATACAGCTCTTCGATATCGATACCCAACTGCTTGTGGAGAAAGGGTGGCATCAGAGTCGTGGTGGCTTCCCCGACGCCGATGATGGGAATCTTGCTCGACTCAAGGAGGGTCACTTCCAGTTCGGGGAGTTGGCGCTTCAGGGCTAGGGCAGCGAAGTACCCAGAGGTTCCACCTCCAACCACAACAACTCGACGAATTCCCCGGGAGTCCTCGTCGGAACCATCGCGAGCGCCGGGGGCAGTCATCGGTGTCGTACCCAAGCTCTGTCCGCCGCTGTGGAACGGGCCTCTCCAAGTTCTCGCATCTCTAGCATGACCGGAGCCTATACCACGCGGTTTACCAGCGGGTCCATGCGTTCAAGATACCCCAGATCCGGCCCTGACGCCGGATCTGCGGGGTAGAAGACAGTGCCCGGAATTTCGCTCAAGCGCTCTCGTCCCAGAGCTGCGTCTAGAAGATCCACGTGGTGCAGATGAAGGTCTATGCGCGACGACTAGCCCGAATAACTCATCAGACTGCTCGCCGCGGAGGCGGCAAACATCAACATGACCTTCTTATTTGAACCACGAATGCACGAAGGTCGCAAAGAATGACTCTCTAGAGGGGATTCTGAAGGATACACAGTGGCCCAGTTCCCTTGACCTCGCCCTGCTCTTGCTTCGTGTCCTTCGTGCCTTCGTGGTTCAAAGAACACACTGTTCTCGTCAACATGCTTCGAATCCCTCGTGCATTCAGCCGCTTGCCCCGATTTTGCCGCGAGGTCTTGCATTGTCCGGGCTAGCCAAGATAGTGCGCTATCGCCTAAGCAATTGGCTGAGGCGCCCACCCTGCGAGCGAACTAGCCCACGCTAGAAGGAGCCCCCGCCGGTAACTTCGCTGGATAGTCGCCGCGGAATCTCCACCCGGAAGGAGGAGCCTTGGCCTTCCTTGCTAGTGACCGAAACGGATCCCCCTAAGGCCTGACAGAGCTGTTTCACGATGCTGAGCCCGAGGCCGACGCCACCGGTATTGCGGGTGCTGCTCTGTCCTCCTTGCTGAAAGGGTTCGAACACCTGGGCCTGCTCCTCCATCGGAATGCCCTTGCCGGTATCGCTGACCTCGATCACCACTGTGTTGGCCGTCAACGTCGACACCTGCAAGCGAACCGTTCCGACTTCCGTGAACTTCACGGCATTGTCGACGAGGTTGCGCAGGATCTCTTGCAGCTTGATGCGGTCGGTCTGCAACTCCAGATCGGTTGGCACATCGACCAGCAACTGCACGGCACCACCGGCAAGCCGGGCTTGATACAGACTCTCGATGTCCCGCAGCAGCGGAGCCAACGCGAAACGCTCGATACGGTACGACACACGCCCCGAGGTGAGCCGCGAAAAATCGAGAACGTCGGTCAGCAGCTCCAACTGCAATTTCGAGTAGCGGCGCACTGCCTGCAAAAGGCCCTGCTGATCCTCGTTTACGGCGCCCACTCCGCCTTCGGAAAGCATGTCGGTATAGCCGAGAATGACGTGCAACGGCGTGCGCAGCTCGTGAGAAACGGTGGCAAGGAACTCCGATTTGAGCCGATTGGCCTCGCGCAACTCTTCGTTCAACGCTTCGAGGCGCTCGGTACGCGAACGCACCTTCTCTTCGAGATTGCGATTGTACTCTTCCAGCTCGGCGCGACTACGGGCGAGGCTATGCACCATCTCGTTGAAGGAGGTCGCCAGGGCTCCAATCTCGTCTTTGCGCTCAATGGGCACGGTGGCATTCAAGCTTCCCTGCGCAATCAGCTCCGTTGCCTTAACCAGGCTGTTCAAGGGTCGAGTCAGATTCTGAGCCAAGACTGCAGGCAGCACTACGCCCACGAGGACGATCAGGGCCGTTACCGCGGCTGCGGTGACAAGCATGCGGTCGCGCAAGTCCCGCAAGCGAGTGCGCGATACACCCATGGCCACGCTGCCGATCTCCCTGCGGGCGCGCGACACATCCGACTCTTCGCCGGCAAACCCTAGCTCCTCGCGCTGGCCACGCTGCGGAGTCGTGAAGATCGGCACGTAGGTCTCCCAGGTGCTGGCGTTGACGACCTGCTGTCCGGTTATGGGTACTGACCCGCGCAGCTTCGACGGAGCCGGTAGGCTCGCCTCGCTGGAGGCGATACAGTTCCCGTGATCATCGAAGAAATGCACATAACGAAGGTCGCGGTCCGTACGCGCATTGCGCGCCAGTTCCTCCAGCAGGCTGCGATTGCCGCTCAACATGGCAAGCTCCGCGTTGCGGGCGAGCTGCTCGGCCATCATGCGGATCTTCTCATACAGGTTACGCTCCACCTCGGCGAGGTTGCGCTGCACGATGAACCAGCTCAGGCTTGCACAGGTGATGACGATCAAACAAGAAGTTGTCGCCGCTAGACGAAAGGCAAAGCCCCGCACCGGCAACGTAAAGGTTGCAGTTGCGGAACCAGCCGCCTCAGTCACTGCAAAACCTCACTGGCTACTGCCTTGAGTTCCGAAGGCAGAGAGAACCCGAGATGGTGTGCGGTCTTTTCGTTCAAGGTAAGTACGGTCGTACGTGGCGTAGCCACGGGCAATCTCGCGAGATCGGTACCAGCCAGGACTTGGCCTACGTATTCTGCCGTCTGCCGGCCGATATCGGCGTAGTCTGCGGACAGGCTAAGTACCGCACCTGCACGCACCTGCGCCGTCGAAATCCCGAACAGCGGCACTCCCTCTCGCAGCGCCTCGAGAATGATGGCTGGGGTCGTTTGCGTAGTGAATACGTTGCTGTCAGCCACTGCCCACATGGCATCGACACGTGCAAGCAACTTGCTCAGTGTATCCACCACCTCGGCAGCACTCCCCACCTCCTGGGCGTGTAGCTCGAACCCAAAAGCCGCCGCGGCCTTGAGCGCAGCCTCAACGATCGTGCCCGTCTCGCGAGCACTGTAGAGAACCCCCAATCGCTGTGCCTTTGGCAACAACTGACGCAGGTAGGAGAACTGCACGGACAAGGGGATGTCGAGAGAGATACCGGCCACGGGATGGCTCGATGGACGCAAGAATCCGCTTTGCTCGGGGTAGAGAACCATGGTGAAGATTACCGGCACGTCGCCGGGAGCGTGCAGCATCACCTCCGTTGCCAGTGTCCCCACTGTGATCACGAGCTGTGGCAGCGCCGCTTCCAATTGTGGAAGCACAACCGATGCGTTCGCCGCCTCACCGCCCAGGTCGAAGGTGAGCACCTCAGGCTGCACAGGCTGCTTCTTCAATCCCTCGGTAATCGCGGCGGAGGCTACCTCGAACGGCGCCAGGTGGCTGCTCTTGAGAATCGCCAAACGCGGCACGGCAGCCAACGCGGAGAACGGAAATGCTCCCGAAACAAACAGCAACAGAGCCAGGACGCCCTTGCAGGAAATCCACATGCGGGGGCACAGGACGCGGCCTCGTGGCGCAACTAAATCAGAGGAAAATAGATCAGCCCTCGCGCTAAACGCGCTCGCGACAACCTGCGGCCGACCGCTCGAATCCACATCTGGCCTGCGCGCGGTGTTCGACAGCGACGGAATCGGGATCGAAGCTGACCGCCGAACGATACCGACTTCGATACCGCCCCCGGCCGGGTAACGATCCGGGGCGTGACATCTCGAAGAAGGTTCGAGATCCGAGCCTCCGGGAGGCTCAGGAGATAGTAGATCAAAAGGCATATCTAGCCTGCACACGAAAGGTGAAGCGGTCGTGCGGAATGGAATCCTGCTGGTGCTCGCTACCTGCAGGATCGTCGTACCTGCGGTTGAGGAAGTTGTAGAGCCCGGCAGTAAACAGCAGCTTGGGAATCGGCGTGGGAAGGATCAGGTTTAGATTGCCGAGCACCACCGGATCGAGTTTGCGCTGGGCAAGGGTACGGCGCGGACCCACCACGATGAGTTCCGCAGCCCCTTCGCTGCCCCATAGCAAGGGGAACTGAAACCCGGCCCGACCTGTGTGCTTGGGCGAGTTGCTGAGCGGCTCGCTACGCGCTGCACGTACTTCCTGAAAATCATACGCGGCTCGTAGTCGAAAGGCGTTCGTAAGATCCACATCGAGAACCGTGCTTCCGCCATCGGCGCGCGCGCCGCCGATGTTGGCATACTGCACGACATCGGGCTCGGGGGTGGTTTGATCGACTAGATCGTCGATCTCGTGGTGAAACAGCATGCCGGTGAGCCGCACACTCCGGCTCAGGCGTTGCTCGATAACCAGCTCGTAAGAGGTGATCGTCTCTGGCTCGAGATCGGGATTGGGTAGCCCCACTACACCTCCGCCGGTGGTTTCGTAGTACAGCTCGTACAGATTGGGCGCCCGAAAGGCGTTGCCGTAGAGGGCCTTGATGACTGTCTTTTCGGTCGGCTCCCAAATCAAAGCCACGCGCGGATTGGCGGCTTCGTTCCCGGCATAGGAATGGTCGTAACGGGCTCCCATCACGAGCGTGAACGAATACGGTAGGCGAGTCTCGTTCTGTAGGTATACCCCACCAAGACCAAAGGACCGCTCGTCCGAAAACGAGCTGCTTCCGCCACGGTCGAAGTTCTCTTGCACAGCGTCGGGATGGAAGCTGATCTCGCCACCGACAGTGAGAATGTTCCAGTCCTGCCAGCTCCAACGAGCGCGCAGCTCACCGCCGAACCAGTGGCTCGAAGCCAGGTCCTTGTTGATCACACGCTCCCCATCCACATCGTAGGGGTAGGTGCCGTCGTACTCGTAGTTGTCGAAGTAGGCGCGGCCGTTCAGGTTGACATCGTACGCAAACGTGTGCTCGTACTGGAGTTCCGCGAACGCCCGCTCATCCACCGTCTTGGTGTCCGGATCGTTGAAAATCGTGTCGTACGCCCCAGTGGGAATGTGCTTCTCGCGGCGATTGGCACCGCCCTGAAGAGTCCAATCCCCGTAGTGTGCCGTAAGGAAAAGATTGTAGGCACGCTCGCCATCGACATCTTCCGCCCTGCCGTTGTTGGTGTCGGGGCTGTCGTATTCCGGGTAAAAAAGCGAAGAGTGGCCATCGAGATCGAGCACCGAGGCACTGGCATAGACATCCGCCCCATTGCCGAAGACATGTCCGTAGCTGACCTGTCCGCGCTTGCGTCCTAGGCTCCCCGTCTCGGCCAGAACCTGACCGCCCGGCTGATCGCGACCGCTATGCGTCACGACGTTGATCACGGCGAACAGGGCGTTGCCGCCGTACAAGGCTGAGCCAGGGCCGCGGACGACCTCAATGCGCTCGATGGCCTCCAGGTCGATGCCAAACTCATTGCCGATCAACGCCTGCTGAAAGACATCGTCGTTGTAGGTGTGACCGTTGACCAGCAGCAGGATTCGGTCGTTGTAGTCGGTCGGTCGTAAGAAACCCCGTACCCCGAGATAGGAGTAGTTACGGTCTGAACTGGTGTAGAAACCAGGCACCGAACGTAGGGCTGCAGCCAGGGTTCGGAATCCAAAGCGCCGAATCTCTTCCGCCGTGATCACGGTTACTGCCGACGCCGCCGAACGCGCCGCCTGCGGCCGTTTGGCGGCAGCCGTCACGTGGGGCTCCTCGAATAGTAGAAGTTCTCGCGCCGCCGGGCCTTCGGCATGAGCTTGGAGCTGGCCAAGCCACAGTACCAACGCAACAGCGATCGAGCAGAGTCGTAGCAGCAAGGGCACAACCTCTAACCGCGCCAACTCATATGGGAACAGGCAGCAAACGTAAACCCGCACCGCTATGCCCTAATCCGAGTCGATCCCGATCCCGACCGCGGCCGGGTCGGGCGCGTGACATCCGAAGAAGTTTCGAGATCCGAGCCTCTTCAAGGCTCAGGGGAACTCAAGGCGGGCGGCGGCCTCGAGTAAATCCGCATCGGTGCGCAGCAAGAAGCCAGCAGTCACGGCCCGCCCCGCGGCCGCATCGAATGCTTCGAGATACGCGGCGCGGGTTGGATAGAGTTGTGCGAGCTTGGCCGGGCTAAAGGGGATGGTCCGCCCAAACAGCAGACACACGATCGAACCTCGGCCTTCGCCTAGGAAGGTGGCAAGCGGAACGTCCAGTTGTGGGGTACGCACACCGCCGCGGGCGTTGCCGTGGGTGTCGCGAGCAATACCGTTGCTGGCCGTAAGCTCGATGCGGTCGGCCTGTGGTGGTGCAACGCCGTGGCGCACCCATTGGTTCAAAGCCGAGAAGGCGGCACGAAGTACGAATGTCTGCGGTCCCGAGTTGATTGGTGCGCCGCAGGTGAGGCCTGGTATCGGAGAACTCGTCAAACGGATACGGGCTGCTTCCGGGGAGTTCCCGAGGTCGGTGCTGCCCACCCCTACAGTGTAGGTATCCGCATGCGAGGTGCCTGCTACCTCCCACAAACGGAAGTACTCGTTGTCGGGCTGACGAGCATGAATCGATTGCAACGTGGTCAGATCGCTTTCGGTCTGAAACATCAGCACCGGAACCTGGAGATCGTCACGGATGCGTGCCGCAGCCGGCACCGGAGCTTGCGCAAGCGGCGGTTGCGACAGGGGAGCGGCACTTACCCCCGCTGCACCGCGGCTATGCACGAGGAATCCGTCGTAGATCCCTGCCAAGGGGTGCACTGCATTGATGTAGGTCACCAAGCGAAACGCCGACTGCGATTCACCGGCAGCAAGCACGGCTTTGACATCCAGATCACGTAACGGCGCCAAGCTGCTCGGCTGCGGGCGTCGGGCGACCTGCGCCGCCTGCGAGAAAATGTCGTAGGAAAAGCTGTCGCCGGGGTGCGACAGCGAGCCGTAACGTTGCGGATCTACCGTCTTGAGGGGAGAGACGGAAATCCCCAGCAGCGGGTCTCCGCCTTCGACGCCGACGGCTTGGGCGGAAACGCCGATCCATGCGGCTCCTTCGCGAATCAGTTGCACGTGGCCCATGAGCCACTCGGCGGCGGCATCGAGCCCACCGCTAACATTCAGCCACTCCACCACGACCGTGCCGCGGAAGGCGCGCGCGTCGATGGGCCGATACACGAGGATACGCGTCTTGTAAGGCGCGGCAGCACCTTCGTGCACAGTCCAACGGCCGTCTTCCCCAAGTTCGCCCGTGCCGACAAACGCACTGGCCGTTCCTTCCAGAAAGTACTCACGGGCTTCATACCCAACCTGCGCCAGATCAAACGTGGTCGAGGCAACAACCGGCCCATTGCCGCCGGTGACCGGCCCACTGAGGAGCGGCTGCCTCACGCGTTCCCCAGGTTGGACCGCGATCCGATTCGTCCGCGCGCTGTCATCGTCGCCGCAGCCTACGCAGACCAAAAGTGAAAACAACAGCAGACCCTTCAAAGTCGGCAGGCAAACACGCCCTGTGTGCATGAAAACTATCCTCTACCCCAAGCTGCTACCCCGATTCCGCTCACTCAGGCAACCACAGGTACCCGGAGGGTCAGGGCCACGGCAAGTCGTTGGCAGAGCCTTACAGTGGGCTCCATCCGATGCGGGCCGAGGGCGGCCCGT
>CAZGSN010000063.1:0-5330 GCA_964528465.1 uncultured Binatia bacterium (SeqCode)
GGCGTGGCCGTTGCCGTGGAGGTTGCAGTAATCGACGGTGTTGCCGTGATGGTTGGGGTCTCCGTCGCCGGCCCGACCGTATCTGTCGGCGTTGGCGTTGCCGTTGGCACTGTTGGCGTCACCGTTCTGGTTGCCGTCACCGGGGCGACAGTAGATGTAGGTGTCACAGTCGGAGTCTCAGTTACCGTCGCGGTATCCGTTACGGTTGCGGTCATAGTCGGAGACACCGGTTCCGGCGTATCCGTGCTTGTCGCCGTCGGTGCCGGGGTATTGGTGTGCGTACGGGTCGCCGTCGGCGTTGCCGTTAGGTTCGATGTAGGAGTCGGCGACGGCCCCGGTGGGGGCTGTGGTCCCACACAGCCGTCGAAGTCGACTCGGTGCATCTCTCCTTGGCCGTTCAGCGAGGCAGCCACCAAGGTTCCATTGATGTTGCCGTTGTTGAACTGCACGGCTGCCAGTGGCGCCAAGACACTGCCCCACACATCGATGCCGCTGATGCTCAAGCTGGTTGCTTCACAGAAGTTGTACAACACCTGGCTTGCATCCACGCCGTTGAGGAAGATCCCCATTTGCTGCCAGGTAACCGCGGCGCCGCTGATATTGATCACGACACTGCTGCCGACTGGGACGTTGATCTGCAACGTATTGGCAGTCGCCAACTGACCGGCGTTGAGGGCAAACACGTTGCTGACCGGGTCCGTTCCCGTCAGCGTCAAGATTCCAAATTGGAAGTTGACCGAGCCACTCGACTGCAAGGCACACAACTGCGCCGAGATGGCCAGCAGATCCATGCTGGCGGTGCTGCACTCCGCCACCGCGCCACCGATGGGGCTGCCACCGTTGGCAAAGGTCACATTGCTCAGATTGGCGCTGCCGGTCACCACGGCGTTACCGTACACCGTGCCGTTGGTGTAGGTCAGATTGCCGCCCACCTTCAGGGCATCCTGCAAGCCCACGAGCGTCGAGCCGACACTGTAGTTCTGCAAGGTGGCGTTACCGCACACCACCATACGTCCCTGTACGTCGCTGCTGTACACATTCGCGTCGCCCAGGACGAAGACGTTGGCTCCTTGCGCTGCAGCCAATGGCGTCTCGATGCAGCCGTTCGGCGGGGTCGGCGTCACGCTCGGCGTCGATGTAATCGTTGCTGTTCGAGTTGGCGTATGCGTCGGAACCGGTGTCGGGCTGACGACCGTCACCTTGTAATCTTCCACTTCGCCATCTGGGGCTTGTCCCGTCGGCGTCAGGCCGGCTTGGGTGCTGCACCGGAAACGAACGAACGTATCACCGGGGAGAGCCGCCCCGGGGACGTTGATATTCAGGTTATTGATGCCGGCGGCCAGGAGTTGATTGGCGAAGATCTGTTCACCCGGTCCGCTCCAACTGCCGTCACCATCCCAGTCCATCCAGGCATTGAGTAGGCACGCCGCGTTGGCAGTGATCTGTACCGGCGTGGTACCACCGATCACGAAGCTACCGGAGAAAATAACTCCGTCCTCGTCATCTCCTGGAACCGCACAGGTTCCGAAGGTCATGCCACCGGCACCAACATCGTCGCCTGTGGCCATGGCCGAGGCTTGGCCATCCGGCTCCGAGTCGACGCAAGCACCAAGGTAAACGCTGCTTCCTAGAACGTGTGCCGCGCCATTGTTGCCCAGCGTGGTCGGGTAGGTTGGGTCAGGAGCATCGCCCAGATCAATGACCGTCGGCGTCGAAGTTGGGGTCGAGGTGTTAGTCGTGGTGGCGGTTGTCGTAGGTGTCGCGGTGGGGTTGGCAATCGACACCTTGTAATCCTCTACCTCACCATCCACAGCCTGCCCGGTAGGTGCCAAGTTGGGCTGCGTGCTGCAGCGGAAGCGCGCGAAGGTAGTGCCCGCAACCGCCCCACTCGGCACATTCAGGGTCAACATATTCAAGCCGGCGGCAAGCAACTGGTTCGTGTAGACCTGTTCTGCAATGTCCCAACTGCCGTCGCCGTTCCAATCGATCCAGGCGTTGAGCAGGCAGGCCGCATTCGTGGTTACGTCGATGCTCGGACTGCTGCCTGCAACCAAGACGCTCGGCAGGCTGACGCCGTCCTCGTCGTCGCCGGCAACGGCACAAATCCCAAAGGTGGCGCCTCCGCCCGCCGCATCGTCTCCATCCGCCATGGCCGACTGCAGGCCATCGGCTTCTGCATCGACACAGGCACCCAGATACACGTTGGAGCCCAACACATGCGTAGCGCCACTACTTCCGGAGGTGGTGGGGTAATTCGGATCGGGCGCATCCCCGAAATCCACTACGGTTGGGGTGCGCGTGGCCGTCTGCGTTGGCGTGCGTGTCGGCGTGCGCGTCACCGAGTTAACCGCCGTATTGGTCGGCGTCGCTGTCGGTGTCAAGGTAGGAATGGCGTAGCGATAGGTAACGCAAATGTAGGCCCCAGCCAAAGTGTTGATCTGAGTCACCAGATTGCCACCACCAGAAGCGCTGAACGTACTGTCGGCAATCACCGGCAGGATAATGGTTCCGGGGCCGAGGAAATCCGAAACCGGTAAGTAGGGAGAGACAATCTCGGTATCGGTTCCCGTGGCATTGTAGATCGACATGCCCGAAGCACCGGAGAAGTCGAGGCTGCCATCAAAGGCGCCAAGCGCTCCGCCGATATTGGTAGCTACCGAAGCCGTGAGGGCCGGGCCCGTCGGTAGGGTCACACTGGCGTAGGCCGTCCCGGTTCCCGTTACTGTCCTTGCCACGGGATCCAGATTTTCAATCTGTAGATCCTGTACCGCACCAATCTCCACGAACACATCGACTCCGGTGAGAATTCCAATTGCCGGATCGAACCTGGAGAGAGAGACCGACGAACTCCAGTAGGTAGTTTGCGCACCTATCTCATCGCAGAACGTCAGGCTGTTCTGTGGCGTGCGCGTTGCCGTGGAAGTTTGGGTCGGGGTGCTAGTTGGAGTCCTCGTTGCTGTCTTTGTGGGAGTGCCCGTTTGCGTGGGCGTCGAGGTAATGGTCGGCGTCGAGGAAATGGTTGGCGTACTCGTGATGGTACCGGTGTTCGTGGCGGTCGCGGTTTGCGTGACCGTCGGGCTAGTCGTCCGGGTCAAGGTCGCCGTGATCGTCGCGGTTACTGTCCGCGTCTGAGTAATCGTTGGCGTTTGCGTGATCGTCCCCGTCTGCGTCGGGGTAGATGTCGATGTTCTGGTGGGCGTGGAAGTGCGCGTACTGGTGATTGTCGGCGTACGCGTAGGGGTACGCGTAGGGGTCATGGTGCCCGTATTCACCGGCGTCGAAGTGATCGTTGGCGTGAACGTTGGGGTTCGCGTTACGGTGATGGTCCGGGTCAATGTAATTGTGGGAGTCTGCGTAATCGTTGGCGTTTGCGTGATCGTCCCCGTCCGCGTCGGAGTGCTTGTTGGCGTAAACGTGGCCGTAATCGTACGTGTCAACGTAACTGTCGGGGTCGAGGTGATTGTCGGCGTCCGCGTTGGCGATCCGGTATTGGTCCGCGTTGCCGTTTGGGTCGGGGTCGAGGTCGGGGTACGCGTCGGGGTAAACGTCGGCGTCGAGGTCGGCGTCGGCAGAAGATAGGTGTACTCGATGCAGACGGTAGCGGAAGCCTGCGTGGTAACCTGCGTGATCAGGTTGCCAGCCCCCATGGCGGTGAACGTACCCACGGAAGAGACCGGCATCGATACGCTTCCGGTGCCGATGAAATCGGTGAGAGGCAAATATGGGGAGCGGGTGCCCGAGTTGGTTGCCGCCGAGCCTAGAACCGTAATCCCGGATGGGCCGGCAAAATCAATGGTCCCGTCAAACGCCGCAAGGGTCGGGGTGATGGTGCTGGTAGCGGCCACGACCATACTGGGCGCACTTGGCGGCACCAGGGTTATCGTCGCCGTACCGTTGCCGGTAATCGTCTTTGCCGAGCTATCGAGATTTTCAGCCTTCAAGTCTTGAATCTTGCTGACAGACATCGTGAGAGCTGCACTTTGCAGCGTACCCAGAGCGGGATTGTGACGCGCCAGACTTACGCTCGTACTCCAATTGGTGAGCTGATTCGGCACCGAGGCACAGAACGTCTGCGTCGTCGACTGCGCCTGGGCAACGCCCGCTTGCAGCAGAAATACCGCCGCAACCGAGGCGATGCGCAAAGCAACCTTCGCATGGACCCTAAGTAACAAACCCCTCGGCGCGACTCTGTCAAAGTACATCCCTAACTACCTAACCTTTCAATCGCTTCGCCGCACCGCAACCATCATCCCCGCATCCACCCGAAGCCGCCGCCCTACCCTGGAAAGGGCCAAGCAACTCTAAGCAAGCCGTAAGCCCCGAGGACACCAATGACACTGCTTCAAGACCGGCCAGCTTATACTGATTTCCACCGGTTGATTAAACCCAAATGGCTGAAATCAACCAATTTGTCGACCGCTTTGTTATCCCTACGGAAAAGCACGAGAAGCCGCTCGGGCTGCTCGTGGTCCGGTCACCTCACGAATACGCTGATCTGTTCCGGTGTCGCGGAACGTCGCAGCACGAGAATCCTGCCGGTAAGCTTCTTGTGCAGATCGGGCCATGCTGGCCGCATCGTCGAAGATCAACGAGGATGCCGCCAATGCGAGTGCCGACAAGACAAGGGCAATCGCTGCAATCTCTGCCAGGCTGCGGCGCTTCATAGGTTCAGCCCCTCAGTTACCGGTACTGCCACCTCAACAACGGCAGCCCGTAAAATAGATCGATCGATTGTGGCGGCAAAAGTAGCAAGTGGTTCCTCGCCCAACCCCCGCAGGGCTTCAAGTACACTGGGGCCAATTGCATAGGACTTCCCCGGAAGACTGGCGTCCGGCCCACAAAAAAATGCTTTTCGCAACTGTGCGTCGGTCACCAGACGACCGAGGAACGCCTCGGCTTCTCTTTGCTTGGTCACAGCCACCTCATTGCCAGCACCGCAGCCGCGGAGCCCCTCCCGCAGCCACAGAGCCGCCGCGACAAATAGGGAGAGTCGAAATCGAGAAGGACAACGTTCATCTTGGCATTCTTCATATCAACGATCGTGCCCATTCGAGCTGACTGACTAAATCTGGTTTTTTTCGATGCCGTGGTCGGCGATCGGCGGATTTCAACCAACGCTTGCGCCGAATCAACCACAGCCCGAAGGTTGCCAGCCATTCGTCGGTGGTTCGGCGTGATTGATCGGGGGTACGTCGAGCTTGCGGGGAACGTGGCACAGCGCGGCCTCGTGGCCGCAACCAAAGTCTGAAGGGCCGGAGCGGGCCGCGCAGGCAGTAGGCTGTAGACTGGAGGCCGTAGGTCGGAAGTCGGCGGTTCCATCACTTCCGTCC
>CAZGSN010000064.1:0-2475 GCA_964528465.1 uncultured Binatia bacterium (SeqCode)
GATCGATGCCACAGTAGTGGCGGTGCTGGCTCGTGTAGAATCGCATTGGTTCTCTCCCTGCGCGGATGCGCGTGTGTTGGATTGGCATCCAGCCTACTCCGGGTGGAATAGGCGCAGGGAGAGGCCTCGGATGAGAATCACGCCGCTGAAGCTGACGGCCGCGGGCCTCAGCCGCGCGGGCGGCCGTGCTCGACACGCGGCGTGGTAGCATCACGCGCGGCCGCAGCTTAGCGGCCATCCGTTAGGCGCATCATCTCAATGCCTCGAGGACGGACTTGCTGATGCCTAGACCTGAACTGAGCCGCGAGATCAAGCAGATCTGCGAGCAGATGGAGGACTTCGAGGCCTCGGGAAGCGTTGCCAACACCGGCACGGGAGCCAGACGTGAGGGCGAGGACTTCGAACGGTTGATCGCTCGACTCTGGCTAGCATTTCGACGTCAAGCCGAGGCAGCAGGCGCGCGGGTTGAAGTTGTGGCCGGAGTCGGTGCCCGGCGGTACGCGAAGCTGACTGTCCAGTCGAGGTCCATGTTCGTCCCGACGTCAGCGTCCGATGGAGTCTCTCGCCTGGATGCGGACCAGTCGCGATGGCTGGAGGTCGCTTTTGGCGTATCGGACCTCGTAGCGGCGTATCCAACAGAGGCCGAAGCCGTCCGCGAGTATGCCCCGCAGACGGGTCCCTATGCGGGCTCGGCGTATCCGGCCATCTACACGGGGCTGACCACCAAGTTCGATGACACGGTGGTCCTTGTGGACGGCGGTGTTCTCCGCGAGAAAATCCTGCTGGAGTACAAGACAGCCAAGTCAAGCGCTGGGCGGCAGATCGACGGCAACGCCCACGAGCGGCTTTCCTTCCAGATCATGCAGTATCTGGAGGTGGCGACCCGGTACACAAAGTGCTCCCTCATGGTGATGGCAAATGGGGCGTTCATCAGGTACCGGAACAAGTACCACGTCAACTTTCACGTCCAAGCAGATCGTCTCGCGAACTTTGCCTGGTTCTCGATGGAGCACGCCTGTACAAAGACGGAGTACACGCGATTCCTCATGTCCATGCTGTCCTGGCTGTTCGAGGGCACGGCGCGAACCCAAGGGAGCACACGGTGATCAAGTACATCGGTTCCAAGCGGACTCTGATCCCCGTCATTCTTGAGGCAGTCCGCCGCGCCGCGAATGCCCATTCGGTCATGGACCTGTTCTCCGGCACGTCGCGCGTCGGCCACGCGCTGAAAGCAGCCGGGTACCGTGTTTGCTCGAACGACCACCACGCCTACGCCGCCACGCTCGCCCGCTGCTACGTGCAAGCGGACGCCGAGGACGTGATCGACGATGCCAAGAAACTCGTCCGCGAGTTCAACGCGATGAAGGGAGAGCCGGGCTACTTCACCGAGACATTCTGCGTGCAGTCCCGATTCTTCCAGCCGAAGAACGGAGCTCGCGTCGATGCGATCCGCGAGGCAATAGCCACAAAGGGGCTTGCCCCTGAACTCGAAGCGGTGATGCTCGTTGCGCTCATGGAGGCGGCCGATCGAGTCGATTCGACTACGGGCCTGCAAATGGCGTATCTCAAGACGTGGGCGCCGCGGGCGCACAACGACTTGGAGCTGCGCGTTCCCGAAGTACTGCCGCGAGCCAAGCACGGCAAGGGGCAAGCGACGTGCCTTGATGCGCTCGATGCGGCAAATGTTCTCGAAGCGGACGTGGCGTACGTCGACCCTCCCTACAACCAGCACTCGTACTTGGGCAACTACCACGTATGGGAATCGCTCGTCCGTTGGGACAAGCCGGAGGTCTACGGCATCGCCTGCAAGCGCGTGGATGTGCGGCAGCGACAGAGCATCTTCAACTCTCGTCCAAAGTTCGCCGGCGTGATGCGGCGGCTGCTAGACGCCGTCCGCGCGCCGGTCATTGTCGTGTCATTCAACAACGAGGGGTATCTCGCCAAGACCGACATGGAATCCATGCTCTCGGATCTGTGGGATGGTGAGGGCAAGGTCACGACCATCGAGAACGACTTCAAGCGCTATGTTGGTGCCCAGATTGGCATTCACAACCTCCGAGGAGAGAAGGTTGGGGCGGTCAGCCACCTGAGGAACAAGGAGTTCGTCTATATCGTGTCCCGCGAGGACCTGTCGACCAAGTTGGCGCCCATGGCGCGTTCTGGCCGAGACCAGCTCCTGCTCTTCGAGAGTGAAGATGCCCACGCCGGCGATGGGCGCGCCTAACAACAGCATGCAGCGGACGGCGCTGCGCGCCGCCGCTGATGCTGAGCGTTATGCCGCACCGGCGGGCGCCGTCCGGTAGCGCAAGCGTATATACGCGTGTATTCTGGGGAGCGTGCGCTTCGCGTGGGACCGCCGGAAGAGCGCAGACAACCTGCGGATCCGCGGGTTTGACTTCGAGTTCGCGACGCTCGTGTTCGAGGGCCCCACGCTCGAGCGGGAAGACCAGCGCCGGGACTACGGGGAAACGCGAG
>CAZGSN010000065.1:0-6651 GCA_964528465.1 uncultured Binatia bacterium (SeqCode)
GCTGCCATCTTCCCACACGATCGACGGGTTCAGCAGTTCTTCCAGACGCACGCCATAGCCCTTAATGTGAGGCTCAGTCTGTATCGATCGAATCGTGTAAACCTCGCGCAGATTCAGCCGCAGTGGCAGTACGTTTCCACAACCATAGCGCGCCGGCGTGTCGTCGATGCAAACGACCTTCTGTCCTACCTTGAACACTTAACCCTCCTTTTTTGCTAACTCACCGTCATCGATCCGTGCTCAGTCATAGTCGTTGATGAAGCCGTCCCTGTTCGATTCGCCGGTGAACGCGGGATCGAGTTTGTTCCTGGCATCGAAATCGAACCGCACAGTGCCGTTGCTGTTGAATGTCACCCCAGTATTGAAGTAGCGCCCGTTCTTGGCGACGCCATCCCCACGCTGGATGGCTTTCTTTTCTCGGTCGGTGATCATCTCTATCCCATCCTGTTGAATCGTCATCGCTCCATGCTCGACGCCATGACGCCGAGCCCGTTACGAACTGCCCGACGCAAAGCAGCCACAGCATCTTGGCCGGCAGCCATCAGCGTCGTCCCTTGGGCTGGAGACCTTCCTGGCTGGCCGGTCGCATCAATGAACTTTATCTTCGGCGCGACGAACAAGATCGCATCGGCGCATGGCGCGAATTGCTGCCACCATGGCGCCGATGTTCGATCGGGTGTCAGGGCGATACCACGGCCATGCTCGAAGAACTTCCGTAGCCATGGCACAATCCCATTGCGTGGCCCAAAGGGCGGGTTCATCCACACGAGCCCGCGCCAAGGCATCTCAAGGCTGCGGCTAGTGACAAACTCCGCAGCCGAGATCCACGGCGTCACTCTTGCGCCGGGGCTCGCAACATCCATGTCGAACGTGCAGCCGAGTGCATCGAATACGTGAGGCGGGGTATACCACTCGTCTGTCGCTCCGACGCATTGCTCGTGCAGCGCCATCCCTCGCTCCTGATAAATTAGCTTCCTGCGCTCAGCATTCCGCTCGGCTTGAGAGAAACTGCCATGCCTCTCGGGTCCATCTGGCGTCGGCCAACGCATGATGTTTGGTTGTCGTTTGCTTTGGCAACTCGGGGTTTCCGAGACTGTCAGCAAATTGCTTCACGTCCCGGCAGTACATTGGCCAGCCCTCTGGGAGGTCGACCATGCGACCGAATAGCTTGCAGAGCACGACCCAATCGTAATTAGCGTAGTATGCCCAAAACTCCGGGTTCTCCCCAACGAAATCGACGATGTCTTCGGCGATGTGCCAGCGTTCTTTGGTGAATATGCTGTCGAGGTGTGGAGCGACGTTCTCCGCCAGCCATTGGGTGCGGTTGGCGAGGGAGCGGGCGTCTTTAGTCTCGGCGTAGTAATAGGACCCATCCTCCGCAACGATGCCGATCGAAATGAGTTGGATCGTTCGGGCGTCTTCGTAGAACTCGGTGTCAAACCAGAAGCGCATGGTCGTCCCTCGTTAATCTCTCATCATCGCTGCGTGACTAGTCGGCGGCCGGCATCTCAAAGAGATAGACGACGATGCGTGGCTCGACATAGGTCGGGGCGATCGTCTTGCCGTCAGGATGCAGGCACAGAACCCAAGTCCCGTCAGCCGACGACGGCATGTGGAGCCGATTTGGTTCTGGCTGGTCGGACTCATAAACCCGCCATTCCCCCTGCCTTGTATTGGTTGGGTCAACGGCTTGTCCCCAGCGTAGGGCTTTTGGAGCCGTGTATTGGGTGGCGTATGGAATCCCAAACCCGACCGATGTTGACGGGCAGACCTTGTGGCGTTTCCCGCCCAAGTCCACGTAGTAGGTGTATGTGACCAGATTTGCGGTATCCCGCAGTTCGTAGATCGTCTTGAGTTGGCGCTTTTCCGCAAAGTTCCGGATAGCCGGGATGCCGACCTCAATTGCGGCCTGTTCGGTGATGGTCAGCGTTTGCCGGGCCTCTCGGTTGGTGGCAGAGTTGTCCTCTTGGATGCACCCGGCCAAAACGACCGGTATCGCCAGCGTAACAAACCACTTCGATTGCATATCAGCCCCCCAAAGAGTTGATGAACACTTGCAGGTCGCGCGGCAGCCGGGCGCGATCGAACGCGCGGATTTCGTGTAACGTAATCTGCCGGATGGTTGCCCGAGCACTGTCGCTGGTCGCCTGTTCGTATTGCAGGCGCAGTTCATAAAGCCTGCGGATAGCGCCCTCTTGGTAGGCGCGGCTTTCAATCATCACGTCGCGCCGCACGGCTTCGTACTTGGGCGCGAAGAATGAAAAGCTGCCATAGGCGAAGTAGTTTGCGCCGAACGCAATGGCACATAGCCCGGCAATGACGGCCACACTCATCCCGAGAACGCGCGGGATGCTCCAATAGTATTCCCGCTCAAGTTCACGAAAATCCTTCCGGTAGTCAGACATGATCGTTTCCTCTAGTTGGTGTCACAGGAAGCTAATTCCGCATCATTGGTGCACGCGAAACTCAGTCTATCTGTTTGGTTGCCAGAACGAATAATTCGTTGCCGATAGAGCCGCCAATGATGGCCGTTCCCGACGCATAGCCGTATTCTGACCGCCACAACGGCGTATCGGCGCCCATTACGAACTCGCCGCCCTTATATCCCTGGTATTCCTTGCCAAGGGCGTTCTCACACATGGCCAAAAACTCAGCCGCCGTGACCCGGCTTTTGGCGGCACCGAAGGCCAAATCCTCGTAATACCCACGATAGCTATGGGGGTTATCTGGAGCGCCGCCAGTGTCGAACTCAACGAGCAGCCTTCCGTCCGCGCCCTTAAGAACCTCAATCAGGTTGCCTAACGTCAGGTGGTAGTTCTTCCGAGAATCCCTTGCCGCGTCGCTGCACAGGTCGAATAGCTTCTGCATGTCATTCAGCATTCGTCCCTCCATCTATCGTTAATCCCGCGTCACAGTTTCTTGCGCGCCATCAACTTGTTGAGGTAGGCGATCCGCTGAGTATCACGGCGCAAGCGGTGGTGCGCCGTGAATTGGGGGACTGGCAACCCCGCGCGCAGACGGATGCGCCGTTCAATCAGCTTCAGCCGGTCGAGCACGATGCCGAGTTCGTACTCCGTCATCCGGGTGTAGCGCCCCCGAACCCAACCGCGAACGGTTGGGATGGGGCGGTTGAACCAACGCGCGAGATCGCTGGTGTTGAGATTGCCCTCGCGCATGGCGGCGTTAAGCCGGGCGGACAGCCGCGTACGCATCACTGCTGCCCGAATGCCTGCTGCAGCGCCGCAGTGATGCCGGGATCCCCGACGGGAGCCGGCGCCTGCATCCCAAAAGCTGCCGGGGGGGCGGCTGGCGCGGCAGCCTGCACCGAAGCCGCCGGTGCCCCCGGAGCCGCCGGTGCCCCCGGGTGCGGAAATGGTGCAGTCGGAGCGGCCTGGGACGCCACGGGGGCCGCCTGCGCCGCAGCGGTCGTCCGGCGGCCTCCTCGCCTGCTAGAAGGGGATGGAGCAGGCGCGGTAGCGGCCTGCGTGGGCGCTGGGGTCGCCGAAGCGGCAGGGGCCGGGGCGGCAGCGGGGGCAGAAGTCATGGGGGGAAAACCCGCGGGGGTCGGCGCCGGCTGAAAAGGGGCGGGGGCCGCCTGTGGCGCTTGCGACGCCGTCAGAGGAGCGGCAGCAGGGGCAGCGGGAGCCGGGGCTACCAACGCGGCCGCTGCGGGGTCTCGAGCGACGTCGTTCCGTCCCACCAAGGAGTCGGTGGCGTTGCGCGCACGGGCATCCGTGATCAAGGCAGCCATGCCCTGGTCGATCCAGTTGACGGCCTTGAACAGCAGCGTGCCCACGCCCTGGGGCTCGAAGCTGATGCGGGTGAGCATGATGTCCATGTTGAAGGACTGTCCGTTGAATTGCTCCGCGTAGGCCCGGAAGTTCTTGAGCGAATTCGGGGGAATGCGGAGCTGGAAAAATGTCTGCGGAAAGCCGGGCACGTGCACCGCGATCTTCTGTTGATCGCTGCAGGCCTTCACGCCCTTGCCGCTGACCTTTGACGTCGCCGAGCCCCATTCGTTCTTGGGGCAAACCGCGCAAGTCGGGGCCTGCGGCTTCCCGGCCTGCCGGGATGGCCCGGTGCCATTGTCGGACCAGCAGTCCGGCGGAGCAAAGGTCTGCGCTGCGGGGTCGTACGCTTTCTCAAAGTAGACCTTCGAGAGGTGGTCGTTCACGTCGAAGATGACGACGTCGAGATAGATGCCTGTTGCGGGGTCATAGGCGCCAACCGGCTGGGCGTTGCCGGCCGCGTCGACCAGCGTGAACTTGTTGCCCTCGATCGAGACGTAGGGGGGCGCCGACGAACCGATATTGGCGGCAACCGTGTTGGACAGCGCGCGGGACTGGAAGCCCTGGAGGTGGGCGGGCAAGGCGAAAGCGGCGTTTTGGGTCTGGGCAGGCACGTTCACGGTCATGATCTCCTGATGTTGATACGAACGAAGGTGGAAGTGGTAACGCCGGGTGGTGGTTTGCCGTTGGCCTCGAGATACTGCTTCACGGCGTCTTTTTGGGCGTTGAGGATCAACATCTCGTTGCCCCACTGGTCCCAGTGATCGAGCGCGAATTCCAGGAGCGCTTCGCGCCCCCGATACTCCTCCTGGAAGCCGCCATGCTCCTCCGGCGCCCGGATATAGGGCTCGGCCTCGGCGTCGATCTTGGTCTGGAGGATGCGGCTCTTGTAAGCGGTACCGTGGCTGGTCTTGATGTTCTCGAGACCTTCCGCGTTCAGCTTCTCCATAAGCTGGTTCTTGATCGCTTCCTGGCGGTCGACTACCGGCTTGATGTGCTTGGAGAAGCGGTCCTGCTCCGATGCGAGCCACGCCTCGTTGCGAAAATGCTCCTCGATGAGTGCGTCGGCATTCATGGGCACAGGTGTCAGGTCCATGGCTTGCTGCGTGCCCTTGATCTCCTCGGCCGGCGCTGCGGCCTTCCTTCGCGGCATCAAAAATCTCCTCTCTTGACAGCGTCCAAAAGTGCCCCTTGCAAGGACTCGTTGTTCTCCAAGCGGCGATAGATTTCCCTTTCCAGAGGGTTCGACACAATCTGCACCACGGTCACGGGGTAGTTCTGCCCGGGCCGATGCGCGCGTTTGTTTGCCTGCAGATATAACTCGGTCTTGTCCGTCGGGCCGTACCAGATGACGCTGCGCGCCTGCCAGAGATCGAGCCCGTGCGCCATGCACCCGGGATCGGCAATGATGTCGGTCGGGTCGTCTTCATCCTGGAAGCGCCGAAAAATCTCGGCGCGCTCCTTCTGCGGGGTATCGCCGTTGACGAGCGCGCACCGGCGAATCTTGCCGATCTCCTTATGCAACATACTCACTATACTCGTCAAGGGCGCAAAGATCAAAGTCTTGGCCGGCGCTTCCGCGGTAACGGCTTTCAGCTCCTCGAAGCGCGGCTTCGCGTCGATGAAATGCGCGCGATGATCCTGGTCATAGACAGCGCCAAGGCTGATCTGGATAAATTTCTGTCGCGCGGCCGCCTCGTTGGCGGCGCTGATGGGCTGACCCGACTGCAACGTCACCTGCAGGTTCTTCTTAAGATCATCCATCGCCTTCTTCTGGTCCGGCGTCAGCGGCACTTCGCGCTGCTGCGTCGTCATATCGGGCGCGTCCCAGATGTCTCTGATGTCGACGCGGATGGACGGCGACAGCAGGCGACGCGCGCGTTCGTAGCCATCCTTGTGCGGGATCCACCGAAATTGGCTGACCTTCACCATCGTCTCCTGCTCGAAGGTGGTGAAACTCTTTCCGTAGGCGTTGTTGACGAGCTTGGCGAGGCCGTAGGCATCGGTCGGCGCGTTCGGTGTCGGCGTGCCCGTGAGAAGCCAGAGGTAATCGCGCTTGCCGATAATCTGGCGCGCGAGACGATGCCGCTTGGTCGTAGCGTCCTTGTAGCAGCTGGCTTCGTCGACCACGCAGAGACGGATGTCCTCGCGCCGGGCGAGCTCGGCAGAGAAGCCATCAAGTTCAAGTCGCCCGCGGGTGTGCGCGCCGACCCCGACACCGTCGACGTTGCAGACGTAGAAATCAGCGGGTTCCTCCAGCAGTTTCACGCGTTTTTGTGCGTCGCCGTAGAGAATCTTGTAGGTCCGACGCGCCAGGAAATTCTTGAAGATGCCGTCGCCCCAAACACGCTGCATGATGGAAAGGGGGCAAACAATGAGCGCGCGGAAGGTGCCGGGGGCGTGCTGACGCATCAGCCAGTCGGCGGCCCAAAGCGTGGTCAAGGTCTTGCCCGCGCCCATATCACTGAGATTGAAGCAGCGGGGGTGCAGCACCATGAAATTGGCGGCCATGACCTGCTTCTCGTAGGGCGTAATCCCCGGCATGCGGGGCCAGTCGTAATCCTCGCCGATAACGGGCATGACGGGAAAATTGAACCAACGCAAAATCTGGCAGTTTCGGAGCGTGCGGGGCACTCCGACGTGGTGCGCTCCTACCGGGCGCGCTTCCTGAATATGCCGCTCTATGAGCTCGTGACGGGGGTAGACGAGCACGTTGTAAGCGGGATCGTAGTGGAAGTTCATGACTTCGGTTGCGGGATGAGCCCAAAGGCCGCCATGCTCAGGAGATACCCCTCGAAGGTGTCGCACCAGAATGCGGCGCCGCCGCTTTCCTTGACCTCGCGAAGAATCTGTTCCTGCTTTG
>CAZGSN010000066.1:0-4645 GCA_964528465.1 uncultured Binatia bacterium (SeqCode)
GCCTTCGCGTAGTCCGAGCGCCGGTCCGAACAGCGAGGTCAACAATGCGCCGGCACCGGCACCGGTGGCGGCGCCGATACCAGACGCGACGGCGAACTCGCGGACAAACTGTAGCCCCAGCTGTTGGCGTGATGCACCGAGCGCCGAACGGACTGACGCTTCACGACGTCGTAGCGTCATCTGACCTAGGACGACGTTCCCGACGCCGACAAAGGTGACGAACAGCACGAGTACGCACAGGGCGATGACAAAAAACGTCGCCCTGCGCTGCTCGGCTGTAGACGTACTAAAGGCGTCGTCGAAGTTGTGCAGAGCGTCCGGCGCGGCGACAAAGCCGTAGGTCGATAGAGCGGCTAACGCACGGTCCACGGTAGGTCGTCGGAGATTGCCTCTGGCGATCCAGTAGAGAACTTTGGCAGGTGACGCCGCGAGCGGGACGTACAACTGTGGTTCGCCGCTAACCTCTCGGCTGGTTTGAGCGACTGTCGCGACGACACCGATGACGGTTCCGCGAACGTCCCCGAAGAACTCCACATCTTGACCGACAGCCGACCCGTTCGGGAAGAGGCGGTCGGCGAGAGCGCTGTTTAGAACGACTGGCACCCCGGCGGCCCCCGTGACGAAGTCAAGACGACCCGCAATGCGAGCGGCGCCGAGCACCCGGAGGTACTGCGGCGTAGCGCCCGTGATCCAGGACAGCGGTCCGTCAGCGCTTGGCACCCGACCTGGAACGCCGACGGACGTTAGATCCCCACCGTGCAAGGGAATCCCCGTCGCCATAGCCGAAGAAACGCCGGTTGCCGCGCTGGCATCGCGGGCGCGTGCTTGAAGGCTAGCGGCATCCGACCCGTCCCCTGCGTGTACCTCAAGATACTGGAGGCCAGTTGAGGCGAATCCGACGGAGGCGCGGTGCAGGGCAAGGAACTCACCACTCGCAACCACGCAAACCGAGGTAGTCACGGCAGCGATGGCCGCCTGTGTGGCAACCAACCCGCGGGACCACCGGCGCTGGTCTGGTGTGACGGTCCGTTGGGCTAGGAGGGGGTTCAGGGGCGCCGACAGCACCTGCCGCCCGACGGCCATCGCCGCAACTCCGACTCCAGCCGCTAGCACGGCAAACCCGAAAACTGCAAAGGTCTGATACGGGTATGGCGCCGCGACGTGGGCGCTGGTTGGGTCGGCAAGAGTCGGAGCGAGAGCTGGCAGTACGATCGAACTGAGGAGAGCGGCCAAGGACCCAGCCAATCCGAGTACGATTGCACCCTCCAGAAAGGCGATGCTTCCGACCTGAAGGGTTGAGCCGCCCAAGGCGGCGAGAACCGCTGACTCCCGCCACGACTGGCGAACTCGCTCCCCTAGATAGGCAGCCAGACCTACCAGAGCACCCAAGAGGCTCAGTACGGCACCTAGGGTCAGGAGGGCAGCACGCTGACGAGCACTTGGGTAGAGGACGTCAAGTAGAGGCTGAGTCGCAAACCTAAGGCGCCCGCCCTGGGAATCCAGAAGGGCTGCCTGCTCATCCCGAGCGAGTCGGTCCATGAGTAAGGCGGCGCTGTCCGCAACGGGCGGCGCCAAGAGTACCCACTCGGCGCCGGTGGCTTGTGGCGATCGAACGGGCTCTAGATCCGTTGGCTGGGCGACCCAAGCGAGACGGCCCGCCGGGAATGATCGAGCTATAGTCGCAATTCCGACAACCACCCAGGACTCCGCACCCAGGCGGAGGTGTTGACCGAGGCTCTTAGCTGGATGCCCAAAAAGGTCCCGAGCAAGGTCCTCCCGAAGGACCACCTGACGAATACCGCGCCTTGGTCCTGGTTGTGGTGGCGTACCGAGGACAAGCAGGGAGGGGAAGAGTCCGAAGAACGAACTACTCACTTCGGCGACCGGGATCCGCCGTTCACCGGCAGCCGTGTGCAGATCCGCAGGTCTGAGAGAATAGGAAACGACTGCGGAGGGTGACTGGACCTGCGCCCGGACCGCAGCGACCATCTGCGCGGACAGCGTGCCAAGCCCGGCTCTTGCCGAACCTCCGACCGGTACCACGCCAACCACCAACAGGTCGCTGGTCATCTCAGCCGGCAAGGTCGCCTTCAGTCGAACATGATCGTAGAAGGCTGCGATGGCGCCGAACGAAATGGCTGCGACCAGCGCCATCACAACGTAACCGACTTGCCACCTATTGGCCCAGCAGCGGCGGGCCGCTATCGTTACTAGGTGCATCAGCGCGAGGGTCCCTTCACCTTACGGACGTCACGCTTCAAGATCTTATCGAGCCGCTCGGCCAGTGCCCCAGGCGCCGGGAGACCGATCAACATCTCGCCTTCGACGACAATAGCGGGCGTGGCTGGTACGTGGATTGCGTCGCCGGCCGCGCGATCCGTCTCGACACGAATCCTCGGTGCCGTAGAATCCCGGCAAGCGCGAAACGTATCGTGGCTACCGATGCCTGCAATTGTGGCGATGCTGTCCCACGCACCCTGCGCAACCAGAGTTTCATTGTCGAACAATGCGTCGTGGTAGGCAGGAAACCGGCCTTGGTTGGCGGCGCACTCGGCCGCGACGGCGGCGTCGATCGCCATCGGATGGCTTTGGAGCGGAAAATGACGGAAGACGACGTCGAAGTCATCCGGATACATGGCCAGAAGCTCGTGAACTCGAGGCTTTAGCTCGCGACAAAAGGGACACTGGAAGTCGGCGAAGACTACAAACTTGATCGGGGCCGCGCTGTCGCCAAGGGAGTGTCCGGCTCGTGCCAACTGCTTCCAGTTCTTCACCGATATCGAGGAACCAGTCGGCGCTGGAGTTCCCAGGATGGCACGCCGAACGGAAGCGCCGACCGATGTGCGCGTTAGTATTAAGGCAATGGCGAACGCAACCGCGGGAGCGAGGACGAAATCGCGGAAGTTCAGAAGGAATCGTGACATCAAATGCCCGTTCGACGGTTAGGGATTAGAGACATAGGCTACTCGGCTGCACTAGCAGCCGAGAGCACTTGGTAGTCTGTAGACAAGAATGCGCGGCTCGCCGCCTTGAGAGGTGCCGTAAACCATTCGGCAGTCGGGCGAAGCGGCGATTGCGCGGACCGGCTCCCCAAGGCGAAAACGGTACAACCATTTACCATCCTTGTCCCACACGTGAATCTCGTGGCCTTGGCTCGGTGGCTGCCATCCTTCTTCCTCAAATGAGCGGCCGGAGTAGAGGCCGCCGACGTGCTTCCCCAGCCGAAACACCTGGTGATAGCCATAGCGGGTTGTTGCCACTGGCACCAAGGATGACGTGTAACCGTAGTCACGAACGTCGAACTGTGGTTCCAGGACCGGTGGGGCATCCTTGAACGGCGTGAACACACTGGTTGCCACATTGATGACGCCGAACTCACCCGTGCGGATGCCGCCCGCCGCAACAACGGCGCGGCCCATAGAAGCGATTGCGACGTCGCCAAGATAACTATCGAGAAGGCGAGGCAGAGCCTGATGCCGCGGCACGTCGCCCCCGAATCGCCGTCGAACCCGGCCGGTGGAATCCATAACGATGAAAGGGTCGCGCACGCCGGTCGTGCGAACCAGAATCTCGTTTGGACCAGTTTCCTCTACCTGCCTGGTGGCGAGTTCTGTCGGAACGGCGAAGCTGCTTCCCTCGAGAAGGATCTCGGGTCGTTGATCCAGAGCAATACGAAGGAACGTCACCCGACGGGTTCGGAGGTCTACGGCTACTAGGCCGGCTGTATCATTGGCGCGCGGTCTCAGATCAGCGATTAGTTCGGGCGCTTGCCGAAGCGCATGCGAGAAGAGTGTTGAGCTGACCTTCCGCGCTGTCGGGTCGAGCAGAACCAATAGCGGCTCCGAGTCGTAGTTGGTAACAACAAGTTTGCCTGATACAAGGGCGATCCGGTCGGGGGCCTTAAGCTCTGGGACGGTAAGGGTCGCTGACGGCTTCAACTGCAGGTCCGCCTGCTGCGTGAAGACTGGAGCAACCTGCAAGGTGCAGGTTAGCACGCCCACGAGTAGGCAGCGGACGGCCATAACTGCATAGACCGGCTTAGGGCGTGGTAGGTGTCGCCGAAACGGTGGCAAACGCCGAATGGCACTGAACCAGATCGCTGTCATTGTTATCGGGTCGCAAGGGCAGTATGTGGATTGTCGCGCTGTTAGTGAATTGCTCCCGAGTGCCGGTAGAGGCTCCGCGGTACCGTCGATACGGAAGTTACGTGATACCTAGAGCGTCAGCCCTTCCCGCATGGAGTGGAACAGGGACCGGAGCACCCTTTGTCGTACCAGCCATCGCCTACACCGGGGCATGCTGAGAAGAGGTCCTTGCAGCAAGTATTGAACATCCCGGTTCCACAGGCAGCTTTAGCCGCAAGCGACTCAGTTGGCGCCATCAACAGCGGTGCGGATGCCGCTGCACCTGCGATCATTAGCGCTCTCAACAGGCCGCGCTTCCCTCCGCCATGCTCAACAGTGGGCGTTTCCATAGCAGTCTCCGAAATGGTTAGGTCGTGCGACGGTACCGGGAGATGGCATTGCCCCGATAAAGTGGACACACGGTTAGGCGGCGTGCGGCCGCTGCGCTTCGAAGGCCACGGGGCTGAGGTACCCCAGCCGGGAGTGCCGTCGAAAGAGATTGTACCACCCGTCGATGTAGG
>CAZGSN010000067.1:0-6362 GCA_964528465.1 uncultured Binatia bacterium (SeqCode)
GATCGTTCGTCGACGGCGGCGGCATGTGTTCGATGGATACAAGCTGCATATCATCGAAGTCGACGGCGACTTGAAGGATATCGCGTCGTTATTCGTTCGGATCAATTCGACGGGGAAACCCCTTACATCCGCAGAGAAGCGGCATGCCAAGTATTACAAGGATAGCGTCTTCCTCAGCGAGGCATCCCGACTTGCTCGCCGTCTTGAAGAATCCTTGAAAACGAACAGGATTCTCACAGAGGCACAGATTGCACGCATGCTCGATATTGAACTGATGTGCGAGTTGATGCTGTCGGTGAATCAGGGCTCAGTCATCAACAAGAAGGCCGCACTCGATCGGGTCATGGCGTCAAGGGCGATGACCGACAGACAAGTCGCGGTCTCTTCCCGCCGAGTGCTTGCCGCGGTAAGACGCGCACTCGCCATGTTCCCCAATCTTCGTGGCACGCGCTTCACGAAGTTGCCGGATTTCTATTCGCTCGTGTTTGCCATCGCTACTTTCGAGAAGGAGCACCTCATTCTCAACGACCGAAAGAGGAACCGACTGGCGGATGAGTTCTTGCGTGCATTCTCAGTCGGCGTGGACCACGTCCGCGAACTTCAGAAGAAGGCCCGCGGTGCCGAGCCGGAGTACGAACCTTACCGTGAGTACCTTCTGACTGTCATGGAGGGATCGGATAAACAAGAGAACCGGCAACGACGGCACGACATACTTGCTGGATTGTTGTCGTCCCTTTTCGAAAGGCGCGACGAGCGACGGGAGTTCTCGCGTGAGCAACGGCGAATTCTTTGGAACACCGCAGGGGAAAGAGTCTGCGGGGACCCCTCGTGCGGTTGCGTGCTCACGTGGGAGGATTTTACGATCGACCACATTCGCCCGTGGTCGAAGGGTGGTCGATCTGCGCTCGAGAACGCAGCGCTCTACTGTCGCTCCTGCAACTCCAGCAAGGGTACCCGGGGCCGCGCACCGAGTCGCCGCTCCGTTTCGCATCTGCGGGCGGTAGCCGCTTCAGTGTGAGGCCGCCCAACCAGGGGTAGGAGAATGAGCTGCAGGTCCCGATCGTCGCCATGCAGCCGCGGGTGATGGGATCTGCTGATCGCTGGAGGAATCATTTTGAAACCCGCAGGTCACCCCTGGGCTGGCACGTCTGACTTTGGGAATGCAGCACCCCGCACCGGCGCACCGGGCACCTCCAGATCCGGCGCTAGTGCGCCGGATCTGGGACGGTTGTCTCCTGCTCAGCCTCCGTGTTTGATAGGGGCGTGGCTGAATTCATTGCTGTCCTCTCTGAGGAAGAGATTCGGCGCGAGCGCGCCAAGGCGCGCGAGTTGCGCAAGTCGCCATGGTGGAAGCGTAAGCGCGCGGCGGGGCTGTGCCATTACTGCGGTGGTAGTTTCGCTCCGGACGAGCTGACCATGGATCATCTCGTGCCGCTCATCCGCGGTGGCCGCTCTACCAAAGGCAACCTGGTTGCCGCCTGCAAAGACTGCAACGCGAAGAAGAAACATCAGCTCGTCTTCGAATGGCAACGCGAGTGATAGAAGCCAGGGGGGTAGGACTTGCTATCCGCCAACAAACGTGGAGACCTCGGCGTTGAGTGGCGGGTGACGACTGGAGTAGAGTCGCCGGCTTACCAACTGCCATGACACGAACGGAACGCACCTACTACTTGATCTACGGCCTGTACTCGGCGTCGTGGTCGTTTCTGACCCCTGTCTACACCTTGTATTTGGTGGATCGCGGCCTCGATCTGTTCCAGGTGAACGTGGTCTTCGCCGTCTACTTGATCACCGCCTTCCTGTTCGAGGTGCCGACCGGGGCCGTTGCCGATGTGCTCGGGCGCAAGGTCTCCTTTCTCTTCAGTTGTGTGCTGCGCAGCTTTGCCTTCGGCCTCTATTGGATTGCCGACGGCTTCTCCGATTTCCTGGTGGCGGAATTCTTCGATGCAGTTGGGACCACACTCGCCACGGGTGCTCTCGATGCTTGGGCCGTCGATCGTCTTCACGACGAAGGCCACGCGGGTACTACCGAGCGCCTGTTTACCAGAGCCTTCTTGGTGTGTCGGCCGCTGATGGTCGTGGCTGGCGTGGTGGGTGGTTACGTGGCCGACAAAGATATCGGTACGCCCTGGCTGTTTGGTGCGGGGAGCTTTGCGGTTACGGGGTTGGCAGGTCTGCTGTTGATGCGCGACGGGCGCCTGCGGCCGAGTCGCCCGCACGGCATGCTCGCCGCCTGGGCGAGTACCACGCGCTCCGGCTTCGCCACCGTGCGCGGCGATCGCAACCTCGCCATTCTGTGCTTCATGACTGCTGCGACAGCCTTTGCGGTCATGCCTGCGTGGCACTACTGGCCGGTGCGGCTGGCTTCGCTCTCCGGAACCGGAACCTGGCTGATGGGCTGGGTGTGGGCGCTGATCAATGTCTTCTCGATGGCAGCGACGGCGATCATGCCGCGACTGGTGAGGAGCTTTCGGCGCGAGCACATCTTGTTCCTAGCCTGGCTGCTGCGCGGGATGATGCTGATGCTTGCCGCCTCGGCCACCACCTTTGCTCCCGCCCTCGTGGGCATCTTGGTGATGGACGCCGTGTTCGGCTTGAGCGAGCCGACGATGCAAGCCTGGATGAACGAACAAGTTGCTTCCGAGCAGCGCGCGACCGTTCTCTCCGTCCGCTCCATGTCCTTTACCCTGGGCGGTGGCGTCGGCTTGATCTGCCTCGGCCTACTCGCGCGTGTCTTCGGCATCTCCGCGGCTTGGGGTGTGTCTGCCATCGTGTTGCTAGTCGTCGCCCCTGTGTTTCTGATGATGGGAAGACGGGCTCACAACCCCATCAGCGTCGTCACCCCGTGATCACGCCCAGCGGTGTAGCCGCCGTCGACAGCAATGGCCTGTCCCGACACGAAGGAAGCGTCGCTCGAAAGTAAGAAGGCCGCCGCCGCCGCCACTTCCTCGGGTCGTCCGAAGCGTCGTAGCTTGTGCTCCTCGCGAGCCAGGTCCGCAAAACCAGGGAGGCCGAGGATCCCATCCAGCAGTGGGGTTTCAATAAAACCCGGGCAAAGGGCGTTGGCGCGAATTCCCAGGCGGCCGTAGTCGATGGCCATGTTCTTGGTCAGCAGCACCACGGCTCCTTTGGATGCGTTATAGGAACTGCCACCGGCGGTGCCTTCGAGGCCTTCGACACTGGCAACAGTGACGATGGAGCCGCGCTCGCCCTGCTCGGGATCCTGCCGCAGCATTCGCTGGAGCGCGTGTTTGCAGATCAAGAACGTGCCGCGCAAGTTGACATTGAGGACCATGTCCCACAACGCTGCATCGAGCTGATGCACAGGGCCGCCTCCGGCAATGCCTGCCGCAGTCACGATCCCGTCGATGCGGTCGCGGTGCTTGCCGATACGACAGAACATCTCTTCGATCGCGGCTTCATCGTTGACATCGAGCTGCACGTGCAAGTCGGCACTGCTGTCGGGTGCCGCGGCCAGGTCGGCTCCGGCCACAAATGCACCTTCCGACTTGCATCGCTGCACACAGGCCTTGCCGATTCCCGAAGCAGCACCCGTCACAACGATCGTCTTCCCGTCCAGTCTCATGCGGCACCTCCAACCTAACGTGCGTGAACTACAACGGTGTCGGTCTATCGCGCTTGCCGTTGTCGCGCAAAGCGGCTGTCCGTTCGCTGGGGTGCGGTTGAGCCTGGGGAAATCAGTTGGAACCGCGGATGGACGCGGATTGCTTGCGAAATGGATCAGAACCAAGAAACACGAAACTGTGGGCGGATAAACTCAAGATATTTCTCCTTCTGCTCTTGCAGTTCTTGCCTGTATCCGCGTTCATCCGTGTCCATCCGTGGTTCGGTTCAGACAAGCCGGCTTGCCGGGGCTGGAGCAAATTGATAGCCGTCGAACAAACGCGTGTTTGTGGTTGGTCGGTGGCGACCGGTCACCGGCAACCAAGCTGCACAGGAGCCCCCGATGCAATTTGCCCTCTTCTACGAGATCCCGGTTGCCAAGCCATGGGACCGCGACAGCGAGTATCGTGCCTACCAGGAGACGTTGGAGCAGGCGGTTGCCGGCGACGAGTACGGGTGGGATGCGGTGTGGACGGTGGAGCATCATTTCCTTACGGAGTTCTCCCACTGCTCGAATCCCGAGGTGCTGTATGGGGCCATTGCCGGTCGTACCAAGCGCATCCGCCTGGGCTATGGCGTGCGCTTGATGCCGAAGCCGTACAATCATCCTGTGCGCACTGCGGAGTCGGTGGCTGTGCTGGATCTATTGTCGAACGGGCGCGTCGACTTCGGCACCGGGCGATCGGCAACGCGTGCCGAGCTGGAAGGATTCGGCATTGATCCACGCGAGACGCGGGCCATGTGGCAAGAAGCGATCGAGCATGTGGTTGGCTGTTGGACCGAAGAAGAGCACGGTTTCGAGGGAAAGTTTTGGAGCATGCCCAAGCGCCCTGTTTACCCGAAGCCACGCCAGCAGCCGCATCCTCCGATTTGGGGTGCCACTTCGAGCGATGAGGGGCACCGTCAGGTTGGCGATCTCGGGCTGGGATTATGCTCGTTTGCGGTGGGTGTGCATCCCGACGAAGTGCAGCGTCGCATTGCGATTTACCGAGAAGCCGTGGCGCAGTGTAAGAAGCCGCTTGGTAAGTGGGTGCACAATCGAGCTGCAACCTTCACCATGGCGCTGTGTGCGCCCACGCAAGACGAGGCATGGTCGGTGGCGCGCGAATCGTTCGAGTACTACCCCAAAGTTGGTGCGCGCCAAATCGGCACCTTGGCCGAGTGGATGGAAGAGCAAAAGCGCGATCTTGGCAACTATGCCTATGCCGCCGAGATGAAGGCCGTCGACGATAGCGGTGCTCTCAACCTGCTGAACCTGGAGTATCTCACCGAGAACGCCGCTTGTGTGCTCGGCACGCCCGAACAGTGCATCGAGACCTGCAAGAAATACGAAGCCGTCGGCGTGGATCTTCTCCTGTGCTTGGTAAATCCACTCAAGATTCCCCACGAAAAGGTGATGCAGACCATTCGCCTGATGGGCGAACACGTGATTCCGCACTTTCGCTGAGAGCCTGGGGGCTGGTAGCTGGTGGCTGGTGATTTGTGGTTTGTGCATTCTGACGCTACCCAAGCCACAAGTCACAAGCCACAAGCCACAAACCACCAGCCACCATGAAACTGCCTCCCCTATCGATCGGCCCCTTGCAACTCGACGCGCCCGTGCTGTGCGCGCCGATCGCCGGCTTCACGGACGCTATATTCCGCGACATTGTCCGCGACTTCGGGGGCTGTGGTCTGATCTACACCGAGATGGTGGGCGCGGCGCCGTGGGTGCAGAGCCCGCAGTTGCCGGGACGCTTGCATGGGGTTGACGAAGAGCCGCGGCCGCTGGGTGTCCAGTTGTGGGATCGTGATCCAGCGATGCTGGAGGAAGCGGCGCGGCGACTGGTAGGGCTGGGTGTCTCGGTAATCGACCTCAACTTCGGCTGCCCCAAGAAGCGCATCATGGGCAAGCATGCGGCGGGCGCGGCGTTGCTGCGCGATCCGCAGACGGTGGGGAATCTGGTCGCAGCAACTGTGCGCGGCGCCGGCCGTACTCCGGTTACCGCAAAGATTCGTCTCGGGCCTTCTCTGGTCCAGTGCACGGCGGCCGAAGTCGCGCGCAGTGCCGAGGACAATGGAGCCGCGGCGGTGACTGTGCACGGTCGCGCTGCAACCGAGAACTACGACACGCCTAGCCGCTGGGAGCAGATCGCCGAAGTCGGGCAAGCCGTTTCCATTCCGGTGATCGCCAACGGCGACGTAAAAGACGCGGCCTCGGCATTACGGGCACTCGAGCAAAGTGGAGCACGCGGGGTCATGGTCGCGCGTGCCGCGTTGACGCGTCCATGGGTGTTCCGTGAGATACGCGCAGCCATCCGCGGCGAGCCGATCCCACCTCCGCCCACGCCGGAAGAACAGAAGCAACAACTGTTGCGACATCACCGCGCCATGACCGAACGCTGGGGCGATCACTGGGGTACGGTGCTGATGCGTAAGTTCGCCTGTCGCTACCTGCCGGGCACGCACGGTGCACGCTCGTTTCGCGATCACATCAACCGCGCCGAAAGCGCCGCTCAATTCGAAGAGTTGGTGGAGCTGTACTTTCCCATGCACAGGATCGATACGGCAGTGGATCCGTTGGAGCCAATGGAAGAGAGCTGCAGCGCCTCCGCCTGAGCCGGCTTTGTCCGCCAATTCGATTAGGCAGGTAATCCGGCTGATGCGCCGCGATGGCCTCGTTCCCAGGCTCTGCCCTTAGCCTTACCCACAAATCGGGGTGCTGGACACCGACAGCAGAATGGAAAGGCAGCAAGGAT
>CAZGSN010000068.1:0-2084 GCA_964528465.1 uncultured Binatia bacterium (SeqCode)
CTGCGCCAGTTTTATCACGCCTTCTTTCGCACTTCGCCGCGTTGCCGAGCGTATATCGACGGCTTGGAACGTGACGCAAAATCCAAAGCAGGTGCCAAATGACCGAGCGTTTGCCACCTACCGAAGACGATGCACTTGTCACTCAGGCGCGTGACACGTTGCTTCAATACCTCGACGCGCACGAAGCGACTTGTGCCGATCCCGATTGCCAGATTGCCGCTAATGTTGCGGCGTTCATCGCGCATTGCGTGGGCGTGAAGTCGAAGGCCGCGGTCAACAGGATGCTCTATTTGCTGGAGCGCTACAACGTCGAATGTGCGCACTGCACGAATAGGAATTGACGATGAACGTGATCCAAGTGGAAAAGCTGAAGCATGGCGACGTGGTGGTTTCCCGCGCCCGCGTGCTGAATCGCGTGGGTGATTTGCTGTTCGTCGATTTTGGCAACGGGAAGACAGGCCAGATTCGGGTGGACAACGAAATGTTTTGGGAAGCGTTCGAGCGCTACGAGGCACCGAAGCCGGCAACAGACCCGGGCACGGCGCAAAGATAGATTCGCACCGCCAGCTATGGAAAGAGCGAGCGATGTCCTCAAGGAAGTCAAACCCGCAACAGTACGTGCTCGACTACACGAGCCAGGCCGCTGAATGGCGTTACAAGATCGACGCGGCACTCCGCGAGATCGCGCAAAAGCATGCGGTTGGCCTGCAACACTTTGAGTTTCTGATGTGGGTTCACAACGTAGGAGAGGCAGGTTTGGTGAAATCGTATCCACAAATAGCCCACCGGCTGTGGATCGCGCCGAAGACTGCCGAGCGGATGGTGAAGGCGCTCCAAGGCTGGGGCGTATTGCACGTCGATGACGACAAGTATTCAACCAAAGGAACCGGCCCGAATCGCTACAGCATCGATCGCGCCGGCATCGCCCACTGGCGAGCTGTCGCGCGTAAGCGCATGGGCCTGGAAGTCGACGAGGGGGCTGGTCATGGTGACGAGGGGGCTGGTCATGGTGACGCCCCTCTTAATCCTTCTTGGAATCCTTCAAACAAACACTCACCACCACTACCACCAAAGGTTAGTTCAAGTGCCGGGCGCGGGGTGGTGGTGGTAGGGAGTTCTCTTGCTGTTGCGGAAAAGCCGGCCACTGCCGTAGGCCAAGCCACTGTTTGGCCACAAGCGACTGCGAGACTTGAGGCCGCGGGCCTCCGCGCGACAACCCACGTCGTCGCGGAGGCCCAGTGCCGCATGACGGAAGCCACGCTCTGCCAGGCTGTCGAGTTTTTCCTCGCCAACGGTCGGGCATGGTTGCGCGACGGAGTTCCCAATCCCGGCGTGATCGTGTTCTGGGTGCGTCAGTATCGCCAGGGCATCGATCCGACGGACATCAAGCGCTGGCCGACGCCAAGCCAGGCTTGGTTGCAGGAACAATCCCGGCAGCGTCGCGCGAGTGTTGAGGGGCCGCGCATGCGTGCTTCGGCGATTATCCGGGAGAAACGTGGCGCTGGTGTCCCTGATGAAGCCATTCGCCGCGTGTTGTCGGCGCACGGTCTAAGCTGGCCAGGAGAGGAACCATGATCGCCGACGTCGAAGCCATCGCCAAATCAAAACGCCTGGCCGCACTGGTGGAGAAGCGCGAGCAGTTCAATGCAGCGCATCCCATCGGCAGTTACGTGCGTTGGTCGCAGTCGCTTCCCGACGGACAGTGGCTGGTGTCACCAACGACAACAAAGGCGTTTTTGTGGGGCCACGGGATTGCCGTTCACGTGCTGCAATGTTCGCAGCCTGTTTATCTGTCGAATCTGTTGCCGCTGCCGGCCGAGCTGGTCGCGGCGATTGTGTCGAGGCCGCCGGCGGTGGGTGTGCGGGAAGAGAGGCCTGCACGCTTGCCGGCCGGTCGGCCCGGTTTTTTAGATCTTCCGGTCGGGGACCGGGATTAGTCGTTCCAACCACAAGGAGGTTCCCATGCTAGTCGTTACGCGCAAGAAGGGCGAAAAGATTCTGATCGGCGATGACATCGTCATAGTGATCTCAAAGATCAAGGGCGAAACGGTTCGCGTTGGCATCGAAGCGCCCCTAGACATCCG
>CAZGSN010000069.1:0-7274 GCA_964528465.1 uncultured Binatia bacterium (SeqCode)
CAGCGTAGGGAGGCCAAGTGATTCGCACGATAGACTGGTCTTGCGAGTGCGGACACGAAATCATCGACGCACTCGCCGACGAACACGAGCACAAGCGCTGCACCTGTGGTCAACCCATGCGGCAAATCTGGTGGCGCCGCCGTTCCTCCTCCGCCCAATGGGACGACGCGACCGCCGTGATGGTCCTAGTGAACAACGATCCCTCGTGCCCCGCCGACGTTCGCATCCGCTACCCCGGTCGTCACGACGCCAAGGTGCCACCCAACTATGAGCGTGTCTACCTTCGCTCCCTTGCAGAGGTCAACAAGTTCGAGCGTTCCCACGGCGTCGCCAACCACGTGATGCACTACGATAACAACGGGCGCTCCCTGGATGACAACGTACGTGGCGAAAGGTTCAATCACTAATGGCTACCATCGCCCGCCAATCGAATCCCCTCAAGCCTAGCGCGATCCCCACCGCCGACTCGGGCCGTGGCGTGCACGACTGGGTCTGCCAGGCCATCACGGAAGGCGACGCCCTTCTCCAGTCCCAGGACGGCTACGGTCAAATTCCCGACATCATCAAAGCGATCAACGGCACAACGTACGAAGACAAGCTCCGCGCCTCGACCATCTCGCAGCTCTCCATCAACGACATGGGCAAGATCGCCCTCGACATGGCTAGCTCGCTCACCGATATCAAGCCCTTCTTCGAGTACAAGACCTCGAACGAGCGCTTCGAGGCGCAGGCCGCCATGGGCCAAAAGCTCGCTTCCCACTGGTGGACCAGCCGCCTGATCGACCTGAAGTTCTGCGACTGCATCAAGTACGCGCTCGCTGCCGGATCGGGCTACGCCCATCAAGTGTACAACCCAGACATCCAAGACCTCGACCTCATACCAGAGGACCCGCGCGACGTCCTCCCGATCCGTCCCTCGGACAACATCTCGATCCAGCACGCCTTTGGCGTCATCATCCGCCGCGAACGTACCGTGAACTACCTGCGCCACATGTACCCCCAGTTCGCCAACCGCATCCAGGCCGACCGCGACGGTTCCCCCGCTGCCATGCAACGCCAGGCGAACCAGCAGACGATAGCGCAAACCATGGGCCTGGTGTCCGGCTTCATGTCCAACCTCTACGCCTCGCTCGGTGGCAAGCCAATGGCTAGCCCCTTGATGGTGCCAGTCAGCGACCTCTACACCATCTACGTCAAGGACGACTCGGTGAACATGACAGGTCGCGCCCAAGTAATGGGCCAAGCCAACTGGAGTTACATCGTCCAGCCAGGCGAGCCCCTCTATCCACGTGGACGCTGCATCGTCACCACAGCCAGCGTGAAGGAACCCTTATACGACGGTCCCAACATGTATTGGCATGGGATGTTCCCCGTCTCCAAGCTCACCCTCGATCCATGGCCCTGGCTCTGGCTGGGCAAGTCCCCCATGAAGGACCTGCTCGGATTGCAACGAGAGACCGACCGTACCGCCCGTGGCATCTCGGACCGCATGGAGAAGATGTGGCGTCCTGACCTGGTCACCGACGCCAAGTTCACCTCGAAAGCCCTCGCGGATCGCATCGACACCCGCCGTGCCGGTCTCCGCCTGCACATGAAGCCCGGTCCCCAAGGGCAAGGGGTCAAGTTTGAATATCCCCCTGTGAACGACCTCCAGGCCGCCTTCGAGTGGCTCAAGATGCTGGATGAGAAAAAGAAGGACCTCGCCGGAACGCAAGAACTCTCGTCCCTCGTACAGCTCGGACAGATTCCCTCCAGCGAAACCATCGAGCGCATGGTCGAATCGTGGTCCCCAGCCATCCGCCTCCGCTCCCGCTGCATGGAAGCCTTCCTGCGCGAGTTCGCCATGATGACGCTGATGAACTTTTTCCAGTTCTACACGACACCAATGCGCGTCGCTATCCTCGGCCCCAAGGGCCAAACCTTCGAGGACTTCGACTTCGACCCCGGCACCCTAATCCCTGACATGCTCTCTATGGGCTTCATGGACGATATGGGGAACCCACTCCCCCGCTACGAGCGTGCCCGCGAGTTCATCCGCTTCTTCGCTTACCAGATCGCACCTGGCAGCCTGCTCGCAGCCAGCGAAGTAACCGACAAACTAATGTATCTCCAGCTCACCCGCATGGGAATCATGGACCCAGCCACCCTGATGCAAAAGTTAGGCGTGAATAATCTAGGCCTGCCGCCCGACCTGCCCGACGGCATCCTCCCCCGCCTGCAATGGTTTCAGCAGCAGGGGATCGGGCTCGCGCCCGGCCCGGCATCCGGTGGTGGCGCTGGCGGTGGCCCCGGTCGCCCAGCATCGGCACAAGCAATGCCCCGTATGACGATTAAAGAGTCCTAGCTAAGTTATAGATAACGTTGTACTTAGGAGGCGTAACCAGATGGCAACCGCAGGACTACATTCATCTTTCATGGGCTCGGTAACGGTCAATGGCACAACGGCCCAATCGGTCTGGGCTCTCCTCAGCGCTGTCTGGAGCGATCTGCCCCATCGCTGCTGCTTCCTCCAGCTCCAGCTCGACAACGGCGCTGGTGGCACAGTCTGTGCCTTCGGCAACTCGAACGTGTCGAGCACGATGTGCGGCGGCAAGCTCGTAGCCAGCCAGACCGGTGTCCAAATGGCCTTCGACTCCAACCTGCTCCACCTCGACGATATCTACCTGAAGCTCACCACAGCTACGGAGGCGCAAGTGAATATCATTGCGTTGGTCCGCTAATGCGCCGCCTTCTCCAGCTCGCCATCGCTCTCATTGCCCTGACCATCCCCGCGTGGGCCCAAACCGGCAACACAATCACGATCTATTTCCCCGGTGCCCCCTCGGGCTCCTGCTCCTACATCATGTACGCGATCAACGTCGCCTCCGGCGGCCTCTACGACTGTCCCAATGGTAGCTGGAACCTGGTAGGTGGTGGCGGATCAAGCGGCGGTACGGTCACCAGCGTCCTTGGTACAGCCAACCAGATCAATTCGGACGGCTCTACGACCACGCCCACGCTCTCGCTCTCCAGTACGCTAGTTGCCCCCGGATCAATTGCCGCGACGACAACATTATCTTCTGGGGCTGTCTCCGGAACCGCCGGACAGCTACGGTTACTTGGCACAACCTCTGGAACAGGGACGCTTACCGTAGACGCGACCGCCGCAAACATTACCTCTGGCTCTAACTTCGTCGTCCCCACGGGAGCAGGCGGATCCCCCGGCCTGATCTCCCGTACAGGCACGACCATTGGCATAGGCTCAGGAGGCACAGGCTCGTTAATCCTAAACACCGCCTCAGCAACCTCCACGGTAGACATCTACGCAGCTTCGACTAATTATTTCACTTTTTCTCTCTCATCGGGCAGCGTTACCTTGCGGGCACAACCGTCCAACACCTCCCTGCTATTGCAGGGCAATCATACCGCTGGTGCCAACTCTAACATCGTCCTCACTCAGACAGCCGCCTTCACCTCGGCTACCGCCGTCAATTCATTCCACGTAGACAGTCGTGGATCGTTCGCTCCCACCTCCGCCTCGGCGGGATTTGTCGGCCTGATGAGCAACCCCACGATTAACCAGACGGGAGGCGCCAACGGAACCATCCGCGTAGTCGCCGCCTACCCAATAAACACATCTTTAGGCGGAGCAGAATATCTGTTCGCTGGCGGTACAAGTTCTGGCGCAGGACCGACCGGCACCTTAACCGACAAATTCCTCGTCGATAACAGTGGCAATCTTACGACTTACGGCTCATTAGCCACAGCCGACTCCGGCGTATTCGGATCGAAGCAAACACAAGCGACCGCCGCCTGCGAGACTTCCTTTGCCGCTACCACCCTAGCTACAGGCGCAACCACGACAGACACAGGCTTAAACTGCCTTCCCGCCAATTCAGTCATTGATGCCGTGGTCTACCGCATCACGACCACAATCACGACTGCGGCCAACTTCACCATCGGTGACGCAACCATCGCCGCGCGCTTCTGTGGTACGCAAAGCACGCTCACAGCTGGCACAACCGGCATCTGCTTCCTTCAGGAAGATCAGACAGGAACTTCCGGTCCACGCCAGACATCCGCTGCCGCAGTGCGCGTTACCACTAACGCCAACCCAGGCGCTGGAGCTATCCGCCTAATCGTCTACTACCACACCTGGACCGCACCCACGTCCTAAACTATGCCGAACCTATTGACACGCACCGACCGCATATGCAAACGTAGGCACCAGCGAGGTCATGCGTGAGCGACCGTGAGCGGAACCTATCAGCCATCGGACGCGAGTTACGTGAGAATCCGCCCGCGATAGTGAACGCTACACGAAGGAAATTTGGCGTCGAGCGGGCCCGTAAGCAACGCACCGCGATCCTGCTCAGCAAGGCGCGAGCAGCCGGAGTGAAGATTCCCTCGGCATCACCCAAGAGTTTCAGCAAATAGCACCATCAGGAGGCAACATGGCAAAGGGCAAAGGTGGTAAAGGTGGCTTCGGCAAATCCGGTGGCGGTGGCGCACCCATGAGCGGCAAACTCATCTCCAGCCCCATGTCCGCTGGCATGACGCCAAAAGGTGGCGGCAAGTCCATGAAGAAGGGGTACTAGCGTGGCAGCAGCCGCACCCGTCAATCTGGACCAAGGCCCACCGCTCCCGCAGTCACTGCAGCCCGCACCACAGGCTACAATGGCCGGACTCGCTGGCCCACAACAGGCAGCCCAGAGCGGCTCGGCATCGCTCCAGAGCGCAGTGGTGCAGAAACTTATGATGGTCGAACAGGAGCTGACGACAGTGGGCCAAATGCTCCCACCTGCTGCCCCAATCGTAGCCGGTCTCATCGACCAGTTGCGCAAGGGCATCGGTGCCGTTCTAGCTCAGGGTGCCGCACCACCCCCAGCACAAGGTCCCCCCACAGGTGGCATGCTCATGAGCCCCATGGGTGGCGCAGGTGGCGCACCAACAAGTTGAGATTTACCGTACGTGCAAGCGCACCAAGCAGTAGACCAAATCAACTAGGTACTGGCGCTGGCTCAACCAGCAGGTACTGGCAGTTCGAGGAGGAACGCATATGACCGTAAGCGCAAAAGAGTTCTACGAGTCTCTGTTGACCAAAGCTGGCGTCGCCCCTGAAAAGCGACAGGCACTGATTACGCAGCTCGAAGACCCCGATGTCGCAAAGGCACTGGCCGATGACGCTATTGCTCCTAGACTCCGTCATGACGAGTTTAGCCGCCAAGCGGACGAAGCCCGCGCCGCCAAACAGAAGTCCGAGGCTGAGTATGCTCAGTTGCTGCAATGGCAAGCTACCGAGCAGAAAAAGATCGACGACTTCTGGACGCAGTACCAGGCAGCAAACGGCAACGCAGGCAACGGCAACGGTGACGGAACACGCACCATCGTGCAACCCGTCCAAGGTGACTTCCTGGACAAGAAGACATTCGAGTCCGAACTGGCGAAACGCGACCAGCAGTTCGTGTCCCTCCTCAAGGATGGCATGGGCCTCGCCTCGCGTCACACCGTCGAGTTCAAGGAAGCCCTGGACACCGAAGCGTTAGCCAAAATTGCCGTCGAGAAGAATCTCACTCTCCGCCAAGCCTACGATGAGATGGTAGCTCCACGCCGTACCGAGGCCCAGAAGGCCCAGTTCGACGCCCAGCTCAAAGCGGCCCGCGAAGAGGGAGCGAGGGATTTCGCAGCGACCCATCAGATTCCAGTGGACACACGTTCGCGCGAGCAACACATGATCTTCGACCGCCCGGCACCGGATACCATCCCGGCCCCCGGCCCGGCCCGAGACCAGATGCTTCGCAAGGACTTCATGGACGCCTGGAATACTGCCAGCGATGCGGGAACCTCAACGCAGTAGCCGGAACGTTCCACATGACGCCAGAGTGCGCCAGGGATCAGGTTCCGGCAATGAGAACATCGCATGCCAGATCTTGATCCCCTAAATGTATCAACCCAGCGGTACATCCGCAAAAATCCCGCCTTGGTCGATTCGTGGACCCAGAACGATCCCCTGATCGCCTACGCCAAGCTGAACACCAAGGAAATCTTCGGTGGTGGCACTCTGATCCAGGAGGGCTTCACTTACGCGCCTATGATCGGTGGCGCCTACCTCAAGGGCAAAGAGTTCAACATTACCGAGAAGCAGGTTGAGCAAGCGACCCAGTTCAACGTGAAGTTCTTCGAAGTCAACGTCACCCTCTCGCAGGAAGACGTCGAAGTGCTGAACAAGGGTCCGCTCGCTGTGTTTCCCCTGATCGAGTCCCGCATGACCAGCGCCTACCAGACCCTCGGCGTGCAGATGGCCATCGCCCAATACCTCGAAGGCCAGAACGCAGGCTACACCGCCCAGTTCAACGGCCTCGCGGAAGCCATCAACGATGGGACCAACGTGTCATGGAACAACGTGACCTACCCCACCTATGGCGGCATCACCCGCGCGGGCACCGTCAGCCCTGCCCTAAACTCGGTCCCCACCTCGGTCGGTGGCGGAGCCATCCAGTACACCACGCTGGAGAATACTTACTCCCTGGCCGAGTACGGCAACATCCAGCCCAACCTGGGAATCACCACCAACAAGGGCTACTCCTACATCAAGGAGAAGTTCCAGACTCAGCAACGCTTCAACGACACCCAGGACCCGGCCATTGGCTTCAACGGGCTGAAGTTCAATAGCGCCACCCTCATCAAGTCGCGCTATTGCCCAGGCTCGGACATCGCCACCGCAGGCACGTCGTCCAACATCGCAGCGGTCCAGTACCTGACCGAGACCTCAAACGGTGTCGTGACCGCCTACCCAACGCTTGCCCAAGCCAGCTCCGAGACCCTGTTCTGGCTAAACGCGCGCAAGCCATACTACAACTTCTACGTGACCGACTCCCCGCGCTACGGCTTCGGCTTCACTGGCTTCAAGCCCGCGCAGGGGAACACCAAGGTAGCTGGACAGGTCCTCGCCGCATGTGCGATGACCTTGAATCCCAGGTACCATCAGCAGGTATTCGGCTTCACCGCCTAGCTCCAAAGAAGGGGGCGTTGCCATCGTGTGACGCCCCCAGCACGAGCGCAACCAGCACAAGGAGGATTTACCAATGCCCAGTGGCAGAGTTAATCAGACGCTATACATTGGGGCGGGCCAGAACATCGAATCGCTCAACACGACCACTTTGTACAAGCCCGGCGAACTCGGTAGCCGTATCGAGATCACCGGCAAGGCCTATCAGCTCGTCCAGGTAGACAGTGGCGCAACGGCAGCTGCCACTCCGGGCCACGCCCCGCAGTGCGGCGACCTTGCCTTCTGG
>CAZGSN010000070.1:0-3685 GCA_964528465.1 uncultured Binatia bacterium (SeqCode)
GCAGAGAGCATCGAGACAACGGCAATCGCAAACGCCCACATGGCCGAAACATGTCTGTCCGAACCGGTTCGTTCATCACCGATCTGGGTCTCTAACGCCCTGCGCATCAGCCGCGTGCGACACGAGGCTGCGTGGCTGAGACCGCAACGCGTATCGGGCGTGGGCGCTCATTCAGCCGAGTTCCGGGCTGGGCGGCGGATGCATACAACGTCTCCGGAGCTATGTCGGCGCCGTTGGGCCATGCGATCGTCCAGCCATCGAGAAAGAACCGTTGGAAATACTTTTCGTCTCTCAGTGGCTCGAAGACTGGCCCCTTAAGCCACGGCCGAAAATCGATGATCTTCTGAATACCGTCCTCGAAGGTGACTCGAATCCGATGGCCGCCGCAATATGCCGCAGCGATCACGCAGGGGGTATCACTCATGTCCGTCCTCTATTGCAGCGGCGCGATCAATTCGACGGGCTGTCCCGCCTGGATACGGCGCCAGTTCGCAGTGATTTCCGTTTCGTGTTGTTTCGCCCATTGTCTAATCAGGCGCCGCGCCGTTTTCGATTGGATGTTTCCTGCCACCATACGACCCGAAAGATCGAACTTGCCTCGCTGGCCCTGGTATTCGGCGTGAAAATGTACCGGCTCGTGTTCGTTGTAAAACATCTTGATTACGATGCCGAAGAAAATGGAGATCGCAGGCATGATGTCATGCTAGCGAACGAAGAGGGTGTTTCCCGATCCGGCCGCAGAGAGCATCGAGACGACATCACTCGCAAGCGGGGGGATGGCCGAAAGGCCCGGTTGAACTGAAGCGCGTATCACCAACATCTGCTCCGTTCTGGAGTCTCTATCCCAAGGCGAGCATTGATAGCAACGAAATGGCGAACCCCTAGATCCGGCTCTGAGCGCCGGATCTGAGGTGCACGGTGCGCCAGTGCGGCTCAGCATTTTGTCGGCTGTGTTTTGCGGGAACGCTTTGGGTTCGGAGTTGTCGCGTCGAGCCGGCTCACGGGTGCACGGGCACCGGCTCACAGGCGCACCGGCTCACTGGCGAACCGACACACCGATGCACTGGCTCACCGACGCGTGCTATGGCCTGCTCCATGGAAAAGCTGGAGCATGTACGAGTAGGCATCATTGGGTGCGGTCGTATCGCCGATCTGCATGTCCTCGGGTACCAGGACCATCCGCGCGGCGAGATTACCGCGATCTGTGATCGCGACTCTGCGGTGGTGGAGGAGCGCCGCCAAGCTTGGCAAGTTGCCAACGCATACACCGACTATGCGCAGTTGCTGGCGAACCCCGACGTCAACGCCGTGGAGATTCTGTTGCCGCACCACCTGCATCGGGAGGTTGCGATCGCGGCTCTGCGGGCGGGCAAGCATGTGTCGTTGCAAAAGCCGCCGACGTTGACCCTCGGCGAACTGCAAGAGATCCACGAGGTCGCGTTGCAAGCGCAGCGGCGCCTGCGGGTGTTCGAGAACTTCATGCACTATCCGCCGCACGGGAAGGCGCGAGCGTTGATTCAGGAGGGGGCAATCGGGGAGCCGCTTTCGGTGCGCTTGAAGACCGCGGCCGGGCGTTTCGAGGATGGTTGGCGGGTGCCCATGTCGGCGCAGGCGTGGCGGATGGACCCGGCGGCGTGTGGCGGCGGGCCGACGTGCTTCGATCACGGCTACCACTGCTACAACATGGCGCGCTTCTTCCTGCCCGAGCCGATCGAACGCGTGCATGCATGGATTCACGTCAACGATTTCGGTGCCGCCGGTCTCTACGATGGGCCGGCCCTGATCACCTGGAAATACGCAGGCGTGCCGAAGTTCGGGAGCTGGGAGGTGATCGCTTCCATCGGCATGAAGGTGCGTTCTTCCTACTACCCCAGCGATGACCGCATCGAGATTCACGGCAGTGAAGGAATTCTCTGGGTGCAGCGCTGTACCGGCAAGCTTCTGGAAGAGCCCGCCTTGGTCCTCTACCGCGATGGCGAGACGCGCGCCTGGCACGATATCCCCGCCGACTGGGCCGAGAGCTTTCGCCTGGGCGCGCACGACTTCATCGATGCCCTACTCGACGGCCGCCAACCCGCGCAGAGCTACGAAGAAGCCGCCGCGACCTTACGCATGGCCATCGCCGTGCACGTCTCAGCCTGCGAGCGGCGCGAAGTCGCTCTCGACGAGATTCAAGCCCGCACGCGAGCTCAACTCCCCGCTGCTGCGAGTTGAACGTTGCCAAGCCCCCGGCCAACGCTGGGACGCGCAGAGCCGCCTTTATCACCGACCGCCGCAGCGAATCTTCAGCGGGCTGTCTGTTGAGCACCGTTGCTACGCGGCGAGGGCAGCAATCCCTCGGCGAGGGCGCGACCGAACCATACCAGGTGCTGCGAATAATAGTCCGGTGGGGAGCCCCAGATGCCGTCCTTGTAGGTGGCATCGAGAATGGCACGGGCTCGCGTTGCCGCGTCGGCGCGGAACAAGACGAGAGCCGGATACAAGCTGCCGTGCAGCGCCAGAGGCTCTGGGCCGCTGAGCCGGGGGATGGCGTCACTGCCGACTTCGCGCGGCAAGGTACCGTTCAGCAGTAAGAAGGATGCCAGCCAGCTTTGATTGGTGAGGTACTGTTTGGCCGGCTGTGAGCGGTCCCAGACGTAGTCGAGCGCCACGTTGAAGTAGACTCGGTAGGCATCGTAGGCGAAGCGCCCCTTCTGTGCGCCGTCTGGGTTGCCGATGACGATTTCCTGCGTCGAGCGTTGCAGCAGCAGCCAGTCCGGTGGCAGGCCGGTCGTCGGCAAGCTGGTGCGCAACAAGTAATAGGTCGTGTCGGCTAGCTCTGCCCAAGCGTGCTGGGGCTCAAACGAAGCGATGCGGCGCAGAATCGCTGGGCAATAGTAGGACAGATTGAGGGGGAGGGGATTCCACTTGCGTGCCCAGTTCCCTGGCAATAAGAACCAGCGCGTGCCGATGCGTTCGACCTCTTCGTTCCACACCGCAATTGCAACCTCACGACCCTGGCGTATCCAGTCGCTGTTGTTCCACTGTGTGCCCGCAGTAAACAAGGCATAGGCGAGAAGCACGTCAGCGTCCGACGCCGTGTTGTCGTCCTGTACGCCCCAAGCCCCGTCACTGCGCTTGCCCCACTTCCAAGAGGGCAGCGGCGACTTTGGGCGAGCGAGATTGTTCGTCGTCCACGCCAGCACGCGTGTGAAGACCTCTTGGTCGTTGCTCCAAACCGCCCGTAGCAGCGTATAGGCCTGGCCTTCCGAGGTCGTAGTTCCAGGAGGAATGGCTGGGTCGATGACGCGTCCATCGCTTTGCACGAAGGCACGTACGTAGGCGCGCCAACTTGCCGTTTGCCAATCCTCCTGTGCCCGGCACACGCTGGCAGCGGCCAATAGGGCGGCCACGCACAAGAGGCTGCGAAGAAGCTTCGGCGAGCGCGACCAAACGGGACGAAAAATCAACCAATCGAGAAAAAATTTGTTGTTGCTCCTAGGATGCATGGGCCGTACACAGGACTTGTGCTCGTCAGCATTACCCCTGGGCAGCGGGAACTCTTCGATGCGTTTACGATTGCGTGAGTGGCTGGCGCTAGGCCTAGCGGTCGTCACACTCGGGTTGGCGTTGTTGCGTCTGCTTTCCGACGATGCCCTGCACATGGAGAGCCAGACGCGTGAGCGCTTGCGGCTGGACCCAGACA
>CAZGSN010000071.1:0-2422 GCA_964528465.1 uncultured Binatia bacterium (SeqCode)
GGATCTTGCCGACCGTCTCCACCGTGATCACCCCAGGTTCTCCTCAGCGCCGCAAAGCGCCGAGGTCTAGCACACCGGGGGTGGTCAGATTTGCACGCCGATCACCCCCAAAACCTGGTCAGTTTTCCACGCCGGTTTGCACTTTCGTCCAAACTCTCGCTTGCCGCCGCGGCGGCAGAGGTAGCCATCGAAACTACGTCCATCCAGGACTTGCCGAACCCGTCACAATATCGGGAGCGCTCGGAGACGATGCCAGGCACTACCAGGTCCGGGCGGTGACGATCGCTATCGAGGAGGCGAAATCATGAAGGACAGTGCGCGTTACGCGAAGATCGTCGAATGGTCCGAAGAGGACCAGTGCTACGTCGGCAGCTCTCCTGGGCTGGTCTACGGCGGCTGCCACGGGCCCGATGAGAAGGCGGTGTTCGAGGAGCTGTGCCGGATTGTCGAAGAGGCAGTCGAGTTGAACCGCAAGGAGGGGAAACCGCTGCCTCCGGCAACATCCGGCCGCGACTACGCAAACAAGATGCAGCGGGTGGCGTAGTGGGTCGGAAGGTTGGCGGCAATGTATTCATGGATCTCGGGTTCCCGCCGAAGGAGGCGAAGCGGTTACTGGCCCACGCTGACGCGCAAATCGATGAGTCGATTCGGCTGAAGCAGCAGCTCATGAATGAGATTGCTGAATGGATGAAGGGGACGAGCGTGACACAGACCGAAGCCGCGGAAGTCCTTCACGTCACGCGGCCTCGGGTCTCTGACGTGGTCAATCACAAGGTCGAAAACTTCACCATTGATGTGCTGGTCAGTATGCTGGGTCACATTGGCAAACGGGTGCGCTTGGAAGTGCAGTAGTAGTGCCCATATTCATCGCGCGTTCCGAAACGTCTCGCCCACCTACGCAGCTTGAGCCTGCTGCTCGCCATCGTTGAAGAGCGCAATGTAGGGTGCATAGCGGAACCGGCGGTTGCGCGCATAGCCCGTCATTTCGCTGAGCAGACCGAGATCCACCAAGCGCGAAACCAGGCCGTTGGCCGCCGCGAACGTCGTGCCGGTCATCGCCTTCACGTCGTTTACCGAGACGATTGGCCGGTCGAACAGTGATTCGAGCACTTTGTGGCCATTGCCGGCAGCCCGGCCCAGTTGCGCCGTGATCGCCGCACGGTGCTGCTCGCGCAACTGCAGGACGCGGCGCGCCGTTTCGGCCGCCTCGCCGGCCACCTCAACGACCCCTTGCAGGAAGAACACCAGCCACGCCTCCCACGCTCCGCCGTCGCGTACTGCCTGCAGGTGCTCGTAGTAGGCCGGCCGATGACGCTTGAAGAAGTGCGAGAGATAGAGCACCGGTTTGTGCAGCACGCCGCGCTCGGTGAGCAGGAACGTGATCAGCAAGCGGCCCACGCGCCCATTGCCATCGAGAAACGGGTGAATGGTCTCGAACTGCACATGCGCAAGAGCGATCTTCACGAGCGGCGGCAGTTCATCCCTCGCGTGCAGGAACTTTTCAAGTTCGCCCAGAGCCTCGGGCACCATGTGGTGGGGCGGCGGCACGAAGGTCGCTGTGCTCAACGTGCAACCTGCCGGGCCTATCCAGTTCTGGCTGGTGCGAAGTTCTCCAGGCAGTAGGAGGCCTCCACGCACCCCACGCATCAGCTCTGCATGGATCTCGCGGATCAGACGCACCGACACCGGCAGTTCTGCCAGACGCGTCAAGCCATAATTCATGGCGCGCACGTAGTTGACGACTTCATCCACGTCGCGCGGTAGTTCCAGGTCGAACAGTTGCGCCTCGGCGGCCAGCAGGTCTTGCAGCGAGCTTTGAGTGCCCTCGATCTGACTGGACAGCACCGCCTCCTTGCGCACGTACATGAAGACGAAGAGGTCGGGATTCGGCAGCGTCAGCACGGATCCGTCCAGGCGTCCCAGCGCCCTATCGGCGGCGGACAGCAACCCCTGCAGCTCACCGGTCAACTCCGGGGGCGGCTGTGGCGGCAGCGGCGCGGGGATGAACGCCCGGTAGCCAGCAGGCTGGGCGACGTACTGTCCTGCACGCTTCGAGGTTTCGCCAGTGGCAGGCATACGGCGCCGTGCCTCCCATAAGGGTCTAGATCGAGGCCATATGATAGGCTGCGTTTAACAAGAGGGGAAGCCGGCCTCCTTATTTCACTTTCCACCCCTGGAGCACCCCCCGCATCGCCGTCGCCGTATGCGACCCCTTCGCGTTTGGTGCCAGGAACTCCTCCGGCACCCCCGCCATCACCACCTTCCCGCCGCCCTCTCCTCCCTCCGGGCCCAGGTCCACGATCCAGTCCGCCTCCGCGATCACATCCAGGTTGTGCTCGATGAGCACGACCGTGTTCCCGGCATCCACGAGGCGATGGAGAACGCGGATCAGTTTCTCCACGTCCGCCATGTGCAGGCCCAC
>CAZGSN010000072.1:0-5791 GCA_964528465.1 uncultured Binatia bacterium (SeqCode)
GGCCCTGCTCGCCCTACCGAGATGGAATCAGTCCAAAGCCCCTCTGCATTCCTCGTCGCGCAGGCGGCTGAGCAGCCGTCGCCGGGGTTATCTCCTGCTTGCCCTCCTGGTATAACCGCGGTTATACAACATTCATGAAAACAGCGATCTCCCTTCCCGATCCCTTGTTTGCCGAGGCGGAACAAGTTGCCAGGGTGACGCCGGCAAGCCGTCGATCAAACTGAGCGGCAAAGGATCTTCCTTGGTATTGCCATCGCCCCTGAGCGGGTCGGAATACTTCGACCAGGACCCGGGTGTGACTGTGCAGCTTCACAGAACCGATGCGGCCACCTGTTGGTCGAACACATTCGACAGCTCTGGCACCAAGCGGAACGACGGTGAGCAGTTTAAGGCAACGGTTCGATAGTTCTTCGCGACGGTGCTCGGCTTGTCTCCACTGCAGCTACAACAGGCTGATGGACTTGATAGGAAGCACCAGCGTCAGTGGGTGTATGGGCGATTCCAGGAAGCCGGCGCGTTGATAGAAGGCCTTCGCGTTCTCGGAGAGAGCGTGAACGAGGACGGCCACAAAGCCGATCTCTACGGCTGCCGCGCGGCAGCGTAGCAAAGCATCCTTCAGCAGCGATGCTCCCAAGCCTGCTTGCTGCCAGCGCTCGTCGACGGCCAGCCTTCCAAGCACCGCTACGGGGATTGGATCAGGCATGTTGCGCCTCAATCGCGGCGGCGCATCGGTGCGCGTGACGCTACCCGCGGCGAGAGCATAGTAGCCGATGACGCGATCCTGGTCGGCGATAACGAATGTACGCGAGGCGCCTGACTGCTGATTATTGAGGGCGTGGCGCTGCAGCCACTCATCCAAGGCGGGCTCTCCGCAGCGAAACTCTTCGAGGCGATGTGCGCCCGTCAGCAGGTGCGGAGCCCGAATGTTGCCTAGCGCTCCCACGGCGCCTTGCGCGCGAGAAGGTGTTTGAGGGCGTTCCGGTTTGTTCTTGGCACTGGTTGCTCCAGCAGGCTCGAAAGATTGTCGAACGCCTTAGCATCGAGGGCGAAGAAGGTTTGGTCGAGCAGCACCCTTCTAGCCTCGTTGCAGGCAGCCTCGATCATGAAGTCGGAGCGATTCCTGCCTAGCGCTTCGGCAGCGCGATCGATCAAGTCGCGCTGCTTGGCACGGGCGCGAATGTTGATGGCGACGTCACGGGTTTCCATGCGGGGCATGCATGCCTCCTTTCATGTGTAGTTGTTGTCTGTACAGAGACCCCAGGAGCAGGTCAAGCACAGGCCGAAGGAGAGACGCAGGGCAGAGGGGCGTCGCAGCCTGGCGAATGAACCTACCTCAACGAGCACAGCCCATGTGGGTGCCGGCGACGATGGCGACGATCTCGTCGATGGTGGGCGCTGGGAGCACAATGCAAGCTCCGGCTGGGGAGGATCCGAGCGCGGTGGCAATATGCTGGCGTAGCTCGCTCATCGTCACCTTGCCGTTGCCATCGCAATCGCCGCGACATGCGAGTGGGGTAGGTGTGGGGGATGGCGTTGGCACGGGAGTACCGGCCGGTTCGAATAAAGCATTCAACGCGAGAGCCCCGGCATCGTCGTCGAAGGCACTGATCATGAATCTGTATGTGGTCCCTGCCTCTACGTTGAAGGCAATGCGTGATTCCGGAAGGCCTACGTTGTCGTTGCACCCGCCCGGTACTCGGACATGAGCTCCGCACGGCCCGGTGTAGGCAGCAAGCACGGTGTCGTAACTGCTGCCCACCGTGTCGACGCTGAGGATGCCGTCTTGGGTGGCATCGAATCTGTACCAGACACTACGGCCACGGCGATCGTTGTTGTTGTGGCTGCACTCCGGCACAGGATCACTGTCTTCTCGGGAGGCGGCGGTGGTGTCGACGATGTCGGCGAACTCCGGAGTAGGGCTGAGCGGACGCGCCTCTTCGCAAGGATCGTTCGGTGCCTCCGGGATGTCGCAAGGCGCACGCGACTCGGCGAGCGCCAGCAATCGGCTGGCCCTGCGGTTGGCAATGTCGACCTCGACAACCGAGTCACTGAAGAGTTTGGTGATGTAGGCGTGCTGGCCGTCTGGAGCGAAAGCAACGGCGTGCGCACCGGTGGACAAGTCGAACCCCACTCGGAGGGGAATCAGCTTCGCTACAGTAGGCATTTCTCCCGAGAGGTCGATCAACGACGCGGAGAGGCAACTCTGGTTGGCCACGAGCGCTACATCCCCGAGCGGGGAAATGGCGACGGCCACCGGGTCGTAGCGCGAGCCTCCGCACGTACGGGTGGCAAGCGCGAGTGTGCTGGTGACCTGCTCGCCCGCGGTGTCGACGACCGACAGCGTCTCGTCGTCTTGATTGACAACCAGGGCTCGCTTTCCATCGGGCGTGAACGCGACGTCGACGGGCTTGGCACCCACTGCGATGCGGTTGCTCACCTGTTGGCTCGCCACGTCGACCACATCGACCGCATTCTCCGTCGTGCTGGTGACGTACAGTTTGTCTTCCGCCGGCGACAGCGCGAGATTGCCTGGGTGCGCTCCCGTATGGATCGTGCCGAGAAACGTCCCCGTGTCGAGATCGAGCATGCGCACGTCGTCGTCGTCGGGATGCTCGCCGGCAATGTAGGCGCGCTGCCCGTCGCGGCTGACGGCCAGATAGGTCGGCTGGAAGCTGTACACGACGTGGATCTCATCCAGGACGTCGCCCCCGACCAGATCCACCCGATTCACGGCGCTAAAGGCGTGATTGGCTACATAGGCAACCGCTCCGTTCTCGGAGACGACAAGGCTGCGCGGACCCAGTCGGTCGCTCAGACTGTGAATCTCTCGCGCTACGCGAAAGCTTGCAAGGTCGAGTACCGAGATGGTGCCCGAGGCGGCGTTGCTGACAAAGGCCTGCGCTCCGTTGGGTGATACCGCGATAGACAAGGGGCGATAAGGCAACGCCCGCGCCGTGTAGAGAAGCGTGTAGCGGCCGTGGTCTTTACCGATGCAATCTTGCACTCCGAGTTCGTAGGACCCACGCGCCAATCGCAAATTGGCAAAGCCCTGGCAGGTGTCAGCCAAGATCTTGCCGTCGTCGCGCGTTACCGTGAGACGCAGCAATCCGATGGCGGCATCCGGATTGGCAATGCCAAGACGAACATCGTGTGTGGAACCGAGGTTGAAGGAGTAGGTGTCGACCGCGTCTGTTGCCAAGGATGCCGTGACACGCTCGCCACAACGCAACTCCTGGGCACTGGCAACGGCAGCGCCGCACACGACTAACAGGATGGCGAAGAGCAGCGCGAAGCAGCGTAAGGTAGAGCCCCTCGCGCCAAGACGCAAAGGCGCCAGGGTGCCGACGATCGCAGGGGTGCGACAACCGAGTCGTGGAGCGAAGCGCGCGCTTAACGCGATGGAGGCTCTCCGGCGAAATGGAAGTTCCGCGGTGACCAGCGCTTGGCGGCTTAGCGCCCTGGCGCGAGAAACGTCTCTTCCTGTCGACACCGTTCCCTCAACTGCCTGCCGTGTGCGGAGGGTACTTGATGGAAGGAAAACTGAATCTTGGAAACTCTCGCGCCAAGGCGCAGAGGCGCCAAGGTGCCGGTGATCGCCAGCGTGTAACGAACAAGTTGTTGAGCCAGTGCTCGAGCTTGGTACGTTGAAAGCCCTCAAGCGAAATCGAAGTTCGGTGATGTCCAGAGCCTGGCAGTGTGGCGCTTTTGCGCGAGAAAACTCATTGCCTCTCACCGCCGTTCCCTCAACTGTCTGCCTTGTGCAGAGGTTCGATTGGGCCCTGGGTAGCACGAACTGGTTGCGCATGAGTCAAATCTTACGAGTCCGCTGTCCAACGTCCTACGCGGCAGTTCGCGAGGACGCAGCGCTAGTAATTCACTTTGTGCCCCCACGGCAAGCCCTCGCCGGCAGCCCTAATCCAGCGGGCGTGCGTCATATTTGTTGGCTTTCATCCGAGATCCACGGACTGACGGCCGCGGCTGCTATGTCTTCGCAAGCCCCGTGTAGCCGCGCGCGTGAGCGCGTGGATGGTGGAAGTTTGCCTCCCAACGAATTTGTCGCACACCCTGCACCGGGGATATCCAGATTCGGCGTCAGCACCGGATCTGAGGGAGTGGACGTCTCTTCTTTCTGCTCGCTTCTTGTGCTCTTTGTGCCGGCGTGGGCAAAGCCTCTTTTGTCACCAGCCTGCTTGCCATCGTATCCTTGGCAGCTTCACCACCGGCCGCAGCCGTGCCTCTGGAGCGTGCCATCCCTGAGTTGTTTGCAGAACGTCCGGGTGCGGATGGCGAGCTGCGCACCACCTTGGTGCAGGGACGGCCGCCGCGTGACGAAGAGACGCAGCGCTTACGCTTGGCCGAGCGCTTTCGATCCCTCGGCGAAGCCCTTGCGCTGGCACGTGCGCAGTTGCCGATGCCGACGGTCAGTGGCGCCTTTGCTTACCGCTGGGATGCCACGGTGGAGGCCTTCACGCGCCAACCTCTGAGTCTCGGCTCCGGGCTGGCCGAGCGCGCCAGTACTCTTGGTCGCGGCGTCGTCAGCGTAGGAGTCGGATACACCCATGCCGACTTCGACACTCTCGATGGCGAGCCATTGGACGATCTGCGCGATCGCCAGGCGGCACTATCGCCGGGATTTCTCGCTCAGCTCCCGAGCGGTGACCGAGCACGCTACGCCGACGACCTGCTCCTGGCGCGACTCGACGCGCGCATCCGCATGGACGCCATCGTTCTCGCCGCCGCTTACGGTGTCAGCGACAGTATCGATATCGGCATCGCCCTATCGTTGAATCACGTCGCGATGCGGGTGCGCGCCGAGGCTCGCATCGAGGACCCGAGGGGGAACGGCGGGCCTTACTTCGCCACCAATCAACCGGGCGTGCAGCCGGTGGGGCCAGGGCTCTGTCAGTTCAACTTTCGCTGCGCGGCGGACAGTGTCGACGACTCTGCTACCGGTAGCGGCGATATTTTCCTGCGGGCTAAGTGGTCGCTTCTCAGCGCCGCCTTCGTGGATCTCGCATTGGTGGGAACCGTGACTCTCCCCACCGGCAATGCCGACGAACTACTCGGCTTTCAGGACCCTACCTTCACGCCGCAACTCGTTGCTTCGAAGGTGTTCGGGCGGCTCTCCCCACATCTCAACGCCGGCTACTCGATTCGTTCTGGGGACGATGTCAGTCAGGTGCAATGGATTGCGGGTGCCGACGTGCTCGCCGCGAAGCCCCTCACTCTCTATGCCGACTTCCTTGGCTACCACGAAAACCCGCACGCCGGCGGCAGAGACGACGTACTGCAGACCGCCATGGGCCTCAAGCTCAACCCCATCGGTCGCTCGATCGTGAGTGGCAGCGTCCAGCTCCCGCTCAATCGCGACGGCCTGCGAGCGGACGTGATCGGGACCTTGGCCTTAGAGCAGTCGTTTTGAAGCTCCATCGACAGGCGGTTGTCCCGTGAATGCGACTGTCGAAAAGGCAAGATGGAAGTCCGTCACCGGGCGAGAGCGGCTTTGCCTCAATGCCAGTCGGTCAAGGATCGGTGTCTGCAAGTGGCCCCCTCTCCGGCATTTTCGCGGCTTTGCACGCCAAATTGTGTGGGCGGGAAATCCGGCTCATGCGCCACGGGGGCGCGCCTGCCCTGACTACTGTACTACTATCTCCTGATTTCGTCGCGCCGCGCACAGATTCTCGATGCGACGCGTCCTTGTGGCAAAGGCTCTTCTCCGACCTCCGCGGTTTCTCCGACCTACAGCCTACGGTCTACAGTCTACAGCCTGCGCGGCCTGCTCAATCGAGCG
>CAZGSN010000073.1:0-4656 GCA_964528465.1 uncultured Binatia bacterium (SeqCode)
GGGGGTGCGGATGCGATAAGCCGGTCTATCGCCGCACAAGTGAGCCTCTCGGCTAGCGCCGCGTCAAAGTCATCACCGGCCTCCGCAGACCACGCATACATCCCGAAGTGAGGATCGCCCATCGGGTAGACGGCCAACAGGTCGGCGCTGGAATGTTTTGGGGGGGGTAAGACGGGCGACTTACCCTTAACCTCCTCCGTCATTACTGCGACCATCTGGCGCAGCATTTCCTCTACCTGCGAGTCATCCCTGGTGGTCTTTACCCACTGACCGGCAAGCTCCCCGGCCTCGTTGTAGTAGGAAGAAACGCCCTTAACCGTGAACGGCGCGGGCGCGGCGTGGGTCATGTCGTGCGGCGGGGAATATCCAGAGGCCGCAGCCTTCTTCCTTACGAAGTGAATCGAATCCCTGATGGCAGTCTCACAAACACCAGCAGCGGCGGCGGCTTTCCTGTTGCTACCGTGCTTGATAACCAAGTCTATGTATTCTGCCTGCCTAGGCGTTGCCCATTGTTTTAGCGAAACATCAACGCGGTTAGGTGCGGTCATTAGGGCCTTTTCGGTGAGATTCCAAACATCTCCATAGCCATGCGAAGTTCTCCCGGATCGCAACGGCCATACTCGACAAGCAACTCTGTGTATTTCCTGATGAACCCGCGCCCATGGGTGCGATACCCTATGGCGTGCGTCAGTTCATGCAGCAACACGTCGATGGTGTTGTGCGGGAGGTTCCCGCGAGTGTTCTTGGAGGTGGCAAGCGTGATGCGCGTATAGCCGTCGCACTCAGACCACTTAGCGCCGTCTATCACCTCGATCTTGGGAACAGATAGCCGCTCCCGTCCGTGCTTGGCCCATACCTTTTCGGCCAGCTTTCTAAGGAACAACATGGAGCGCGGCTTGCTGGCGTAGGGGGTAACGTCCTCGCGGAAATATGACGACTCGAACTTGTAAACCCTGCGCGTCTCGACCATACGGCGCAGATGCTCTTTCATTGGAGCGTTATCGGTTCAAAGGTTTCATGTTCGATATACAACCCGAAATCGGTTGCGCCAAAAGCGGTTACTTGCCCGTCCGTCCATTCGATAATCAGCACGCCTTCCTCTACCGAATGCTTAAAAACGGTCTTGCCGTCGAGGAAATCTAGACCTTCAGTTTGTCGATGTGCGATAGCCATACCAGCGCCGATACGATGACCACGCCAACGATCCATGCGAGCTTCTTCAGGACCGACTTCCCGACTTCGGTATAGACCTTCTCCAGCGCCCTATCAGCGGCCTTGTCTGCGATGTGTTCCACTTCTTCCTCTGTAAGCCCGGCGAACTTACGGCGTTCTGCTCCCTTGTATTCGCTCATAGCGGCCCCCAATCAAAGCCGGAGACCAACCCACCCTGCTTAGATGGCGAGGCGTCCCCCTGAATCCTGAAGACACAGGCCAAGCGCCCGTCAACAGGTCTGAAACCAAAATGGGTCTGGAGGTAGGCGCGCTTAGCGTCAGCCGACCAGCGGAACATCAGGGCAACGTGGAAAGGGAGCGTAAAGCGGAAGTAGAAAAACCCGTTCATGAACAGGGACTGAGGGTTATCTCCGAACACCCACAGTTTCAACTTATGCGGGTTCACGCATATACCAAATAAGGTATATATCCTGTGTGGGGCGAGTTCTATCTTGTCGAGGAAGTTATCTAACCACTTGGGGGCGAAGCGTCCGGGTTGGTCGCTCACTTGAATACCGCCAATTCCAGAGCTGCGATGCGATCTTCAATGGTCGGCTCTTTAACCTTAGCGGCTTCCGCAGCCTGTGCCGCAGTTACCGCAGCCGCTTCCTCAGGGGTCAGATCGATCTCTTTTACTTCACCAGTGGCGCAGTTAACTTCAATTCGTTTCATGTTGGCTCCTACATGTACGCGATGTTGACGCGGCCGCCGTTGAAGGTGTTTGGCGTTACGCTGGTGAACCGGACACGGTCGAGCGTTGCGGACAGAGCCTTGGTGCCACTACTGAAGTGACTGGACGGAGTGCCGCCACCTTGGTTCAAGGACGCCATCATTGACCACTCATTATTCGACGCATCAATGAGTGTGAGAATCATCTGCCCACGCACCACGTCGCTGGCAACTACGGCTCCGGTCGCCAAGAGACCGGCGGATGATGTGACTTGAGCAGCGCTTGGAAGCGTCCCAGCAGCAGAGAAATACCCGGTGGTTTCAATCCCGCCAGAGTCGCCTAGTTGAACCATGTGCGAGCTTGTTCCGTTATGCGAAACCTCGTCCCAGCTCAGGATGATCATCTTCAGTCCCGCTGGTAGCCCGGTGAAATCAACGGTAGTCCCTGATGTGGTTGCGGCAGGAGTGCCGATGGTCAAACCACCACCGGAAGGCGTGGCCCAGGTTCCGTCACCGCGCCAGAATGTGGAGGAACTTGCAGACGTTCCTGAGTTCAGGTTGGTTACAGGAAGGTTGCCAGTAACGTCAGCAGTAAGGCTTACCGCGCCATAGGTCGGTGCGCCGGCTGCGTTTCCGTGGAGAACGGTAGTAGTGGTCCCAGCAGCACCCTGGACAATAGAGGTGCCATTGGAAATCATGATCGAGGAACCGCTCAAGGCAGAAGCGGAGTTTGTTCCCCCGTTCCCGATCGGCAGTGTTCCGCTTACGTGGGTGGTAAGCCCGATCTTTCCCCAGGAAGGGGCCGTGCTAACACCACCAGAGATTAGAGCGTTACCAGTAGCAACGTCTGCCAGCTTTGAAAGCGCTGTAGTGGTGGACGCATAGAGAATGTCGCCAACCGCATACACGGTCTGGCCTGTGCCACCGTTTACAGCGACAAGGGAGCCACCGGACAGCGTAATAGTGCCGCTGGTCGTGACCGGGCTACCGGAAATAGTGAGGCCGGTCGTTCCGCCTGATAGCCCAACGCTGGTTACAGTTCCGCCACCACCACCGCCAGTTCCTGCGGTCTTTAGCGCGCCGGTTGAATCGAGAACCTGCCAGCCGTTCCCGTGGGTGTAGTCAATCTGGTCCCCAACGGCGAGAACAGCAGAAAACAGTTGGTAGATGGTCCCGTTGTCGTTGTAACGGATGGTCGCAGTAGCAGATGCGGTATCGATATTCCTGACGTTCAGGTAATCAACATCACGGGTCGTTGACGCTGCGGGTGCGGAGCAAATCGTTACCGGGGTCGTGCCGTTTGTGTTTGCGGTCTGGGTAAGACCTGGATAGGCGGTGGTCGTCTGGTCTGAATAACAGACAACGACAGGCAGTTGATTGGTCGTGATCGCCCCGCCCAACACGATTTGAAGCGTGCGGGTTGTGTTGTCTAGGCGGATCATCCGTGCCTCGCAGCGAAGGCGTAGATGGTCCCGACGCTAGAAAGGCTTGCGATAGAGGCGTATTGAGCCGCCGTGAGGTGGTAGTACTCGTCCGTGGTCCCGCCCTGAAGTCCTGCAAGGGTGTTGTGGAAAATCTGCCCAACGAGGTCAAGCCGACGGCGCAATTCCTCGAACCAGCGATGCCAAATGGCGTCCGCCGTGGGTTCCTTGACGATTGCGGTATTCGGGACAGGGGGAAGGGGGAGTTGTGCCATAATTATCGGATGGACTTCATTGACTTCCAGATACTCAAGTTCGTGGCCGTCTGCGCGCTGTTTTTCATGGCTGGCCTGCTTGGCTACCTTGATTGATCAAGGCGTTTCGGATCATCGGATCTGCAAGTAGCTTGTTCAGCTTTGCCGCGTTCTGAGGGCGGTTCAGCATCGCGTTCTTTAGTGCCTTGCTGTTAAGGGCGCTATTCGCAGCCCGACCACCAGCAAGAGTCGCCGCCAGCAGAGGAACGGCACCGGCACCCATCGCCGCAGCCCCAGCAGTCCCACCGATTGCGAGACGTTGCATCCCGCCGTGGTTGGACTCCCTGCCCTTCACAAATTGAGTCGCAATATCGGCCAGTTCCTGTAGTTCAGGATTTCCGATGTTCTTCATGTTGGCGAGGCGGGCTACGGAAACCCCGCCCTCCGCACCGTTCTGGGCGATCTTCTCCATTGCCTTCATCGCGCCGTATTGCTTGCGGACCTTGGCAAAAGCCGCCGCTTCGTCAGGACCAAGGGACCTGTTCAGCGCGTCCATCAGGTTGTTGCGAAGCTGTTTGGCGAAATGCGCCTTGTCGTCGTTCGCCTTACCGATGAGGTCTAGCGTTTTCTTGATGCTGTAGAGGGCTTTCCCGTCAATAGTGTTCCCGGCCTGAACCTTGCCGATGATCTCGTCTACTTGGTTGCCGATGATCTTGAGCGGGCCGGATTCCAGAACCTTCCCGGCTTCCGTCAGCGTGTCGGCCATGTCCTTGGCAAGTTGATAATCCGCCTTAACGGTATTGTTCTTCAGCGTGCTATCGAACTTCCCACCGAGGTCTGTCTTTGCCTGACGAAGCGCGCCGGTAACGTCTGCGGAGTCCTGGCCGAAAGTCCGAGAAACCGCGCGGTTCATCTGCTCGATCATCTTTTCCTCAGTACCGGCCCGACCACTAAGGGGCATGTACTTGAGTGACGCAGCGCCAGCGTTCAGCATGGGGCTGTTAACGATACGATCGGCGGGAACGTCGATTCCCAGGTCTTTTGCTCGTTGGTAGAGGGCTTGGACTTTGGGGGCCACGTCAGGGGCGAGCGCCTTACCA
>CAZGSN010000074.1:0-7149 GCA_964528465.1 uncultured Binatia bacterium (SeqCode)
GTGACGTGCTCACTACCGACATTGAAGCTGCCTTCGATGGGGACCCGGCCGTGTACTCGCGCGAAGAGATCGTGCTTGCCTATCCCTTCTTGCAGGCGTTGGCGGTGCACCGCATGGCGCATGTTCTCTACATCAATGATATCCCCTTCGTGCCACGAGTCATGGCGGAGTACGCGCATTCGCGTACCGGCATCGATATTCATCCTGGTGCCACTATCGGCCGCCGCTTCTTTGTGGATCACGGCACCGGGGTGGTGATCGGCGAAACCTGCACCATTGGCGACAACGTTCGCATCTACCAGGGTGTCACTCTCGGGGCGCGCAGTTTTCAGCATGACCAGCAAGGGCGAATCGTGAAGGGGACCAAGCGCCATCCGGACATTGGCGATGGAGTGACAATTTACTCCGGGGCGAGCATCCTTGGCCCGGTGCATATCGGTCATGGCTCGATCGTCGGAGGTAACGTATGGCTTACCCAGAGTGTGCCGCCGGACACACGCATCGTGATTCGCCCGCCACAGCAAATGCAGATCGACCATGTCGAGAGTGACTTTCAGATTTGAACCGATCGGCAGTTGCGAGAACGACACGGCAACACCGAGCACAGGAAAGGAGAAGTACCTTGGCCAAGATTTTTGAAGACAACTCTAAGTCCATTGGAGGGACACCTCTGGTGCACCTGCATCGCATTGGAGCCGGTGCGGTGGGACGTATTCTTGCCAAGATCGAGGGCCGCAACCCAGCCTATTCGGTGAAATGCCGGATTGGTGCGGCGATGATCTGGGACGCCGAAGAGCGCGGCGTCCTCAAGCCCGGGATCGAAGTGGTGGAGCCCACCAGCGGCAACACCGGCATTGCCCTGGCCTTTGTCTGTGCCTCACGTGGATATCCGCTGACTCTGACCATGCCCGAGACGATGAGCTTGGAGCGGCGCAAGGTGCTGGCGGCTTTCGGTGCCAAGCTGGAACTCACCCCCGGGCCGGAAGGTATGCGCGGTGCCATCCGCAAGGCGGAAGAAATCCTCGCCTCCAATCCCGAGAAGTACTTCATGCCGCAGCAGTTCAAGAATCCCGCCAACCCGGCGATTCATGAGCGCACCACCGGACCCGAAATTTGGGACGATACGGATGGTGCCATCGACGTGCTGGTGTCGGGTGTGGGAACCGGCGGCACCATCACCGGCGTGTCGCGCTACATCAAGAACATCAAGGGCAAGAAGATTTTGACCGTCGCCGTGGAGCCGGCAAAAAGCCCGGTGATCTCGCAGACTCTCGCCGGGCAACCCCTCGCGCCCTCGCCGCACAAGATCCAAGGCATCGGCGCCGGCTTTGTTCCCGACAACCTCGACCTGAGCATGGTCGACCGTGTCGAACAGGTGAGCGACGAAGATTCCGTTGCCATGGCGCTACGCTTGGCACGCGAGGAAGGCATTCTCAGCGGTATCTCTTGCGGTGCCGCGGCTACGGTGGCGTTGCGTTTGGCACAGCAGAAAGAATTCGCCGGCAAGACAATCGTGGCCATCCTGCCGGACTCCGGGGAACGCTACTTGTCCACGGTGCTCTTCAACTAGGGAAAGTCGTCAATTGGGCTTTGCACGCCAAATCGTCCCTACACCAGACGCGGGCGGAGGGCGGCCCGTCTCCGACTCAAATTGATCAATGTTTACTAGCAATGGAGACGCCGCGCCCCCGCGGCGCATGAGCCGGATTGCCCGCCCAAGCCATTTGGCGTGCAAAGCCCCTCAATTGACGCGGGGTCAGGGGCAAAGGGTGTTCGATCTTTCCTCCCTTTACCCCTCGGCCCCACCGGCCCTAGCCAGTTTGCGAGCGCAGGCAGCCCCTCTCGCGCCCTTTCCTCTGGCTTGCTTGTTTGCCCAATCCAGGGAAAAGAAAGCTCCCCTCGCCCAGGCGTCTTCTCAGCCCGGGAGAGGGTTAGGGTGAGGGTTCAAGCTTATGGTGCAAAGCATGCATTCGACCACTCCACGCGTAGCTACAGTCTCCGTTCGTAGTGCCCTCACCAGGTTGGCGCCGGCTGTGGTCGGCCTAGCGATTGTCATTGTCTCGACCGCGGTGTTTGCGGCAGACAGAACGGTTCCCTTCTTCGAGGGCTTGGGTTCGCACACCCGTCGCATCGAGACGAGCAATGCCGAGGCCCAGCGCTATTTCGATCAAGGCCTCAACCTGCTGTTTGCCTTCAATCACGACGAGGCCATTCGGTCTTTTCAAAAGGCTGCCGATCTCGATCCCGAGTGCGCCATGGCGTGGTTGGGAGTGGCCCTGGCGCATGGCCCGCACATCAACAATATCGCGGTCCCTAAGGAGCGAGCCGCTGCTGCTTGGGCGGCTTTGCAACGCGCTCTTCAAGCAAGTCATGCTACCGCCACCGAGCGGGCGCTGATTGAGGCGTTGCAATCTCGGTATCGCGATCCCCAGCCTTCGGATCGCGTGCCACTCGACATTGCCTATGCCAATGCCATGCGGGCCGTATGGCACCAGCATGCCGAGGATGCCGACATTGGAGCCTTGTTTGCCGAAGCCCTAATGGATCTGCGGCCCTGGGATCTGTGGACGGATACCGGTAAAGCGCAGCCGGGTACGGGCGAGGTGTTGTCGGTCCTCGAGTCTGTGCTGACCCTGCAACCGCAACACCCTCTCGCCCTGCATCTCTATATTCATGCCGTCGAAGCCTCACCGAACCCGGAAAAAGCGGATGCGGTCGCCGACCGTTTGCGTGAGCTGACCCCTGGCTTGGGGCATCTCGTGCACATGCCCTCGCACATCGACGTGCGCCGCGGCCGTTGGCTGCAAGCCATGCTGGCCAACAACAACGCCATGGAAGCCGACCGCAAGTACCGCGCCATCGAACCACGCCAGGGGTTCTACCGCGTCTACATGTCGCACAACCATCACATGCTGGCCTATGCGGCCATGATGATTGGCCGCAGCGGCGATGCCACACGGGTGATCGATGCGATGGTGACACAGATTCCTACGGATCTTGGCGACGATCTGCGTCCGGTCGTGGATGGGTACCTGGCCATGCCCTTGGAGGTCAGGATGCGCTTTGGGCGCTGGCAGGAGATACTCGATGCCCCCGAGCTGCCGGAGGGATTTCCCCTTGCCCGTACACTGCGACTCTATGCCCGTGGCATTGCCTATGCGGCACAAGGGAACACCAAGGCAGCTCGCCAGGAGCAACGCCAATTCTTGAAGGCGCGTGCCGCGCTGCCGAAGAGTGCCGTGTTCGGCAACAACAGCGCCACCGCGCTGCTTGCCGTCGCCGCACCGTTTCTGGAAGGCGAGATTCTTCTGCGCGAAGGAAAGACCAAGGCTGGTATTGCTGCCTTGCGTCAAGCTGTGTCGGCGGAAGACAAGCTGCGTTACAATGAACCTCCCGATTGGATTCAACCCACTCGCCACGCGCTTGGTGCGAGCCTGCTGCAAAACAAAGCCTATTCGCAAGCCGAGGAAGTGTTTCGCGAAGACCTACGGCGTTTGCCGGACAACGGCTGGTCGCTGTATGGGCTCGCCCGCAGCTTGTACCTGCAGGACAAGCCGGACCAAGCCCAAGCGGTACAAGCACGCTTCGAGGAGATCTGGAGCCAAGCCGACGTGCCGCTGTTTTCTCCTTGTTTTTGTCAGCGCGGGCTCGAGCAGGCTGCTCGTAGTAACTCCAGCCGATGACGTCAAAGAATCCATCAGCCATCACGCGCTTGATTCTCGTTCGCCATGGCGAGAGCGAGGGCAACCGGGATCGCACCTTTACGCAGAGTTCGGAAGTGCCGCTCACGGAGCTTGGGCGCGAGCAGGCACAGAAAGCCGCAGCGCGGATTGCGGCTCGCTATCGGCCGGCGCGACTGGTGGCCAGCCCGTTTGCGCGGGCTCACGCCACCGCCCAAATCATTGCCGAGCCTTTCGGGCTTGGCGTGGAGCTGGAGCCCGAGCTGCGCGAGCAGAGTTTTGGGATCTTTGCGGGTAAGCCGTACACCGCCATGCTCGGCGATGCCGCCTATCATGAGGGGCCGCGTTGGAGTTGGCGACCGGCCGAGGGAGAGTCCTTGCTCGATGTGGCGGCGCGTGCGGTGCCTGCCTTCCAGCGTGTGACGGAGATCGGTGCTGGCATCGATACTATCGTGGTGAGCCATGGTGGGGTCATGCTCGCCCTCTGCGCCTTTGTGCTTGGGACCTGGGAAGGAGTCGAAGTAACTCCCAACGCGGGCATCGTTGTGGTCGAGCACATCGACGGTCGCTACTCGCAGCCCGTTGCTCTCGGTGATAGTGCCGAATGAACCACGGAGAACACCGCGGGCACAGAGAAGAGAACTCCGGAACTCCTTGCGCAGAGCCGCAGAGTCGCGAAGGCGCAGAGGAAAGAAGAACAGAACAACGAAGAACGGAAGAATCAACAGGAGGAAACAGAGGAAACGGAGAGCATCTTTTCAGTTTCTTCAAGTCCTCGCTCTGTTCCCTCCGTTGCCTCCTGTTCGATTTCTTTTTTGGCTTCGGCCAACGACCGGCCTGGGTCCTCTGTGGTTGAAGACCCTACTTTCCGGATCAACCGAAGATCGTCGAGATCGGGCGCGCTACGCTCGGTGATTCGCGTCTTTGTGGTCGTGCTGCTTCTATTCGCGGTTGGGGGTTGTGCCAGTCGCACGGTGCGGCGCATGGAGGTCACTGGATACTGCGGATGCAGCAAGTGCACCGGTTGGGAGCGCGGCAGTTGGAAGTATCTCAAGCTGGATTTCTGGAACCGCTACGTCAGTCGCGGCCCACACGCCGGCAGGATCTACACAGGAGACACCGCGAGCGGGACCAAGCCACACGAGCCGCAACCAGGGTTGCTGTCTACGGACACACTCGTGCATCCGTGGATGCTTCCGGTGCGCCTGGTGTTTCCTTGGCTGTGGCTAGCGCGCGACGGCACCGTCGCTGCAGACACACGCCATTATCCATTCGGCACGCGGCTGTTCGTGCCGGGGTACGGTTACGGCGTGGTCGAGGATCGTGGCTCGGCAATCCGTGGTGCCCAGCGGCTAGACCTCTACTTCGATTCCCATGGCCGCGCTCTCGACTGGGGACGCCAGCGTCTAGACGTGGACATCTACGATTAATCGCCGCACGGACAAGACGCGGATGCGGACGAGTCTCTGCACATTGCGGGGGCTGTGGCGGCGAGTGTTGGCCTCGATGATCCAAAATCGTGAGGTTTGGTCGGCGTGAGGGAAGCGGGTGCCGTTGCCTCCCATCATTATATTGACCAAGCGGGCTAAGCGGACTAAGCGAGTGCCATGAAGTCCGTCAATGTTCATCAAGCAAAGAGCACATTGTCGTCCCTGCTTTTGCAGATCGAGCGGAGTGGGATTGGGGTGGTGATCTGCCGCAATGGCAAGCCGGTTGCGGATCTCATCCCTCATCAGAGCGTCGACCGCAGCCGTCCGGATGCGAAGCTGGGCAAGATCAAGATCAAGTACGATCCGATCGAAGAGCTCTCCACCGAGGAATGGCCAGACGAGCAACGATGATCTTGGATACCTGCACCTTGCTCTTCTTACCAAGTGGCGATCGTCGTCTCAGTGAGCTTGCACGACGACGAATTGCCGACACGCGCACGATCTATTTCTGCGCGATCAGCGCGTTCGAGATTGCCCTAAAATGGCGTGACAAGAAGCTGGACCTTCCGACCAGACCGGACATCTGGGTACGCCGCGTCGCCGAGAAATACTCGCTGGCGGAGATTGCGCTCGATTCCAGTCTCTGTGCGGCGGCTGCCCTGCTCCCGCCGATTCATCAGGATCCATGCGATCGCTTCATCATTGCCGCTGCCAAGCGCCTACACGTTCCGGTTGCGACGATTGACCCGAAGTTTGAGCCGTACGGCATTGAGGTGGTCAGGTAAGAGCAAGCGCGGGTATCGCCGTCTGGTAGCGGCTGGCCGGGTACGGAAAGCCGCTACCTTCAACCGTTGGCTGCCTTCCTGTGGGGGTATGTGTAATTCGCGAAACGTGGGAGCTGTCCTATGAGGTTTATCATCCAGTCTCTTGCACAGGCTCCTCACCCTCGGGTCGCTTTGCCCGCCAAATCGTTCCTACACCAGACGCGGGCCGAGGGCGGCCCGTCTCCAACTCAGATTCATCAATGTTTACAAGCAATGGATACGCCCCTTCGACGCCGCTCAGGACAGGCGCGCCCCCGCGGTGCATGAGCCGAATTGCCCGCCCAAGCGATTTGGCGCGCAAAGCCGGCGTCGTCTCGAATTGGCGGGCAATGTCCCGTCGGGTCGTGACGATCTTGCGGGTCGTGCTCGTCCTCGCTCTTGGGTTTGGGAGTTGGGCTCTCCCTGTGCGTGCAAGCATCGAGACAGTGGTTCCGGCGGGTCAGGATGAGGTGCTGGCAGCGCTGCTGGCCCAGGGAGAGGCACTCCCCGGCGGCTGTCTGTTGCACCACGGTGGTGCCGAGGGGGGTGTAATTCGGGCCTGGTATCAGTGCCCGGACGGAGAGGCTGCCATTGAGCTACATCATCCTGATGCCCTCGTCGATGCGGCGGTGCTCACCGAACGCTTTGCTGTTGTTACTCGGGGTAAATCCCCGCCGGAGTTTCTCGAGGCGCTGGTCGCGCGCATCCGCACCCACGAGCCGCGGTTCGTGTGGCGCATCCTTGGCGACCAGACGGATACGCAATGGCGCTCGCTGGTGTGTTGGAATGTGCTTCTCTTCCTGGGCTCTTCTCTGATGTGCTTTGGTGCCATGCTGGTACACGTAGGCACACTGGGTGTCGGCGGTCTGCTTAAGAAGCTGCAAGGCGCTCGGGTTGATGTTGGCATCCTGGTCGCGCTGACGCTGGTTGGCGCCTGCCTGCGCTTCTTCGTTGCGGTTCCCAATCTGTTTGACCACGGCGGCGTGCCTTACACGCGGCTGTTGCGCGGAGCCAACGGCTATTGGGGCACGGCGCAACTTTATGCTCCCTTCTACGCGTGGACGGCTGCGGATCTCGAGCATGCCCTCTTGTTGAATCGCCTCGCCGGCGTGCTCACCATTGTGCTTGTCTATGCAATGTGTCGTAGCCTGCAGCCACAGGCGCGTCTGTGGGCACTCGTCGCGGCCTTTCTCTTCGCCGTGCATCCGCTCAGCGCGCCCACGGCGCTCTGGCTGG
>CAZGSN010000075.1:0-34556 GCA_964528465.1 uncultured Binatia bacterium (SeqCode)
CCCTCGGTGGGTGTCATGGCCCTGTCGCCCATCTGCCCACACACACTGACCAACCGCCCCATGGTACTTCCCGATACGGCCGTGATTCGTATTCTCGTACGCTCGCCCGATGAAGAGGTGGTGCTAACCCTCGACGGTCAAGAGGGATTGCGCCTGCAGAACGAGGACACCGTCGAGGTTCGCAAGGGCACCAACATCGTGCCGCTCGTGCAGTCGGGCACACGCAGCTATTTCGATGTCCTACGCAACAAGCTCCGCTGGGGCGAGCGCTGAGTCGATCCTTGCCATCATGCTGCGCGAGTTGCGGATACAGAATCTAGCCATCATCGACGAGGCCCAGCTTTCGTTCGAGGAAGGGATGAACGTGCTGACCGGCGAAACCGGTGCCGGCAAGAGCATCATCATGCGCGCCATTGGCCTCTTGTGCGGGGAGCGCGCCACGGCCGACCTGCTGCGAACCGACGCCGACGAAGCGATTGCCGAGGGTGTGTTTGCACTGAACACAGACGAACAGAACTTGCTGCAAGAGTTGGGGTTAGATGCCGCCGAGGAGGTGTTGGTTCGGCGGGTGGTGGCACGTAGCGGCAAAGGCAAAGTGCACATCAACGGCACGCCTGCGACCACAGGGCTGCTTGCCCAACTCGGCAATCGACTGATTCACATCTATGGCCAGCACGAGCAGTCGCTGTTGCTCAAGCCGGAGAGTCATGTCGAATACCTCGACGAGTTTGCCAAGCTCGGCGATCTGCGGGCTCGCATGCACGAGGCATGGACAAGCGCGCGCGCCGCCGAGGCCCATGTGCAAGGTTTGCTCGACAGCGGGGCCACAGCCCGCCAACGTTTGGAACTCCTGCAGTTCCAGGCCAAGGAGCTTGGAGAGGCCAACATCGCCACGGGTGAAGAGGTGGCATTGCAGCAGCAACGCGAGGTGCAACGCCATGCCGAACGCTTGAGCCAAATCAGCCAGCAGGGAGAAGAAGCGCTGTACTCCGGAGAGCAGTCCATCTCAGGGGCGCTGGGACGCTTGCTGCACCAGCTCCAGGATGCGGCGCGCATCGATCCGGCCTTCCGTGAAACGACAGAACTGCTGCAACAGGCAGCTCTCAGCATTGATGAAGTGGCCCTGCAGTTGCGGCAGGCTGCGGGCCGCCTCGAACACGACCCGGCACGGCTGCAAGAAATCGAAGAGCGGCTGGCGTTGTTGCAACGTTTGAAGCGCAAGTACAACTGCGATGCCGACGCTCTACCCAGCAAGCTTGCGGCCATGCAGGCGGAGTTGGAAGCCATCGAAGGAGCAGGCTTTGATGTCGCCGGGGCGCGCCTGCGAGCTGAGGAGACCGCTACTGCCGCGTGGCGAGTCGCCGACCAGCTCAGCGCGGCACGACGTAAGGGGGCGGCGGTTCTCGAGAAGAAGGTGCCCGAAGAACTTGCGGCGCTGGGCATGCAAGGCTCGGTGTTTCGCTTGGTGTTTCAGGGGATCGCGGGCGGTACGCCGGATGACTCGCACAAGTCGTTGGCCGGCCTGAGCAGCAGCGGCGCGGAACAGATCGAGCTGTATCTCTCGGCCAATCCAGGCGAGGATCCCAAACCTCTGGCGCGCATCGCCTCGGGTGGCGAGTTGTCGCGCGTGATGTTGGCCTTGAAGACGCTCACCGCCGGCGCGGGTGAAGTGTCGAGCTTGATCTTCGATGAAGTGGATGCAGGCATTGGCGGCGCCGTAGCCGAGGCGGTTGGCCAGCGACTTCGCCTGCTGGCCGCCAACCACCAGATCCTTTGTATTACCCACCTACCGCAAATTGCCGCCCAAGCCGACCATCACTTGGTAGTCGAAAAGAGGGTGACCAAGGGACGCACACGCAGTACCGCCCGGGTCGTGCAAGCCGAGGAACGCGTCAGCGAAATAGCCCGCATGCTGGGTAGCGAGGCGACGACCGAATCGCAGCAGTATGCGCGCCGGCTAGTAAAATCCGGCACCATACGGCGCCGTGCGTGATCGGTATCGAGACAAGGGAGCAAGAGATGACGTTACCGGCGGCACACACGCAGAAGATCAACGATGCCACGTACGCGGCTTGGAATCGTCACGACGCCGATGCCGTGGCGGCGGTGTTTGCGGAGGATGCCGTCGCTCGCGACGCTGGCAGCGGGTCTGAGTTTCGCGGCCGCCTTGCGATTCGCGAGCGTGCCCGCATGCTGCTCGCGGCTTTTCCCGACTTTCGGCTTGAACGCACAGACCTTCTGATCGACGGCAACCGGCACGCCGACCGCTGGATCTTGACCGGCACGCATGGCGGCGAATTCTTCGGGATTCCGGCCACTGGTCGTGCGATCCGCATCGAAGGTGCCACGTTTACCCGTCTCGGCAAAGATGGGTTGGTCGTCGAGGACATCCACTTTACCGACATGAGTGTCTTGCTGGCGCAACTCGGCGCGGTGGCTTGAGGCCTGGTTGGTAGGTTGGTATTTCCCGACCGTCAGCAGGCGATGCCCGAGCCATGCGGGTGTGCGACAAATTTGTGGGGAGTAGCCATCCGTGCGGAAGAAGCCGCCGGAGGGTCTAGCGAAACAAACTCGCGCACCGCACGTCGTTGATCGCCCATGCGCCAGCGACGAGTTGCACATCGAAGCGGATCGAAGTAGGCGCGGGCTGATCCTCGTGCCGCTCGACCGTCAATTCGATCAGGCGTATATGCTTATGATCAGAAACTGACTGAGGGTTGGGAGAATCCAGGAATGAGAACAGCACAGAATCATGTAGATGGTGCGAGGCGATCTCGCGATGATGAACGCAAGGCGGCCAAGCTTATCGACGAGCTTTACGGGTGTTTGACCAAGGGCGACGCTGTCGCCGAGTTGGAATGCGAACACCGAGCCGAAGTCGCCGCCGATGAGCGTCGTCGTCCTTGACGCCTGGGCTGTGCTCGCCTTCCTTCAGCGCGAGGGGCAAGCGGGGATGACCGTGCGGCGGCTGCTACGCCGTGCCGTTCGCGGCAACGCTCGGCTGGTAATGATCGCCATCAACCTGGGTGAAGTGTACTATCGTCTCATTCAGATCGCAGGCGAGGAGGTTGCCGACGCACGCCTGCAGCTCTTGCGCCGGTTGCCGATAGATGTGCTACCAGCGCGCGAGAGCTTGGCTCTTGTTGCAGCGAAGAGCAAAGCGGTCCACCCGATCTCTTACGCTGACGCCTTTGCAGTCGCGACGGCACGGGCTGAACATGCGCGCCTGGCAACTGGCGATTCTGAAATCGTGGCGCTGCCGCGCTCGGTTGTTTCGGTCATCCGTCTCCGGCGAGTCTGACGCACCCCCGAGCCATGCGAAATCAGCGGTTTGTCTTGACATTTTTGCTGACGCCAGCGTATCGTTCGCGCCGATTTCGGGTCAGGATCGATTCCCCTGTGGGCGACGGGAACTAGGCAACGAACCAAGGAGGGTAGATGAAGGCTGTAGCACGAAGGTGGGTGGTGACAACGGCATTGGGCATGTCTGCGGCAATGGTAGGCTCGGCACTGGCAGCCGACGTTACCGACGCGGATCGAACCTATCGCAACTTCACTCGGGAAGCGGCCACCTTGCGCGCTGGCCAGATCCGCATTGAAGTACGCGGCATGAAGCTAGAGGACAACGGGGAGCCGGTCCTCAACGTTGCCGGCTTTCGGTTGCGGTCGCTGTATGGCGAAGTCTACGAGAATCAAGAAAATCGCAATCGCATTACCAACATCAGTGCCGGGCAACTGGACCTGGTGACCTCCTACGGTATTGCCGACAATGCCGAGGTCGGCGTCATCGTTCCGGGCATGATTGAGACGACCCGGTGGGTTGCCGGCAAGACCATCAATGACAGCAACAACCGCGAAGAGCAGGACATCGGAGACTTGCAGTTGTACGGAAAGTTCCGGCACCAGGTAGCGGACAATTGCAACGTTGCCGGCGGCGTGGAGCTAAGTATGCCGAACGGACCCACCTCGAAGGGTTTCGGAACCGGCGAGCTGGGTGTCACACCGTTCGTGTCGACGCGCTATCAAAAGGGACCCGTGGCACTCGGAGTCAGTGCGGGGTACCAGTTCTACAGCGGTAGCCCAGACGCCGTCGACAACACCTTCCACTACGGAGCACAAGTCATCGTGCGTGGGGGTGAAACCTGGGCTCTGCGCACCGAGATTGCCGGACGTGTGTTTCGCAACGGCGGTACTCAATTCAACGATTTGACCGTCCTTCCGGGCATTGATTACCGGCTGAGCGACAACATCACCCTACGACCCACCGGCATCGCAGGCGGAACGTCGTCAGCCATGGACTGGGGTCTTGGCCTCGGTATCGCCGCGACTCTCTAAACCATCGCAAAGCTAGAATACGGCAGAGCAGGGGTAGGCTTCGCGGCCTGCCCCTGCTTGCGTTTGAGGAACCGATGCGTCGCCATCTTCTGCTCGTAACTTGGGTTGTCTTGGTCGCGTTAAGTGTTGGGTGCCGCCCGCGCCTGCGCCTACCGTTTGGCTTGATTGTCAATTTCACCGGCTTTCACGGCGAGGCTGTGGCCGAGCCGCTGCTGACACAACGCGTTCATCTCCCGGCTGGGTTCACGATCAACACCTATGCCGGGGGGCTAGGGAGTGTGCGCATGCTGCGCTTCGCCCCCAGCGGCGATTTGCTCGCCAGCGAATCCCGGGCAGACAAGGTGTGGTTGATCCACCGCGACGCCGATGGCGACGGTTACGCCGATGGCAAGCAGGTGTTGCTTGATAAGGTCAAGCAGCCGCACGGCTTGGCGCTGCGCGACGGGTGGCTTTACGTCGGCGAGGGCGACGCTGTGGCACGGGTACGCTTCGACCCGCAGACCCGCGCACTCGGTGGTGATCTCGAACGTGTCGTGCGTGACTTGCCGAGCGGCGGCAATCATTGGACACGCACTATCGGCTTTGGTCCGGACGGACTTCTCTACGTATCGGTTGGTTCGAGCTGCAACGTATGCATTGAGGAAGATGCGCGTCGCGCCGCCATCAATCGCTACAGCGCCGACGGCGGCGAGGGCAAGGTGTATGCTTCCGGCCTGCGTAACGCCGTCGGCTTTGCGTGGCGCCCCGGCAACAACGAGCTGTATGCCACGGACAACGGACGCGACCTGCTCGGCGACGACTTCCCACCCTGCGAACTCAATCGTGTCGTCGAAGACGGGTTCTACGGATGGCCCTACGTCAACGGCACCAACATCCCAGACCCAACCTTTGGTTCTGCCAACCCTGCAAAGGTGGCGCAGGCAATTGCTCCCGTGCACGGCTTTGGTGCCCACACCGCACCCCTCGGCATCACCTTCTACAGCGGCGAGCAGTTCCCACAGCGCTATCGAGGTGCAGCCTTTGTTGCACTCCACGGCTCCTGGAACCGCTCGCAGCTCGCCGGCTATAAAGTCGTAGCGCTGCTGTTCCATGCCGACGGATCCATTGTACAGGAGGATTTCGCCTCCGGGTTCGAAGCCAAGGACGACGTCATCGGTCGGCCCGTAGATGTCGCTGTAGGGCCCGACGGATCCTTGTTTATTTCGGATGACTACGCCGGCTCGGTGTATCGCGTCGCTTACAATGCGCCGGCACGGCTGCAGCAACCAGGAGAGCAAGAGGCAGCACTCTCGGGCACTACACTGGCCATGTTGCCGGCAAGCGACCGCCAGGCAGCGACGGCGCGCGGCAAGGATCTGTGGGAGCAGCACCCCTGCCGAAGTTGCCACGAGCCGGGTGCCGGGGCGGAAGCCTACAAGCCCATTCCTAGCCTGTCGCGTAAACACTCTGTGGAATCGCTAGCGACGTTCCTGCGTACGCCCCAGCCCCCCATGCCCGCGTTCCCTCTCAACGAAGAGCAACGCCGCGACCTCGCCATCTACCTACTGAGCGCGCATCCCTAACTACAGCTCTCCGAATCCGGCCGCATATCGGCGCAAGCGGGCCTGGAGAAACGATTCGCAGGCGCCTCACGTAAGTTGGCGACCGATCAGCAGACCCGCGAAGCAGGCGGCGATTCCAGCCAAGACACTACTAAGGGTGTACCAAAGGGCAGTGGCAAGGTGGCCGCTTTCGATCAGGCGCAGGGCTTCGTGGGTGAAAGTAGAAAATGTTGTGTAGGCGCCAAGGAAGCCCACGCCTAACGCCAGGCGCACAGGCTGGCTCACGATACCTACCTCGAAGCCGCTCATCAGCAAGCCGAGAAGCAAACTGCCGCTTACATTGATGACGAAGGTGGCAGCGGGAAATGTGCCGGCAGCGTACGCCTCGACCCAGCCGCCGATCCAGTACCGTGCATTGGCACCGAGAAAGCCTCCGAGGCCGATGAGCAGCGCTTGCTTCACCTCGGTTCCCGGCTAGTCGAGAGGACGACGCGTGCGAAGAACGACACGAGCTATGCTTTCGCGGATTCCTCTGGTGGCGCGTAGACACGGATCTTAAGGACCTGTTTGCAGGTCGTGCATGGAATAGCCCGAATTACCGGGTAACTCTGCACGCTCAAGTACATTCGCTCCACATACTCGCGCCGGGTCTGCTCACAGCAAGGTTTCAATGTATCTGCCATCGTCTCTCCAAGAGGGTGCGATGGTGGACGTTTGTTTGATGCAGGTCAAGGCGGTAGCGCCTGCCTTGCGCTGGAAGGTGCCTGTCGATAAGGCCGTCGGCCATGATCGACGCGAAGCTCAAGGTGTTGGCGACCACACTTCTCCTGCTCTTGACCACTGGGTGTCCTTCCTCGGAGGCGCCGCGTGAGGTGCCGCATGCCGATGCCTCGAAGCCGGCCTTCAAGGTTGCGCTGTTGAGCCCGGGGCCGGTCAGCGATGCGGGTTGGAACGCACTGGCCTATGAGGCGCTGCTTGGCATCCGCGACCAACTGGGTGCGGAAATCGCGCAGATCGAGACCAAGACACCGGCCGAGTTTGAGGAGGGTTTTCGCGACTTTGCCCAGCGCGGCTTTCACCTGGTCTTTGGCCACGGCTTCGAGTTCCAAGATGCGGCGGCGGCCGTGGGCGCCGACTTCCCCAATACCGTGTTCATCACCACGTCCGGCAACACCGTGCGCAAGAACGTTGCACCGCTGCGTTTCATGCTCGAAGAATCCACCTACTTGGAAGGCATGCTTGCCGGGGCACTGTCGAAATCGGGCAAGCTGGGCGTCGTCGGCGGCATGGAGATCCCATCCGTAAAGAGCACGGTGATTGCCTTCGAGGCGGGGGCGCGTGCGGCGCGTCCTGACATTCAGGTCGCCGTCTCCTACATCGGCAACTGGGAAGATGTCGGCGCTGCCAAGGAAGCGGCGTTGGCGCACGTGCAACAAGGCTGCGATCTTCTCTTCCACAATGCCGATGCCGCTGGTCTCGGCGTTTTCCGCGCGGCGCAGGAGTCGAAGGTCTTGGCCTTTGGCAGCAACAAGAATCAAAACGACATCGCGCCCGACGTTATCCTTGCCAGCGCCGTTGCTGACATCCCGCGCGGTTTTCTCACCGTGGCGCGTGAGGTCAAGGAAGGCCGCTTCGTCGGCAAGATCGAACGCCTTGGCATGAAAGAGGGGGTCGTCACTCTCGTCGTCAACCCAGCCCTCGAAGCAAAGATTCCCCCGGCGACCAAGGCGCAACTCGCCAAAGCCGCGCAAGACATCGAAGCCGGGAAGTTGATCGTTCCCACTGCCGAGTTCTAGTAGGTGTTGAAAAAGTGTGCGGACGCCTTCATCGCCATTCCTGCGCAAGAGACTGGTGCCTATCGATCTGGTGTTCGGCGACTCTGCATCCATGAATGTGCACGTTCTCGAGGCGACGGAAGATGATGTCTCACCACGAAGAGCACGAAGGTCACGAAGGGAATTCCCATCTCGGCTTATCCGGTATTCATGTCCTTCGTGGTGAAGAGCTTCGTGGTGAAGAACTCCAGCGTCCCCCACGCGGCAGTCTCTTGCGCCTTGGCGACGGAACTCAAGGGTAAGGCGTCGCGTGCTGTCGGTGCATCACCTGCACAAGCGCTTCGGCTCTGTGCAAGCTCTCAATGATGTAAGCCTCGATTTCGCGGCCGGGGAGATCCACTGCATTCTTGGCGAGAACGGAGCCGGCAAGTCGACATTGATGAACGTTCTCGATGGCGTGCACCTTCCCGACAGCGGTGAGATTCGCGTCGCGGGCACGCCCGTACGGCTTACCTCACCCAGCGCCGCGCGAGCTGCGGGCATCGGCATGGTGCACCAGCATTTCACGCTGATTGACGCCATGACGGTGGCAGAAAATCTTGCACTCAGCGTACCCTCCGGTACAGCAAGCCACGGTGGCTGGCGTCTCGACCGCGCGGCTGTTGCCGAGCACGCCATTGCCTTTGCGGCACAGGTGGGCATGGCGCTCCCTCCAGCACACCAATTGGTGAAGGAGCTTTCGGTCGGTGCACGCCAGCGTCTGGAGATTCTCAAGGCATTGATGGGTGCTGATCGCGTGCTCATTCTCGATGAGCCTACGGCCGTGCTGACCCCGGCCGAGGTAGAGCAATTGTTCGTGCTGCTGCGCCAGTTGCGAGCCCAGCAGCGGCTAGTGATCTTCATCACCCACAAGCTGCGCGAGGTGAAGGACGTCGGCGACCGCGTAACCGTCATGCGCCATGGGCGCATCGTCTCGACACACACCGTGAACACGATGAGCGAAGCAGTGCTGGCCCACGAGATGATCGGCGAGGTAGCCGTCCCGGAACGGCCACCGGAGATAGCCAGCAGTGAGACTGTGTTGCGGCTGCGAGACGTGTCGTTGGTCGGTAGGGATGGAGTGCCGGCGCTACGCAACGTGAACCTCGAGGTACGAGCCGGTGAAATCCTCGGGGTGGCAGGCGTTGACGGCAACGGCCAGCGGGAGCTGTACGAGATCTTGCTGGGTCTGCGGAGAGTCAGCTCAGGAGAGGTGATGCTAGCGTCGCTTCCCCAGTCGGCCGGCACTTTCCTCACTCCGAGCAGTGCACGTTTGGCCGGCGTGTCATGCATTCCACCCGACCGTCAGCACGAGGGTTTGGCCTTGGGTCTGTCGGTCGCGGAAAACTTTCTTCTCAACTCGGCGGAGCTGCAGCAGTTCACGCGGCGAGGAATCCTAGACGTTTCTGCAGCGCGCGCGATGGCGGCGGAAAGGGCAAGGCACTTTGCGATTCGTTTCGCCGACCTGGATCAGCCCGTCGCTGGCCTTTCCGGCGGCAATCAGCAGCGCGTCATCGTCGCGCGCGAACTCGCGCGTACGCCACAGCTCTTGGTGGCGGTGAATCCCACGCGTGGCTTGGATGTGCAGGCAACACAAGCCGTAGCCACTGCCATCCGCACTGCTGTCGCCGCGGGTTGTGCCGTGGTCTTGATCTCTACCGATCTTGACGAGCTGTTAGATCTCAGCCACCGCCTGGTCGTGCTCTTTCGCGGCCGACTCAGCCCCCCGCTCTCTCCTCCGTTCGATACAACAAACATCGGTGAGCTGATGGCAGGCGCGCAGGAGGTCTCAACTGCTCGACGGGGTGAAAACCCGAAGGGCCCCATCTAGGCAAGCTCAATGCCGCAGCGTTTGGCGGCATGACGTAGCCGGCCGTCGTTGCACGCCAGGGGAAGTTTGCTGCGCAGGGCAAGCTCCAGATAGGCGGCGTCGTAAACGCTCAAGCGATATTCGGAGGCGAGGTCGGACAGTAGACCGAAGGCGAGCGGTGCCATCTCATGGTCGAGTTCGACGGATAGCCCTTGGAGAGCGGCAAGTGCTAGCAGCCGTTCCGCGTCTGTAAGCTTGCCGCGCCGGCAGAGTACGAGGAGCGCGTTCGCCGTCTCGAGGGGCCAAAGGGCCGGTGCCTTTGCTCTTGCACCTCCATGGACAGCCTCGAGGAGTGATTGCGATTTTCCGGTCGCCTGCCCAGGGTGAACCCACGCGACTGCCACCGAGGCGTCGACTACGAAGTCCGTTGTCACAGCCGACCCTCATTGATAGCTGTGCGGACTTCAGAATTGGAAAGTCGCCGCCGACCTTTGCTGCGTGCGCGGATCCGTTCCTGAAGCTGCAGCAGATCTGTCACCGCTTGTTGAACGCCGCTGAGTCTATGCTCACCTTCGGGAACCATTCTAGCCACTGGCTTGTCGTGCCGAGTTATGACGATCTCCTCACCGCGAGCGACGCGGTCGAGAAGCTTGCCGAGGCGAGTCTTCGCTTCGAGGGCCGTGACGGTAATCATCCGACGCAAGTAGCTAGGCGTTAGCTATATCGCAATCAGGGCCTTCTGATCGGCCAACGTGCCGGGCAAGGTAAGTGGCGCCTGGGTCTTCAAGAAGACGCGCGTGCCGGTGAAGGCCCTCTTCGAGAATTTGGAGAGCGGGGCTCGGGTCGATGACTTCCTCGAATAGTTTCCAGGCGTAACACGCCAGCAGGTCGAAGCCGTACTCGAGCACGCCGAGCACAGCCTCGACCTCGCCGTGGCGTGATTTCTGGGGGAGGGTCTCCGCGCTGAAAGTGCTCTTCGACCAAGGAACGCCCGCACCGTTGCGCCGAGAGCTGACCGGTCACCTCGTGTCCACGGCGTTCGAAATGGGCTGGTCTGATTTCGGGAACGGCGATCTTATCGCCGCCGCAGAAGCAGTCTTCGACGTCCTGATCACAACCGATCAAAACCTTGGCTATCAGCAGAACCTAAGCGGCAGGAAGTCGGCCGTTCTCGTCCTGCCGACGACAAGCTGGCCGGTCATCCGCAGTCACACCGCAGAGGTAGTCCTTGCTATGGATGAACTTCAACCCGGCGATTTTCGCGAGCTGATGTTTTCGAAGTGATCCCTCCTCGCAGGCCGGAATCTTCCCCAGCGCTTCAGCGCCCTGTCTCTAAAGCCTTCGCTTTCTCGAACTGTGCGCTTGCCTCGTCCATCTTGCCGAGGCGGCGTAGGACATCACCGAGAGCGTTGTAGCCGGCGAGGGTCGGCTTCTCTGCGAGCGAGAGTCTGTAGTACTGGGCTGCTTCTTCGAGGCTTCCCTGACGGACGAGTGCCTCCGCGAGGTTGTTGTAGGCGGGAGTGAACTTCGGAGCGACAGCGATCGCCTTGCGAAACTCCGTCATGGCTTCCTCGGTGCGGCCTTGGCGGACGAGCACATAACCCAATCCGTTGTGGGTCTCGGCGGTCGGTCTACCCGGCAGTGCTTGCCGATAGTGGGACTCAGCCTCGGCAAACTTCCCTGCCTGCACGAGGGTCACGGCTAGATTGAAGTGGGCGGAGGCACACTGCGGATCGAGCGTGAGCGCCTTCTCGTATTCCGCCAGGGCCGCCTCGCGCTTACCCAGCCGCGCCAGCACGAAACCCAGGTCGCTATGGATCTCCGCCTTCGGCTCGATTTCGAGGGATGTCTGGAAGTGTCCGGCCGCTACGTCGAGGCGCCCCAGCTCTACCAACGCCAGGGCCAAATTGTTGTGCGATTTCACGTGCCGCGGATTGACCGCCAGCGCCCGCTCGTACTCCGTGACTGCTTCTCCTGGGCGGCCATCCTGGAACAGCGTCCACCCCAGCGCGTTGCGTAGCTCGGCGTCATCCGGCGCCAGCTCGAGGCCACGCCGAAAGGCACGCTCGGCGCCACTGTGGTCTCCCGTATGCTCGTTGGCCATGCCGGCCCGTAGGAACGAGTAGGGATCTAGGAACTGCTCGCGAATGTCGGCGATGGCGTCGCCGCGTAGCTTGACGAACTCGGGTATGTTCGCGGCGCGATCCGGTGAGGTGAACCGTTCGAGCAACACCGGCGGACTGTCATTCCCCTGTGCGTCGATGTGCGTGAGAAATAACTGCGTGTAAGGCGTATTGACCTTGGAAGAGAAGACGAGCCAGCGGCTGTTCGATGACCAGCTATGCCAAGAGTTCATGCGGGCGGTGTTGTAACGCAGGCGCCTGGCGACGCCTCCGGTGGCCGGCACGATGTACAGCTCGCTGTCGGGCTGTAGCAGCATGTAACTCTTGGCCTTGCAGAAGACGATCCACTTACCGTCGGGGGAATACTTCGGGAAGAAGTTGCTCATCCCATCGCCTGCGGCACCCCGAATCGGAACCGCCGTTCCGCCTTTGCCAGCGTTGAAGGGGATTCGGTAGAGATCGTAGAGGAAGGGCTTCTTGTCGACGGTGAACTCCGGAACATCCTTCTCGTCGACCACGGCGCTGTTCTTCTGTTCGAGGCGCTCGGCGCGATACGCTTTAGCCCGCGCGAAGGCGATCTCTTTGCCGTCTGGACTCCACACTGCGTTGGTCTGCACGTATTGCGGGTCGTCTGCTCCCGGTAGCGCCGCGTAGGTCTTCTTCTCGCGATCGTAGACCACGAGTATGCCTTTAATGGGGAAGAAGAGCTGCGAAATCATCAGGTCTGGGATGGCCACGAAGACGGAGCGATCCTTGACGGTGCTGATCACGTAGCGCCCGGTCGGCGAAACCCGCGACAATAGTCCGAAGGTGAGTTCCCGATCCTCACGCTTGTAGTCCGCCCAGGTAATGATCTTCGCGTCGTCCATCACCATGTGCTTCTCAACCGCCACAAGGCCGTAAGCGCCCTTGTCGTTGCCGTAGTCGACATCGAGGCCAAGGACGCTGCCGTTATCCGCGAAAGAGTGACAGTTCCCGCACACAGGTAGGTTCTGCAGCACGATGGGCGGGCCGGCCTCCGTGTCGATGGTGCCGAAGCGCCAGCGAATGCGCGATGGATCCTGCACCGCCGTCAGGAATGGCAGCGGCACCTCGCGATAGAAGAGGGCATCGCCCACCGGGTCTTTCGAGGTGCGGATGTGTACCCGAGCCGACGATACGCCGGTTGGCGAGTGTGTGCTGGCCGCGCCTGTAACGATCACCTCGACATCGCGCTCCAAGCTACGCTCCTTGACGCTCTTCCAGCGCTCCTCGCTCGGTCGCCAGCGCGGCGAGTCGACCGCTTCGCGCAAAACCTCTTGTCCGCTGCTGTCGCGTACCGCGATATCCCAGCGGTTGACGTTCGCGGTCGCGTCCTCCCAGAGGAAGGTTGGCGCCACGCTGTCGGGTGGAAAGATGGTTCCTTCCATAGGGTAGGTGATTCGCAGTGGCACGTCCGTCGCTGCCAACGGGCACAGGCCGCCCCCCCACAGGGATGCCCACAGGACAATGGCGACGACTACCGAGCGGCGTGCGAGTGGCATACGTCGTGACTACGCCCGAGCAGGTTCAAAAGGAAGGATCGCGACGGCTTCCGCTTCGCACAGTAGTTCAGGCCGGCACAGATTGGCTTCCACGACTGCGCAAGGGAAACCGGTATACCCGCGGTGCTGGCAGCGCTCCCTCAGCACTGCCGCGTCGCGCGCGTGCTTCAGGTAGGTGACCCCCGAAATTACGTCCGCAAACGTGGCTCCCTGACGGGCCAACAGAGACTCAATGTTGTCCAGCATGCGATCGATCTGCGCCTCGACGTCGCCCGCGTGCACGCTTCGCCCACTGGCATCGAGGCTCGCCGTACCGGAAACGTGGAGTGTTACTTGGTGCGCTTCGCCTACTCGCAAACCACGGGAGAAATCCGCGCCGTAGCTCCACGCCTCGCTGAGATTGGGCGTCGCCATGGGGGTGACGTCGAGTACCGGTGAGGCCTGAATCGCTTGCAGGCATAGTGAAAGGTCGTGCAGGTCGGAGAACGGCATGCCCTGGACTGCGGTGCTAGCGGGCAGATCCTTGATGCCCCGCTGCCGGAAGAACTCACGCCGGGCCGCGTTGAGCGCGTCGTAGTCACGATCGATATCGCGCAGGTAGATCCACGTTCGGATCACGTCATGGAAGTCCATGCCGCACTGCTTGAGCAGGCGCTCGGCAGCGCCGAACATATCGAGGGTCTGTGTGTACGCGTCTTCCCCAACCCCATACACGTTGGTCGTGTAGAGCGCCGTGGGCGACTGTGCGGGCGGCGACGACGACGTACTGTTCGTCGTCTCGCCTCGGATCCCCGTACTCCCACCAGAGGCGCCAAGGCAAACGAGCCGTGCGCCGGATCGTGCACATCCTTCACAAGCACACGTCGAGGCAGCGCGTATGTCATGCGCTGCCAAAGCCCCGCGCTGGTGGGGAAGGTCTGCCCATGCCATGAGTTCGAGGAGCACACCCGGCGCAACCGGTGCTTGTTGGACGAAGGAGGGGATCGGCGCGACGGCGTTGTCGCCGAACTCGGCGAGTACCCGCTCGCGCGCTGCGAGCACTAGCGGCAGATCGTGACGGATGTCGCGCAGGAAGAGCATCTCGGTGGTGAGATCTGCAAACGTGGATTGGCGGGCCGCCAGCAGCATCGCCAAGGCTCGGTAGGCGGCGTCCGCTTGGCGTGCGGCATTCGCCAATTGGGTTTGCGGACGACAGAGAACCGCAACCTTGTCCGCTTGTGGGCCGACGAATGGCCGGATAACGGTGTCGCAAGGGATGGCGCCCGCGACGTCACTCCTATGGTGACGCGCGGACGGCTTCTTGTCGTTTTGGCTCAGGGTAACGTCGGGGTCCCGCGTCAAAGCCCGACTACCGGCTGGCACGGAGGCAGGGACGGTAGAAAGGTTATTTTGCCCGCCGTGTTGTCACTGGCGCAGTTGTTTCTTCCCATCAGTCCTAGAATATCCGCGGCCAGCGACTGGAAAGGACCAGGCGGTGGGTCGGTGCCGTTGTTGCGAGCGGTGTTACCAATAATCCGGTTGTTGTCCGGTGACGTGTCTCTGACGTCCGGCGGATTTATGGCGCAATCGAAGTCCGTGCCCTCTGTTGCCCGGCAGTAATCGATCATGGCGATGCCGAAGAAGTTGTTGTTCTCGATCACGTTGCGCTCGACATCGACATGATCGACGCCCAGCAAGAGGATGCCGCCGCCCGGCGGCAGGCCTGAAGCCTGTGATCCTGGCGGGGCGCTGTTGGGCTCGTTGTTGTCATGCACATGGTTGTCGCGGATGTGCCAATACCCGTTATCCGAGAGCGGCTGCAGCGGCGGCAGGCCCGCCGCCGAGGGATGGTACAGGCCAATGCCGATCGTATTGTGGTGGACGTCGTTCTTCTCTGCGGTGACTTCTTTGGAGACCGTGATTTCGAGGCCGGTCGGGCTGTGGTGGAGATCGTTCTCGACGACGCGAACGTTCGTGGAAGCCTCGACCCACAGCGAACTATCCTCGGAACCGTAGGCAACGTTTTTCTTCACCAAGCCGTTGGCGGAGAGCGTGGGCCAAATTCCATTCTCCAGGTTGTTCGCAGATTCGTTGTTCTCGATGACGAAGTTGTTCACGTAACGCAGAAAGATACCGTTATTCGGGAAGCCCTCGACCGTGAAACCGTTGATCTCGACGCCATCGACATCTGCATCCCCCGGATTGGCGGGTTCGACGAGAATGCCGTCCCTGTGCCCTGGACCCGGGAGAAGGCGAACCTTTGCGTCCGGCGTGCTCCTCGCGATCAGCTTGAGCGGCTTGGTGATCCGAAGGGCAGCCCGGTTCGCGTGCGGCTCCCTGTAGTCTCCAGGCATAACCGTGACCGTGTCGCCGGGAGCTGCTGCGTCAATCGCCGCTTGGATCGATTGCCCAGGGGAAACCGTAATTCCACCACCCCCGCTGTTTCCGCTGTCGTCGTCCCCGCAGCCGGCGACCAGCAGCAAGAGTCCACAGATGCCTACTCGCAGTGTCTTCATGCGTTTTCCTAACTCGTATTTTCCCGCTTGCGCCTTCGCTTGCGTTCCTACCATTTGCATCCTGCGCCGGTCCGCGCTTTACGCTGCCAGCGATGGTAATGTCAAGGTTTTCCTCGCAGCCGGCACCAAAGCCAGCGCGATCCGAGCCTAAGTTGTCCGCGTCTGCGAGCCCGGCAAATGAACCGTGCGAAGCGAAATCAGGAGAGAGAAACTTCGTCACTCTCATTTCTCGCTCCATCTACAGCCTACGATCCATAGCCCACGTCCCAGACCTCCCGATCCCGAGGAATCTGCCATGAGCCCAAGCTGCATCCACCATGAAGTGCATGAAGGTCATGAAGTCAGGGAAAAGGACTCCCATCGGGCGATTTTTCTCCATGAGCTTCACGTTCTTCATGGTTTGATTCTCCGCTTCGGATCAATCTCATCGGTATCCTCATCGGTATCGAGATTTTTACAGAATCCACGTGGTGTCCCGAGTGTCGAACTTTCTCGGCACTTGCGCTTCGTGAGGTCAGGAGTTTTGAGCCTGCGCGGCCGGTTCCGGCCCTTCAAACTTTGGTTGCGGCTACGAGGCGGCGCCACGAGGATCTCGACGATGAATCCCCTAACCTTGCGTATGGTCCCTTGCTTGTTGTTGGTCGTCACACTTGCTCTTGGTCTCGCGACAACCGCTTCGGCAACCAGCGACGGCGTGATCGGGGCGTCGGGGCAGACCAACGGCTTTTACTGCCGCAATTGCCATTCGGGTGGCCGCGTACCGACCATCGCCTTCGAAGGCCCGATCACTATGAATTTGGGGGCCACGGCGACCTTTCGGCTTGTCGTCACTTCTCAGGCACCTGCACAGATAGGTGCTGGTCTCGACGTAGCTGCCGGCGGCGGTGCCCTCGGGCTAGTGGCGGGACAGGGGACGCGCCTGGAACTCAATCGCGGCACGGGTAGCAATGAGATCACGCACAGCGCCCCGAGGATGAATGACGCCAACGGCAGAGCCATCTTCGAGTTCACCTGGCAGGCACCGGCCAGCGCCGGGGTCTACACATTGTTCGGCTCGGCAACCAGCGTCAACCTCGATTCGAGCAGGAGCAGCGACGCGGCCGCGCGCACGACCTACGAAGTTGCGGTCGGTGTGATGCCGCCCACCCCCACACCCTCACCGACTGTCACGCCGATCTCGTCATGTGCTGGCGACTGCAATGGGAACGGCGCTGTTTCGGTCGGCGAGGTCCTCACCGGAGTGAGCATGGCGCTCGAGGCCACGCCGCTTGCCGTATGCGGAGTGTTCGATACCAACGGCGACAACAGGGTGACCATTGAGGAGAACGTCCGCTCGGTAGACGGCGCCACGGCCTGCCCGAGCAACTAGCTTTCCTTCCCGGCCCACTGTTCGAAGAGGCTCAGATCTCGAATCTCCTTGGAGATATCACGCGCCGGATCGTTATCCGTCCGGGGTCGGTATCGGAATCTGCATTGGGGGTCTGAACTGTTCTCGGCGCTTGCGCATAAGTGAGATCAGGAATTCTGAGGAATTCTGAGACTGGTTGCTTCTGCCCGGAGGCTGTGTTGAAAACTCGTTCCCATGAACCGGCGATATCCATCTGGCTTGCTGCTTTCGCTTGTGCTCGTGACCATTGCCCAAGCGGCCAAGGCGAGCGACGCGGCTAACGGTAAGGCCATCTACGAAGCCCGCTGCGGCTTCTGCCACGGGATGAGCGGTAAAGGCGATGGTATCGCCGGAGCCTCCCTGTCCCCCAAGCCCAGCAATTTCACGTCGGCCGACTATTGGAAGAACGCCACGCGCGAAAACATGCTGGCAGCGATTCAAGAGGGCAAGCCCGGGACCGCCATGGTCGGCTTCAAGGCAACACTCAAGCCCGGCGAAGCCGAGGACCTACTCGCTTACATCGAGAGTTTTAAGGAACCTCCGCTCAAGTAGCCCTACAATTAGATCGGGGTCGGAATCGGTATCGGAATCGGCCGCGACACAGGTTGGGAGACACCACGCGAAATGGGATCGATGCCGACTCCGATAGCTGTCCCAACCCCGCAGCGAAGGTGCCTTGCCGTTGCCTTCAGCGATATTGAGAGGATTGCCTGCGAGGTACGGAGTTCCGTTCCTTCGCAGGACGTCCAGTCGCTCGTGCCCGAAGCTCATGATCGCCTCGATTCCGATTCCGATACCGATTCCGACCCCGATCCAGGTTTCTGTCTACCATCCAACGGCCAAACTCGATCGCGATCAACCTACAGTAAGTACGTTCGTTCGAGGTAGGCGATGATATCCGCCGACTCGAACATCGCGGTGTCGGTGTTGGGATCGACGAGATAGGGCACCTGCATCTTTCCGGAAAGCTCCACGAAGGCGTCGCGCTTGGGGCTACCGTGGGCAATGTTGTGGAGCCGATAGGGGATCTCCAACTCACACAGCGTTTCGCGCACCAGGCGACAGAAGGGAGATCCTTCGTAGCTGTAAAGTTCGAGCAGCTTCTTCGGTGCCTTTGCACGACGGTAGCTGCGGCCGCGCCCGGCGCGGAAGCTCGACGCCAACAGCGAGCCCGGGAAGGCGACGTAGCCATTTAACAGCAAGGGAACTGCGCCCGCTCCGTAGTGCTCGAAGAGATAGCGGTTGATGGTATCCGACTCGTACATCTCCTCGCTCGTATTGGGGTCGACGAGATACGGGAACTGCGCCTTACCACCGCGCTTTTTCACCTCGGGTCGAAAACGTGGCCCGCCGCTCGGGCATGGCCGAATGATGGCGTCGAGATCCAGGACCGTCAGCGCCTCGCGCGTCTTGCGGCAATACGGACAGGCCTCGAAGTCGTATAGCTCCAACGGTTTTGCCGGTCGCGACCCGAGTTCGCCAACTCTTTCCGCGTATCCCAAACGCGCAACGGTGGAGAGAACAGACGTAGCAATGTCGAAAATCTGCATGCAAGAACTCCCGTGGCGGCTGCATACTCCCTGTCGCTTGCGTGTAGCAACCCAATACCCAGCGGGTCTCCAGTACGCCGCAACACGGATTCGCGGGGCACTTCTCTTGACCCGGCAAGCATGGGATAGCTGCCGCGGAGGGTACACCAATGCAAGCACCGCTCGTGATCACCGCTTTGTGGCTGCTGTTTGCGGCGACGCACATGATTCCCTCGAGTGCCGCGCTGCGGGGAAGGATCGTGGCACGCACGGGCGAGCCGCTGTTCTTGGGCCTATACTCGCTGCTCTCCCTGGCCGTATTTGTGCCCATGGCCACGTACTATCTTGGGCACAAGCACAGCGGGCCGCTGCTGTGGGCCATCCCGTTGGGGAGTGCTGTACAGTGGTTGCTCTATCTCTCGATCGGTTCCGCATTCACGCTTTCCATCGCCGGCCTCTTACAGCCAAGCCCCGCCTCCTTCACCGGTGGCACGCCGCGCGTGCATGGCGTGCTACGCCTCACTCGCCATCCGTTGTTCATGGGCTTCGGCTTACTCGGCCTCCTACACATGATTCCCAACGGCTTCGCTTCGGATGTTGCGTTTTTCGCGGGCCTACCCCTGTTCGCCATCGTGGGCTGCCGCCACCAGGATCAACGCAAACTGCTGGCCGTGCCGGGGTACGCCGAGTTCATGAAGGCAACCCCGTTTCTGCCGTTTACTGGCCCCGGCATCGGGCAGGGTCTGCGTGAACTCGGCGCGACGCGTCTTGCCATCGCCGTCGCGGCCGCTGTCGCTCTGCGTTTCGTACATCCATACCTCTTCGGCGGATGAAGAGTGCCGCTGTTCGCGTTCGCGCGTTGCAGATGGGCGCGGCGCCCTGCGGAGGACCGGGCGGCGGCCGATGGCTCGAATCCACATCCCGCCGGCGCACGGTGTTCGGCAGCGACTGAATCGGGGTCGGAATCGGTATCGTTCGGCGGCCAGATTCGATTCCGATACCGATTCCGATACCGCCCCCGGCCGGGTAACGATCCGGCGCGTGAAGAACATTCTAGATCCGAGCCTCTTCGAGGCTCAAGGCGAACGGGAAAGCTTTTTTGGACAATAGCCCGGCCTGAGGAGGCGCGTAGCGCCGTCTCGAAGGCGAGAGGATCATATCAACGGGCTACTAACGCTCGCCTCAGCGCCAGTACTGCTTCATGAGTTCGTGCGACCAAGATGGCTGGCGCACGGGGGTGCGGGGTAGGAACTCGACCATTACCGGCTTGATGTCGAGCACCGGCGTACCTTGGATCGCATCCAAGCCACGCACCGTCAGCACCCGGCCATTGCGGCCGACAATCTCGACGATCGTGCTTCCGAGGCGATTGGGTCGGTCCTTACCACGTTGCGCAAAGATGCCCACCCGGGGCCACTCTTGGTTGCCGCGCGGATGCCGTGCCCCGCGCTCAACTGCGGTCTCCTGAACGCGATCGAAAAGAAAGATCACCTCGGCATGCGAAAAGCTATCGATGCCATCGAGGCACTCCGGCGCAAACGCCGCGTCGATCTCGATACGTGCCTCGACGTCTCCCCAAAGATCATCGCTGAGATCAGCACGCGCACTGGCGACAGTTCCGATCGCTGACACTTGAAACATTTCTGCCTCCTCCCGCTACAAACTTTATCGCTGCCCCCCTTGTCGCCTTGCCTGTGTTCCTTGGTGGTCACGTCCCTGCCTGAAGTACGACAACAAAGGTGTCACTGCCGCGCTGGACCTCGAGATGCACGTCGCCATCCTTTTTCGCAGCTTCGATCACTGCACCGAGTTCCCGCACCGAGTAAATGGATTGGTGCTCGGCCTCGAGGATGACGTCGCCACGTCGAAGCTGACTGGAGGCGTCGGGATCCACGTCGGCCACCAAGATCCCCCGCCCGGCCGACACACCGAACATTTCCGCAAGCTCCGTGGTGAGATTCTGCACCGTGATGCCACGCACCTTGAGGGTACTCGTCGCCGAGCCTTGACCAGTTGCCGTCGCGGGCTTCGCTGTTCCGAGGAGGGCTAGGTCGACATGGATGGGCTTCCGGAAGCGTAAGGCAAGGGCAATCGCGTCGCTGGGACGACTATCGAGATCAAAGGACTTGCCTCCGCTACGCACAGAGATGCGCGCCCAGTAAACACCTTCCTTCAGATCGGTGATCTGCACTCGCGTAAGCTCGGCACCGACACCGTCGATCACGCTCTTCAGGAGATCATGGGTCAGCGGGCGTGGGGCCGTAGCTCCTTCCAACTGCACGGCAATGGCTTGTGCTTCCAGTGGGCCGATCCAAATCGGCAAAGTGCGCACGCCGTCATGCTCCTGCAGCAACACCACCGGGGCTTGGGTGACATTGTCGAGGCCGACGCTACTGACGTCCATCGTCACCGTGGTGCTCTCCGGCGCCTGGCATCCCACGACACAGCACGCCATCAGCAGCAGGGAGAGGCATCTGCTACGCGCCATATTCCCGCGTCGTGCTGCTTGGTGGTTGCTACCTCTCATCCCTTTCACCTTCACTCGCGTCGCCGCACGGCACGATCCATCTCGCGTTTGGTTTCGCGCTCTTTGATCGACTCGCGCTTGTCATGGAGTTTCTTGCCGCGTCCTAAGCCCAGTTCGACCTTGGCCCTCCCCGCTTTGAAGTAAATTCGCAGCGGCACCAGGGTTAGGCCTTTCTCTTTGACCTTACCGCTAAGGCGATCGATTTCGCGGCGATGTAGCAACAGCTTGCGTGCGGCGGTGGGCTCGTGGCCAAGATAGGAGGCCGCGGCGTAATCACTGATGTGCGCATTCATGAGCCACATCTCGCCGCGCTGGACCCGTGCATAGCTGTCCTTGAGCTGCGCCTTGCCATCGCGCAACGACTTCACCTCGCTGCCCTTGAGCACCAAGCCGGCCTCGACCGATTCCTCGATATGGTAGTCGTGGCGCGCCTTGCGGTTGACGACGACGTCGCGCTGCGCGGCAAGGCGTTCTTCCTTGGTCGACATGGCCCCCTTGATCAAGCACGTTCGCCGCCACGAGGCCAGCCGCAATGCCAGGCAGTCGAGGAACATCTGCACAAGTCCCTGCAAGGGCACCTTCCTGCGGGGTCGGGGCGCTATCGGAGTTGGGATCAATCCCATTTTACGCAGTGTCTCCCATCCTCTGTCGCGGCCGATTCCGATACCGATTCCGACCCCGATCTGGGTGCAGTGCCGCTTGGGCAGAGGCTTCTCCGGACGAGCGGATACCAGAAACGCCGCACCCCACACTGGCACACTGGCGCACCGGGCACCGCCCCGCTCCGGTCTCCACCGGAGCGGGGCGCCGGAATCCCCGGTTGCCCCAGAGCGAAAATTAGGCGAAGATCGGTGCATGTCGAGGCTTACCGCTACCGCAACGCAGCTTGTCCAAGAACTCCAGCTATCCGCCTGGGTGCAGGTCGGGCACACGGCGCGCGAGTTGCCGCGCCGTCTATCGAGCGGCAATACCAGCATCGATGCGCTGCTCGACGGTGGCCTACCGTGCGGGCGAATCAGCGAAATCCTTGGGGCTTTGTCTTGTGGCAAGACATCGCTGCTGTTGGCCTTGCTGGCAGCGGCAACGCGGCGGGGGGAGGTGACGGCTTGTGTGGATGTCGCCGACGCCTTGCATCCTGCCGCGGTAGCCGCGGCGGGGGCTGACCTACAACGCTTGCTGTGGGTGCGTCCCCCCTCCGCGCAAGATGCGGTGCGTTGCACGGAGCTGCTGTTGCAAGCCGGGGGGTTGGGCATAGTTGCTCTCGACTTTGGCACCTCCCCGCCACGGCGTTTGCGCGAGCACATCTGGCCACGCTTACGGCATGCGGCAGAGCTTTCGCACACACCACTCCTCATCTTGGCACCGCGTGGCATTACCGGCAGCTTCGCGACACTCGCCGTACAGTTGCGCCAGTACCGGGTTCTGTGGCAGCAGCCCGGCACACACTCTCTCTTCGATGGCTTACGCATTTCCGCGCAGTTGATGCGCAATACATTGGGGAAGGAAAAAGCCGCGCTGGTGCTGTCCGCAACCATGCCCGGCACGGACGCACCCACGCCATCCCCTCTGGCGGCAACAAAGCCCTCGGATACAGCCTCCGCCCGCGGTCCCCATAACGAGTAGCCGGGCTAGCCCTCCTCTCTCGTATTGCTCTGCCTATGCGGCTTGCTTGTCTTTTCGTGCCCGACTTTCCGCTTGCGGCGTTGTTGCGCTCTCATGTCGAGCTACGTGGAGAGGCGGTGGCGGTGGCCGATGGCCCAACGGCGCGCGCCAAACTGATAGCGGTATCGCCGGCGGCAGAAAGGCGCGGTATCCGCGTCGGCCTTTCCACCGCGCAAGCCGTTGCCATGGCCGCACAGCTCCTCGTGCGCACGGTTTCCGCCGAGGCACGGCACGCGGCGCAAGCGGCGTTGTGTGATGCAGCCGAGTCCTTCTCCCCACGTGTCGAAGAAGCAGGAGAGGGGCTGGTGTATCTCGACCTGCACGGCTTGAGGGTGCTGCACGAGTCGGAAGCGCACATTGCCAATGCCTTGGCACGACGTGCCGAGATGCTCGGCCTTCCTGCTTATGTGGGAATCGGCAGCTCGAAGGTGGCCGCAAGCTTGGCAGCTCGCCATGGTGGTGGCGTGGCCGTCATTCCGGAGGGAGAGGAATGGACCTACCTTGCCCCGATGTCGGTAGCGCTGCTTGCTCCCAGCCCTGCTCTTGCCGGCACCTTACAGCGTTGGGGAATCCACACCATTGGGGATTTGGCGGCGTTGCCGGCCAACGCCGTTGGTAATCGTCTCGGACCCGAAGGCACGCTGTTGCTGCACCGCGCCCGTGGGGAAGACACGCAGCCGTTGCAGCCACGGCCGCATCCCTTGCAGTTCGAAGAAAGCAGCGAGTTCGACTACGGCATCGACACGGTCGAGCCGCTCCTCTTCGTTCTGCGTGCCTTGCTGGATCGTCTCACCGCACGGCTGGCGGTACGCGGCTTGATTTGTGGGGACCTACGTCTCTCTCTGAAGCTGGCTACCCGCAGTCGAGAGGAACGTACCATTGTCGTGGCGGCTCCGAGCAACGACATCAAAGCTCTTTTGGCGCTGGCTCGGCTGCATCTCGAAGCACATCCTCCGGCAGCGGCCATCGAAGCGTTGCAAGTGCGTGCGGTCCCCGAGCACTTGCGGGCTGCGCAGTTGGATTTGTTCCGGCCCAACGGGCCGGCCCCCGCCAAGCTTGCCGTGACCCTGGCCCGGCTCACCGCCATCTGCGGCGCCGATCACGTGGGCATTCCAGTCGTTGCCGACTCACATCGGCCAGATGCCTATGGGGTTGCCCCATTCCTTACAGTCCAGGAGAGCCCCCCCGAGCCGTATGGGAAGACATCTCGTGGCCGTACGAGCAGGAGAGCGGAACGCTCCCGCGCCCCGGATCTCCAATCCCCTACCGCCACACTCCCCCTTGCCCTGCGTGCCTTCCGCCCAGCGCAAGCCGTCGAGGTGTTCTGCGAACGCGATCGCCCGGAATTTGTGCGTGGCGAGCACCTTGCTGGGCGCGTCGTGCACCTCGCCGGCCCCTGGCGCGTGCATGGCGATTGGTGGAACGACAGCTCCTACAGTCGCGATTACTACGATGCGCAGCTCAGCGATGGCGGCGTCTACCGCCTATACCGCGACGCTCCCACGCAACGTTGGTTCGTCGACGGTTGCTACGACTGAGGCCGCTTTGCCCGCCAATTCACGATTCCGCCGGATGCGGGCCGAGGGTGGCCCGTCTCCAAGGAGCATTCCCAACGTTGGCAAGCAGTGGAGACGCCGCGCCCTCGCGGCGCATCAGCCGGATTGCCTGCCTAATCCCGAAAACAACAATTGAACCGCGGATGGACGCTGATGAACACGGATACAGACAGCAGCTACAAGGGCAAAAGGAGAAACACTTGGGCTACGCCCGCCCACAGCCCTGTGCTTCTTGGTCCTGGTCCGTTTCGCAAGCAGTCCGCGTCTATCCGCGTCTATCCGCGTCCATCCGTGGTTCCAACTGATTTTTCCGGGCTAATCGGATTTGTCGGGCAAGCTGCCCGATAAATCCGATTATTCGTGCAAGATCGACTTTTCGTGCAAAGCCGGCAGAGCCTGGTAACGAGATATCGAGGAACTCCCGCAGTGTCGCCGCGAGGGGGAACGGCCTAGCCCCGGGCCAGGCCCACCACATCTACCTCGCGCCCTTATTTGGGTTTCCCCAACTCGATCGAGCGGCGAGTTGCTGCCGAGACCGCGGCAATTACCGCGTCTTTGAAACCGCGGCGTTCGAGTTCCGCCAAGCCGGCAAAGGTAGTGCCCCCTGGGGAGGTGACCATACTCCGCAACGCGGCGGGCGACTGCCCGGTTTCTTTCAGCATGGCAGCGGCACCAACGAGAGTTTGGAAGGTCAACGCGGTCGCTACCGCTCCGGGCAAGCCGGAGGCAATCCCACCCGCAATCAGAGCCTCAGCAAACGAATACACGTAGGCGGGGCCACTGCCGCTCAAGCCGGTGACGGCGTCGAGCAAACGCTCGTCTTTTACCGCCATCACCTCGCCCACCGCGCGCAGCAGCTTGACGCCGAGCTTCTCATCGGCAGGGGTGGCGTAGCGGCCCTTGACCAGAACCGACATGCCTTGGCCAAGCAAGGCCGGCGTGTTGGGCATGACCCGCAACACACGCATGTACTGCCCAAGACCCGCCTCCAGGCGGCTCGTCGAAATACCCGCCGCGATCGATACGAACAGCTTCTTGGGAGTGACCGCTGCGCGCAGGGATTCCAGCACGGCATCGAGGACCTGCGGCTTCACGGCAAGCACAATGATCTTGGAGCCTGCCACCAGGGCCGCATTGTCGCTCGTGGTGCCGACGCGGAACTTCTTGCGCTGCTCTTGCAGGCGCATGGCGTCGACATCGCTGACCCAAATGTCCTCCGGACCATACAGCTTGGCGTTGAGCAATCCTTTGACCATGGCTGCCGCCATGTTCCCCGCACCGATGAATCCAATCGTCCGCTGTTGCGCTTTCGCCTTGCCGGATTTTGTACCGCTCATAAAGCCTCCTCGGTTGGTACTGAAGCCCGCGCTGGCAGGCGCCTAACGATCACCAAAGATGGCCCTGCCTATGCGCACCATGGTTGCCCCCTCTTCGATGGCAACCTCGAAGTCATCCGTCATTCCCATCGACAGCTCGCGCAGCAACGCTCCGTTTGGTGCGCTTGCCTGCAAGCGGTCGCGCAGCTCTCGTAGCATACGAAAATACGGACGCACCTTTTGCGGCGATTCCTGAGCCGGAGGGATTGCCATCAGCCCTTCCACGCGTAATGCCGAACATGCAGACATGGCGACCAAGAGCGGCTCTACGGCTTCGACCCCGGCACCCGACTTGCTGTCTTCCCCAGCAAGGTTGACCTCAACGAGCACGCGTAGCCGACGCGACAGCTCGAGCGCGTGCCGATTCAGGCTGTGCGCCAAAGCGGCACTGTCGACGGTGTGGATGACATCGAAGAGTTCCACGGCCCGGCGCGCCTTGTTGCGCTGCAAGTGACCGATGAGGTGCCACGTTACATCCCTTGAGCCCAGCTCCGCGATTTTCTCAGCCGCCTCTTGCACATAATTCTCCCCAACATGGCGGGCCCCGGCAGCAACCACTGCGGCGACCATTGCTGCCGGCTTGGTCTTGCTGACAGCCAGCACCTGCACAGTTGCCGGGTCGCGGCCGCTGCGTAGCGACGCGGCAGCAACTCTATCGGAGATGCGGCGCCAGTTTCCCGTGACGTCGATCACGTAGGCTCGTCCGTGCGTGCAACAACGCCATGGTGTCGTAGGAGTTCCAGTGTGGCTTCCATGGGTAAGCCGATCACATTGGAACGAGAACCACCGAGAGCGGCAATGAACTGGCTCCCCGAGCCCTGTGCCGCGTAGGCACCAGCCTTGTCGAACGGCTCATCACCGTCGAGATAGGTTTCCACTTCCGACGGATCGAGCCGGCGAAACGTAACCAGGCTTTCCTCCACATGGCGCTGTAAACCCCCGACGCCGTCTAGCAACGCCACACCGGTGAGCACGACATGGGATCGTCCCGACAAGGTGAGCAGCATGCGGCATGCATCTTCACGGTCGATCGGTTTGCCGAAAATGACCCCATCCACAACGACAACGGTATCCGCAGCAAGGACCACGCGGCCAGGGTGCCGTGGCGCAACGGCCAGGGCTTTCTCCGCCGCCACGCGCTGCACGAACTCGTGTGGCGATTCGTTCTCTTCCGGAGCTTCCGGCACGTTGCTGACGTCGACGAGAAATTCAATGCCGGCTTGTGCCAACAGCTCACGACGACGCGGAGACGCGGATGCCAGAACGATTGCAACGGCCACGCGGGCTGTGTTCGCTAAAGCCAACGGTATGTGCAAGACCGCGCGCGCGGCGGTCAATGCCACAAAGTTCCACCGCACCCCGGTTTTCGCTTCGTGGGAGGTGTTCCCCAATCGCCTTGGAGCGTGCATAAGGTGCCCCTCATGGCTTCTCGACTGCTCCTTGTAGCCCTGTGCCTTGCGCTGCACGCTTGTTCCGGGTTCCCGGTCTTGGTTCGTAGTGAGCCTGCACCGTCGGTCGAGACCCCTGAGGATCGTCGGGCTGCCTTTGCTTTGGCTTACGCGCAGTTTCGCCAACGGCCAACGCCGGCGACGCTGGCTACCTTTCAGGCGCTCTTGCACTCCTATCTGGAATTGGCCGACTACCATCTCTACTTCGCCGGTGCGACGTTGCGCGCGCTGGGAGACAACGCGGGTGCGGAATCCTTGCTGCGGCAGTTGCGCCGCGAGTATCCAAGCAGCACGCGTGTTCCGGCTGCCACTCTCGAGTTAGGCCTTGCTCTCGCGGATCTCGGGCGCAACGAGGAAGCTTTGCCCCTCTTGCAGATTGCAGGCAGCGCCAACAACGACGAGGTTGCGCAACCGGCGCGCTTTGCTTTGGCGGAACAGGCAGAGCAACGAGGAGACTTCCAGGCGGCACACACGGGGTTTCTCGAGGTCCGCCGTCACGCACCTGGATCGGCGCTAAGCAGGAAGGCGAAGAAGCGCCTGCAAGGCCTGCGGGCTCAGTATGCAGTGCTCGATCCGGTTGGCCGAGCGCTGGTCGAAGAAGCAAAGCTCAACCTCGGCGAGCACGATTACCGAGCGGCAAAGGAAGCGCTGGAACAACTCTTGACGACTCCCGCGAGCTTGCGCCCCGGGGTGCAGGAGGCCGAGTTACTGCGCCTGCTTGCCGATACTTTGTATGCAAGTGGCGACATCGAACGCGCCTTGGCGTTGCTGCGCAATCTTTCCGAGCGCTACCCCGACAGTTCCGTTGGCTCCGCAGCCATGCATCGACGCGCTACGATCTTGTGGAACCGGGATCGGGATGAAGAAGCTCTGGCGGTGTTCGAAGCGTTTCTCGAACGCTACCCGCGCAACGACCAGGCCGCCGAGGCAGCCTATGCCGTCGGCCGAATTCACCAGCATCAGGACCGAGCCGACGAGGCAGTGGGAGCGTACTCGCGGTTACTGCATTCCTACCCCCGCAGTCGTCTGGCCAACGAAGCACGTTGGCGCATTGGCTGGGTGCACTACCGCAAGCTTCGCTTCGATGCTGCCGCTGCAAGCTTTGCAGGGCTGGCGAACATCACAAAGGATCGCGTTCGCGATGAGGCCTTGTATTGGCAAGGCCGTTCCCTGGCTCGTACAGGCAAAGTCGCCGCAGCAAGAGACCTGTACCAATCCGTCTTGCGCCGCGATCCGAGTGGCTACTACGCCATGTGGTCGGAACATCAGCTCGGACGCCGGCGCGTCGACAAGACGATGCTCGACTCATCTGCTCCGGCGGCACCCGAGCCGCCGCTACCGCCTCCACCCGATGTCTCGGATCCGTTCCATCTTGATCGAGCCCTGGAGCTTGGGCTGGCGAAGGTATTCGATCTTGCGGCCGAGGAACTCGACGCGCTCGATGAAGCTTACCCGGGGAATCGCGATGTCGACCGTTTTGTCTTCGCGGCCTATCAGGTGGTCGACGGCTACGCGCACGTGCTGCGCCGCTTGCGCGATGGCAAGGCTGCGACAAACCTCTCCGCCGCCGAGCGCGAGCAGGCACTGTATCCGCTTGCGTTTTGGCACATCGTGCAGCCACGCGCCGAGCAGCTCGGCCTCGATCCGCTGCTCCTGGAGGCCTTGATGCGCCAAGAGTCGCTCTTCGATCCGCATGCCCGCTCGCGCGCCAACGCCCGCGGCGTCATGCAACTGCTGCCTTCTACCGCCAAGCAGGTTGCGGGGGATAGCGACACCGAGCCCAACCTCTACGACCCGGAAACCAACATCGATCTGGGCAGCCGTTACTTGCGCAGCTTACTCGTGCGCTTCGATTTCGATCCGCTCAAGGCCATCGCCGCCTACAACGGCGGCGAAACGGCAGTCGAGAAATGGCACCGCCAGTACGGCGACCTCGCAGCCGACGAGTTCGTCGAGAGCATCACCTACCGCGAGACCCGTGACTACGTGAAGAAGGTCGTTGCCAACTACCGCAAATACTCCACGCTCTACCCCCGGTGACCGTCACCTTCGACCGACTCCTGTGGCCGCGGTTTCCCTCAAGGATGCCGCGGTTCCAGCCAAGCAGTTTGCAGCTTGGCGCGCAGCCCGCTGAAGCTGCCGTTCGACATCAATACGATCACATCACCGGCTCGACTTTCCTGGCGCAGAGTGTCGCGGATGCAGTCGACATCGGCGATCGCACGCGCCGCCACGTGGCGCTGCTGCAGATCGCTCGCAAGCTGCTCGGGGGAAAACAGCGCCTCGGCGCCGACCTGATCAGTAGCCTTGGCAAAGACACCACCGATGATGACCTGATCCGCCGCCGCGAAGGCATCGGCGTATTCCTTCTGAAACACCTTGCGGCGACTGGTGTTCGAGCGCGGTTCGAATACTGCCCATAGGCGCCGCTGCGGATAGCGCAAACGCAGGGCGGCGAGCGTGCCGGCTACGGCGGTCGGATGATGCGCAAAGTCGTCAATCAAGGTCACTCCGGCATACTCACCTACGTACTCCTGACGCCGGGCCACTCCACGGAAGCTCGCCAGTCCAGGAAGGATTTCCTCAGTGCTGAGGCCGAGGGCGCGGGCCAGGGCAAGGACTCCGATGGCGTTGCGTGCGTTCATCCCACCAGGCTGCAACAGGCGCACGGTGCACTCCCGATGACCACGGTACTCCACATCGAACAGCGTCGCGCTGCCGTCGTCACGCAAATCGACGATGTGCCAATCGGCATCGGCCGCATTGCCGTACAGTTGGGCGTCTCGCCTTGCCGAAACCACATCTCGCGCCTCTGGGAAGTCAGCAGAGACAACGAGAGGAGCATCGGCTGGCAGTATGTCGATCAGCCCACGAAAGGCACTCTTCACGTGCTCGAGGTCGCGGTAAATATCGGCGTGATCGAACTCCACCGCGGTGAGCAAGAGAGCACGCGGTCGGTAGTGTAGGAACTTGGGGCCCTTGTCGAAGAAGGCGGTATCGTACTCGTCGCCCTCGATGACGAAGTGGGCGCCATCGCCCAGCTTGTAGTTGCCGCCGAAATTCAGCGCCTCGCCGCCCACCATCAGGCTCGGATCGCGCCCGGCCTGCTGCAGCACCCACGCCATCATTGCCGTCGACGTGCTCTTGCCGTGGGTGCCGGCGATGACCACCGATTGCTGCCTGGTCATGAACAGCTCCGACAAAGCTTGTGGCATCGACACGTACGGCAGCCGGCGTGTCAACAAGGCCTCCACCTCCGGAGTGGTTCGCGACACCTTGTTTCCGACCACCACGAGATCAGGCTGGTCGTCCAGATTTTCGGGAACGAATCCTTGGCGGATGGTGATCCCGAGACGTTCGAGAATCGTGCTCATCGGTGGGTAGACGTTTTCGTCGGAGCCCGAGACGTCATACCCGCGCTGCTTGAGCATGCCGGCAAGAGCCGACATGGCAACACCGCAAACGGCAATGAGGTGGATGTGCCGCGCGGCACCGTTACGCACCGCTTCAGGGACAGCGTTTTCGTTCATCCTAGAGTTGGCTCCTAGGGGAAAAGCACCCGGGAAAACAGCCATGCCTAGCGATCTATCACCTCGCCATCGTCGTCGCGCTCGACGAGTAGGTCCTCCCCGAGCGTCTTGACCAACCAACGATGCACGGTGGCTACGGCTCGGTCCCAACCCTCGTCCCATGGCAGCGCGTGGCGAGTGTTGGGGATCACGGTGTGCGCGGCGCCGAGTTCGGCTGCGAGCTCTCGAAGATGGGCTGGTGGGGCGAAGAGGTCGTTCTCACCTGCGACCACAAGCGCGGGAACTATGGGACGTTGGCTCGAAACCTCAGCACGTTGTTCAACGGGCCGCTGAAAAAACTCTGGCGCCGCTTGGTTTCTCATCAGCCGGCAAAGGCTGCGTGCGAAGCGCGCCGACTCCGTCGTCGCCAGGCCTACTCGCTCGGCGGCTGGCATGTATTCGTCGCACCAACGACCCGGGCTGGGCTTACATTGCCTGTCCTGCCAATAGGCAAGCTGACTGTTCCAACCCCCGCATAGCTTCCTGCTCACCGTATCGAAGGATTTGGTCCACAGCGGCGCAAGAGCTACCACGGCGCGGGCGTTCCCCGGGTTGCTCAAGGCCAGCAGCCCGCCGAGGTCATGCCCAATTAGGATGGGCGGATGAGGCATCGTGTCGATGGCAGTCGTCAGCGAGCTGGCCATCTCGCCGAGCAACCCCTGTGGATCCTGCGCCGCCGTACTGCGCCCGCCGCCGGGGAGGACTAGAGCGTGGCAGGTCCAGCCACGGTGCGCGCAATACCCCATGAACTTGCGCCAAACCGCAGCACTTGCCCAAAGCCCGTGTACAAAGAGCAGTGGCGCCGTGAACTTCTCGCTCTCGGCCGCGATGGTTTCAAAGCGTGGCGACGGCATGGACGGTGACATGCCCGTGCAAGAGCAAACGCCGTCCTCGGCCGCAATGCCACGTGGTCGTCCTGTGCGCAGACGACTTTGCCAGGGTTCTGCCCAGATCGGACGCTAAGCGAGAAGCTCATCCTCGACGGAGAGTCTGGCAAACCAACGCAATGCGACGACCGGGAGTTATGCGGCAGCTTCCGAATAGAACTGCCGACACCAACGACGGTACACGGCAATTGGGCCGTCCCCGTCGCAGAGACGATCCGGGCCGCGGTAGATCTTCTTTTCGAGCAGCATGAGGTCGCGCTCCATGTGCATCTGAAACGCCTTCATGGCGTAGGTTTCCGCGTCGGTGCCGTCGAGATCCGGAGCCCCTTTCTTCACATGCGCCTGGAAGCGAACGTCGATGTAGTCGCCGTCGATCGGAGTGAGATGGCCTGCGTAGGCGAGCTGCATGATGTCCATGGCATTGCGAACATACATGAAGCCAACGCCATTACACATGAATTCGATGGCACGCTGGACCTTGGCGAAAGACCCGTCGGGTCGGTTCTCTTCCCATTCGGCCGTGCTGTCGGCGTACAGCATGGCCCCTTCTATACGTGGTTCGCCCGTCTTCACTCCCGTGGCTCCGTGCACGCGCAGAAAATGCGCCGAGTCAATGCCGTTCTCGACCAGTTCCTGCGGGTGGGTGCGAACCTTCCAACGAAATCGCTTGTAGGGCAGCCAATCCGGCGATCCATGGTTTGGAAGTCGTGCCGGCTCATAGGTCGGCGCCCAGCCGTCGGCGTGGTAGTAGGCGTAGATAATCCCTTCCTGCTCGCGCACCGGAAACGAACGCATGCGCGACTTGAAAGGAATCTTCTTCGAGTAAGGGATGTCGACACACTCGCCGGCACCATCGAAGCACCAGCCGTGGAAGGGACAAACGATACGATCGTCCCGCACCTCGCCGCCGTATCCAAGGTGGGCGCCGAGATGAGAGCAATACGCCTCGAGAACCTTGGCCTCACCCTTGGCCGTGCGAAACAAGGCGAGGTCTTGGCCAAAATACTGCAACGGTAACACCGCCCCAACCGCCAGCTCCTCACTGTACGCAACCTGGAACCAACCATTGGGAAACGAGGTGAAGGGGAAGCGGGGAACAGCCATAACGATGGCCCGCAGATATCCCCCGTCGGAATGCTGGTCAATGCCCCAGATTCGGTCGAGGCGCCAAAGCTGAGCTTCGCAGAGGCTCGGATCTCGAATCTTCTTCGAGATGTGGCGCGCTGGATGGTTACCCGGCCGGGGTCGGACGCAATGCGCCGCACGATGCCGTGCACCTCGTAGCCCTTGGCCAACAACAACTCGGACAGATAGGAACCGTCTTGCCCGTAATTCCCGTGATTAGCGCTCGCTTCATCGACTCGACTCCAGTTCGACTCTCGCAACTACCTCGATCGATTTTCGGGGGATGGGTTAGCTCTATATCGAACGATTCCTACCGGGTTCCCGCCGCACTACTGGTGCTCCGCGGCCTGCAACGGCATTCGGCACAGCCCCTCGGCTGTGGCGATCCAGAGAGTTCTTCGCTTCGCATCCAGAAAGAGATTTCGACAGAAACGGCCGCACCAGCCGATTTGCCGGGCATCCTGGTCGGCTCGAGTTGCGTGGTAGATATTGCCCGACCAAAACGAGCAGGTGTAGAGGTCGCCTGTGCTCGGATCGAGCTTGACGTCGCGCACTGAAGCTTCCACCGGGATTCGGTAGCGAACCTCGAGCGAGCGCGTGTCGACACCCACTAGGTCTCCGCTCACCGGCCGCGTTCCCCACAACACGCTCGCGGCGGAGTCGATCACAGTCTCGTAAAGATAGAGCTGCGGGACCTTGCGGGTCACCTCGAACGAGTCGAGGTTGAACTCGTAGAGGTGGCCGTCACTTATGGGAGTCGAGATGTAAGCCACGCGGGCGGTCGGATCGGCGGTTGCGAACGGCCACGGCCAGATGGAATTGGAAACTGTTCCGACCTTGACCCCCGTGCCGGTATTGCGATCGACGACGGCATACTGAGAGTACCACTCGCTGAGGATCAGGTAGCGATTCGTCAGCGGGTCGTCGGCGTACCCACATGCAGGACCAGCTTCTTTGAACCAGGGCATTGATTGCAGCCAAGCAAAGCCTGAGGCCGCGCCATCGCTAGCAGCGAGCCCACCGTTCCAACGTCCGACACTCCGATGATTCAAGATGTCGAAGGTTTCGTCCGGAGCCTTGAAGATACGCTCGGAGAATCCAGCAAGATCGTCCAGGAGATACCGAGGAGACGCGGCCCCGTAGATGTCCTCGATCGCCTGAACCCACTTACGATTGCTCCACACCAGGAACGGGGGATCACCGAGTACGGCAAGGTCGTATGTAAACTCTTGGAGTACCCGTGGCATGGTAGGCCCCGTCCAGGCACGAAGCACGTTGAGATCGAGAATCGTAACCAGCAGCGCACTGAAGCCTAGTGTCGTCAAAGCCCAGACGCAGAGGACACGGTGGGCTAGTCGTCGCGGCCACTGTGAGGCCTTGTATCGGGGGAAGGCCCAGACCGCCACCAACGTGGCAATCACAAGAGCGGAAACTTGCAGCCACCTACTGATCGGATATGGCACCAGAGAGGTCATCTGCAAACTAAGCACCAGCCGATCACCTAAGAGGCCGATCAGCCCAGCCGCCGTAAAGACCGCAACCCCAGCGACAGACGGAGCCTGCTTGCGACCAAACCCTATGGCCGCCACAAGAGCTGCCAACGACAAGAATGCGCTAGTGGCGGGGGCGAGCGTGCGGGTGAGGATGCAAATCAAGCCCGCGATCAATGTAGCGGCCATTGTGATTGCGATCCGAATGACCTGAGAGGCTACTTCTCGGGTCGGTCGCCACAACCAGAGTGTGGCAAATGCAGCAAGTACCAGACCCGTCTCCCTTGACACGACCAAGGGAGCCCCACGGAAGAGAAGCTCGGGAAGCCAACCGAGAAGCCAGAAGAGGGCTGCCTCCG
>CAZGSN010000076.1:0-16128 GCA_964528465.1 uncultured Binatia bacterium (SeqCode)
TTTTTCCTCGACGAGTGATCCCTATCTTCCCTCTGCCCCTCTGCCCCTCTGCCCCTCAACCCCTCTAGGCAAGTGAATGCTCTTGCAGTCCCTCGCCGCTAACGACCCGCTAACGACTGCGTCGCAGGAAGTAGAGATCGCCTAGCGCCGCTTTAAAGCCCCAACGCTCATAGAAGGCGGACATCTCGTGGCGGCAGTAGAGTTCGAAGTGCTGCACATCGGTGAGCTTGGGGTGCGACAGAACCGTTTCCATGAGCTGTGCGCCGAGGCCTTTGCCGCGTTGGTCGGGGGCGACGATGACGTCGAAGATCAGGCCCTTGTATACGAAGTCACTGAGCACGCGAGCGAAGGCAATCAGTTTTCCGGTGGGGTATTCGGTGAACCCCACCACTAGGCTCGATGCAGCCAGCATACGCACGATGTCGTTGCGTTGGCGGCCCACGCTCCACCATTCCCCGGCGTAGAGATCTACGAGTTGATCGATGTGTTTGTCGCTGAGTTCATGGATGACACTGTGCTCCGGCATGGGGGACTCGGTGGCTTTGGTGTCGAACAACACTCCGTCGCGCTACTTCTTTTTTGGCTCGAACTGCAACGAAGCCGAGTTGATGCAGTAGCGCAGGCCGCTAGGTCGCGGCCCATCGGAGAAGACATGTCCAAGGTGCGCACCGCAGGCGTTGCAGTGCACCTCGGTGCGGCGCATGAACAGCTTGCGATCTTCTTGCGTGCCGACGCTCTCTTGGCTCAGCGGCTCGAAGAAGCTTGGCCAGCCGGTCCCCGAATCGAACTTACTCGCTGAGTCGAACAGTGGCTCCTGGCAAGCGACACAGCGATACATTCCATCTTCGTGGTGATCCCAGTAAGCACCGCTGAAGGCTCTTTCGGTCGCATGCTCGCGACAGACGGCGTATTGCTCGGCCGTGAGTTGGGCTCGCCACTCTTCTTCCGACTTGGAGACTTTGCTTGCCATGCGCCTGTTTTCTCTTCCTTCTCGAGTAAGATTCGTGTAATGGGGCCGAGTGCGGCGGCCAAGCTAGGGTAGCGAAAGGCCTTCCGCAACGGGAAGCACGGCATGTACCTACGCTTTCAGGATTGGAACGTCGGGAGGGGTGTGATGGGTGGTGTGGAGGCAACGTTCGATATCGAGGCATCGCAAGAGATGGCGAGGCGCATCCGTGCGCGCTATCGGCGCTGCTGGCTCAACGCCAGCAAGGCGGTGCATCATTTGGGTCCGGAGGCGCGCTACGTCGAGGGCTGGGCGATCGTCAACCGCCACAATCCTTACGTCATCGAGCACGGCTGGTGTGAGGAGAACGGCAAGATCATCGACACTAGCTATACGCCGTTTGTTACCGGCGGTATCCATCAGCTCGTGCCGCCTATCGCCTACTTCTCCGGCCTGCGCTTCTCGCGCACGCAACTGGCGGCGATGGTGAACACGCGGCGCTTGCCGTTGGTGTGGACGATGCAAGAAGAGCCCGACTACGAAGCGGCGTTTCTTGCCGCTTGGAGATTTGCGACATCGCGGGAGGAACACATGCCCGGGCCGCCGACCACCGTCGTGCACTGTCGTTACCAAGAGTTCGATGAGTTCATCGGCCGTCCGTCGCGCTGGGCTAGCCCGTACCGCATCGGACCCGACGGCACGCGCCAGCAAGTCAACGTCAAGTATCGCCATTGGCTGATTCGCCAGCCGCTGCTGCTGCGCGAAGTGCAGGACTTGCGCGGGAAGCGTCTTGGATGCCGCTGTACCCCGTTGCCGTGCCACGGCGACGTCATTGCCGAACTTGCCAACGCCATCGAGGTCAACACCGAGGTTACGGTCCGCGAGAGCCCGCACCATCCAAGTCTCTGAATTTTTCTCGGTCTGGCCGTGTTTCCTGTCATTGCAGCAAACCGAACGATTGTCTGACGCATGCGTTTAGAGTTCCCGCCCGATTTCCTCTGGGGCACGGCGACGGCCGGCCATCAGGTGGAGGGCGATAACATTCACAGCAACTGGTGGGACTGGGAGCAAGAGGGCCTGGTGAACGACGGCACGCGCAGTGGCCGCGCCTGTGATTACTGGAATCGCTACCCAAGCGATCACTTGTTGATGCGTGAGTTTGGCCACCGCGTGTTTCGTCTTGGCGTCGAATGGTCGCGTCTGGAGCCGGAGCAGGGCCACGTCGATGCGTCGGCGCTGCAACACTATCGCGCCATTCTCGAAGATCTGCGCCGCCAAGGATTGCGTGTGTGTTTGACCCTCAACCATTGGGTGGTGCCGCTGTGGTTCGCCCAGGCAGGGGGCTGGCTGCACTCGCGGGCGTTGGTGCAGTGGGATGCGTTTGTGCGTTTGGTGGTGCGGGAGCTTGGCGACTTGGTAGATCTGTGGATCACGCTCAACGAGCCGATGGTTCCCATTCTTGCCGGCTATCTCTCGGCTTATCACCCTCCATGCCGGCGTCGGCCCCTGGAAGCGGCGCGCGTGTTCGAGAAATTGCTGCATGCGCACGCGCGTGCCTATCGCATCATCCACGATCTCTTGTCGCGCGCGCCGGATGGTGGGCCGGTACGCGTCGGGTTTGCCGGTGCCTATCAGATGGTCGAACCGTTTCATTACCAAGGGCCATGGCGTTGGCTGGAAACGCTGCTGGTACCGCTCATCCGTCATGGCAGCTTCTCGGCTTGGGACCACAGCGTGCTGAGCGGTCGCGTGCAGCCGCCCTTCGGGTATGGGCAACAGGTGCCGGATCTGGTTGGCAGCGTCGATTTTGTAGGCGTCAATTACTACATGCGCATCAGTGCCCAGCTCGGGCCGGGAACGCTCTCTAACGTCAAGAGCGGAGGGTATGCTGCGCCACCGGGAATCGAAATGACCGAGATGGGTTGGCAGGTCTATCCTCCCGGTTTCTACGAAGTGCTGATGGAAGCGCATCGCAACTTCGGAGTGCCGCTGTATGTTACCGAGAACGGCTGCTGCGACTCGGGCGACGAAATGCGGCGCCGTTACCTGGTTAGCCATTGGGCGCAGATGCATCGCGCCATGCGCCATGGTGCGGATGTGCGTGGCTACATGCACTGGACGTTTTGCGACAACTTCGAGTGGCGAGAGGGGTTTGCCAAGAAGTTTGGCCTCTTTGCCATGGACCATACCGATCCCGAGCTACGTCGTACCCCCAAGGGCAGTGCCCACTTGTTGCGTGAGGTCATTGCCGCCAACGCTCTCACACCAGAGATCGTGGAGCGCTACGCCCCGGGGGCTCTCGATCCGTGGCCGGCCTAGGCAATCGCCCGGCGCCGCGCTGATTGGTTGCAAATGCCACGACCGGATTTCGATCAACTCGAAGCAAGCCTGCTGTTTTGCCCGCGCTGTCAGAAGGCCATGCCGATCCGTAAGCGTCTGCTGTTGATCCTGCCGCAAGGCACGAAATACGAGTACACCTGCGTGCACTGCAACACGATTTGCGGAGACAAGCTCGAATCGAGTCACAGTTCGCCCTTCACCAGGATCGTCGACTAGACGAAGGGACGTTCGAGCGTATCCGCCGCCTATGTCCCAGTTCGAGATCACCGCCCTGAACAGTTCGCGCATCCATTACCGGGCCAGCGCCCATCCTGCCGTGGTGTTTGCGGCGCGCGAGTTGCGCCGATATCTGCATCGCATCACCGGGATCGACATCGAAATCCACGACCGCTCCGAAGCCGGTGGGCGCACCACACTCACCTTGGGATTGTCTCCGATCCCTGCGCCAACCCCGCGGTTGGCGGAACGTGGTAGCTATGCCATCCGCGCTGCGGATCGGCAGATCACTCTCTTTGGCGGGTCGCCGCGTGCCTTGTTGATGGCCGTGTACGCGCTGCTCGAGCAGTTGGGGTGTGTGTGGTCGTTGCATGGCGCGGACGAAGAGCGCATTCCCAACCTTACGGGGGCGACACACCTCGCGATCAACGATGTGAGCCATACCCCGCCGTTTCGCTTGCGTGGATACACCACCGACATCATGACCTGGCACTACACGCAGCCGGAACACTTTCATGAGCGCCTGCCGGAAGATCGCGACTTGATCGATTGGATGGGGAAGAGTGGAGCCAATACGTTCTTCTACATCCGCCATCCGTTCGACACTCAGCTCAGCATCCCCGAGCTGGCCGACGATTTGGCGAAGCGGGCAATTGCGGTGGAGTACGGCGGACACGTGATCCCGTTGCTGCTGCCTCGGAAACACTTCGCGGAACGACCGGATCTGTTTCCACAAGACGCGCATGGCCAGCGCTTCGATCACGGCAATCTGTGCCCGAGCAACGGCACCGCGCTGGCGTTGGCTGCAGAGAACGCTGCCGCTTACGTGGCACAACATCCGGAGATGAGCGCCTTGCACATCTGGGGCGCGGATCTGTGGCAGGGAGGTTGGTGCCGGTGTGCAAGCTGTGCTGGCCTCACGCCGCAGGATCAGAGTCTTCTTACCTGCAATGCCGTGGCGCGAGGGCTGGCAGAGGCAGGGCAGGGGCGGCCGGTTTGCTACCTCGCCTATCACGATACCCTGGATGCCAGGTTGCGCATGCAAGCCGACGCACGCGTTGTGTGTGAGTGGGCACCGCGCGAGCGTTGCTACGGCCACGCTCTCCATGATCCCGATTGTGAACGGAACCGGCGCTATCGAATCTCCTTGGAGCAGCATCTCGACCTATTTCAAGGACGCGTTCGACTCTTCGAGTACTACGGCGACGCGATTCTTTACTTCGGATGCGCCTTGCCCATGGCCGAGGTGCTTGCGGCCGACATGAGCTACTACCAGCAGCTCGGCATTCGCGAGGCGCTGATGCTGCAGTTCGGCACCTACAGCACCTGGGCCTATCCGCTGAGCTTCTTGGCATTTAGCGAAGCCACACAGCGTGGTTCCGTCTCGGCTGCCAGGTTGCGAGCCGGTTACTGTGAGCGCTTTGCCGCGGCGGCGGGCGTGGCGGAGCAGGCCTTCTTGGTGATGGAGCAAAGCTTGGGTCGCATCGCGCGCTATGGCGATATTCGTGTGCCGCCGAAGACGGCACCTCTCGCCGCAGCCACGCAATCCGCGATTGCCGCGGAGTTACCACGACTGCGCCAGGTGCTCGATGAACTCACCACTGCCAAGAACGATCACCTACGCAGCCAAGCCGACCTGCTGCGATACACCATGCTGGTGTTGGAAGGCGTCGCCCAGGATATCGCGCAGCAAGGTAGCGGGGCGCCCCTGTATGCTCGTGCTCTTGCGATTGCCGAAGCCGCGGATCGTCGTAGCAAAGGCTTCTGGGGTGCCGTCGACCTGCCGATTATCCATAACTTCTACAGCGCGGCGGCGGAGTGGGGAGCTTCGCAACTCGCTCCTTAGGGAAACCTCAGCACAAGTAGCCCTGTAATCAGATCGGGGTCGGAATCGGAATCGGGGTCGGAATCGGCCGCGACAAGGGTGGGGAGATCCCGCGTGAAATGAGATCGATACCGATTCCGATAGCGACCCCGACCCCGCAGGGAGGCGACTTGCACGAACTTTTGCAGAGGCTCCTTAGGGAATCAGCAGTACCTTGCCGACGCTCCGGCGCGAGGCGATTTCGTCGAGGGCCTGGGCGGCTTGCTCCAGAGGATAGGTGGAAGACACCAAGGGAAACACCTTGCCTTGATCGTAGAGTTGGAAGAGAGCGCGCATGGCTAGTGGGATCTTGTCGGGGTCGTACTGGCGATACGCTCCCCAATGCAAGCCGATGATGGCGATGTTCTTGAGCAGGATACGGTTCACCTCGATCGTCGGGATGCGTCCGGAGGCGAAGCCAATCACGAGCAAGCGGCCGCCGAAGGCAATGCATTTCGTCGATAGGTCGAAGATGTCACCGCCAACGGGGTCGTAGATCACGTCGGCACCGCGCCCACCGGTAGCTTCCTTTACACGTTCAACCCAACCCACGTCGTTGTAGTCGAAGGCTTGGTCGGCACCGTGCTGCAAGGCAATCGCCAGCTTCTCTGCCGAGCCGGCCGTAGCGAGCACGCGTGCCCCCAAGGCTTTGCCGATCTGCACGGCGGCGAGGCCTACTCCACCGGCTGCGGCGTGCACGAGCAGAGTGTCTCCGGGCTGCAAGGCAGCGCGGAATACGAGGCCGAAGTAGGAAGTCTGGTAGACGATGCCGAAGGCAGCCCCGTGCTCAAAGGACATGGAATTCGGCATTACCACCGTCGATGTGGCCGGTGCGTTGGCGACGCTGGCGTAGCCGCCCCAACCAAGCATGGCGAAAACACGATCGCCCGGGTGAATGCTGTGCACATCCTGTGCAACCCTGCGTACGACCCCGGCGACCTCACCACCGGGAGAAAACGGGAACGGCGGCTTTACCTGGTACTTGCCCTGCGTCATGAGCAGGTCGAAGAAGTTGCAGCCGATGGCACGCACATCAATGGCAACATGCCCCGCCTTCAGCTCGGGATCGGGTAGATCCATCAGCTTCAAATCTTTTGCCTCGCACCAGTGAGTCGCAACCATGGCTCGCATGCTCTGTTCTATGCCCACAGGGAAGAGGTCTGCCAAGCCGAGGGTGTGCGACAAACTTGTTGGAAGGCAAGCTCCACCATCCACGCGCTCACGCGCGCGGCTACACGGAGCACAGTAGCCGCGGCCGTGAGGCCGTGGATCTCGGATGAAAGCCAACAAATAAGGCGCACGCCCCCAAGCCGATCGCCCGCGGTACGAGTTCGCTGCATCCTACGTCGATGTGCTACAGGCCTAGAATGAACTCGATGCCGACTTCTAGCGTGCCCAAGTTGCGGCTCTACTACGCGCCGCGTACCCGTGCCGTGCGTGTGCGCTGGCTACTCGAAGAGCTAGCCTTGCCGTACACGTTGGAGCGTGTTGCGTTCGTCGCTCCAACCGGCGGCTTCTTTGCGCAGGCAACCCCCTCGGGAAAGGTGCCGGTGTTGGAAGATGACGGTGTGGCCATCAGCGAGTCTGGTGCCATTCTCGAATACGTTGTCGATCGCTACGGCGGTGGCCGCCTTGCTCCACCTTCTGGAACAACGGCACGGGGTTCCTACCTGCAATGGCTGCACTTTGCGGAAGGAACCGCCTCGGTGCCGCTCTCCACGATTCTGTGGCACTGTTTCTACAAGGGGGACGCCGCGGAGGTGCCCACCGTTGTCGCCGATGCTCGCGAGCGGGCGCACACCACTCTGATGGTCGTGGAGCGTGCCCTCGAGCACAGCGATTACCTGCTAGGGCCCGACTTCAGCGCTGCCGACATCCAGCTCCACTTCACCATCGCTGCTGCCCGCGCCCTCGGTGTTCTCGACGAGCGTTACCCCCGCCTGCATGCGTACCTTACGCGACTCGAAGCGCGCCCGGCTTTTCAGCGAGCCGTAGCCGACTGAGTGCTGGCCTGCCGTAGCCGCGCGCGTAAGCGCGTGGAGTCGGACGGAAGGTGGGATCGTGCATCGCAAGAATCCGGCTTGCTCCACGGCGTTACCGCCGCGGCTACGCTGCTGGCCTGTGCCATCGCCGCGCGAGTGAGCGGTTGTGTCGAACTGAGCTGTGCGGCTACCTACGATCGGGGCTACGGTGTGCATGTCGAGCTTGTGTACTTGGTACACAACAACCCGGAAGCTCCAGTACCTCCGGCCGCTCCCGCGGTGCCGTTGGTGCCGTTGCCACCGCCGCCGCCCGTGTTGCCGCTGCCAGCCGCTCCACCCGTGCCGCCGGCGCCTCCGGCGGCTGCGCTTGCGGCGCGATTCAAGCTACTGCTGGTGACCGTCAGCGATCCCGTGCCGGTATGGAAGGCGGCAATGGAAGGACCGCCGGCGCCACCGCCGCCACCACCGCCACCACCACCACCACCGCCGCCGCCAGCACCACCACCTGGACCAGCGGAGCAACAAGACTCCGAGCCACCGCTTCCGCCTGTACCTGCAGAGCCGGCAGCGCCGCCGTTAGCGCCCGAACCGCCGGCACCCCCAGCACTGGCGGTTGCCGTAACCCCAGTCAGGGTCAAGGTGGAGTTGTGGGCGTAGAAGGCGAACGACCCACCGCCGTAAGTCCCAAAGCCTGCTGCTCCGGTACCGCCTACGCCGCCAGCACCTGCCGATCCGCCACCACCGCCGGACGCGCTCGCCGACTTGCCTCCGCCCCCGCCCCCGCCGCCACCACCAGATCCGCCGGTGCCACCGGGGCCACCATTCTGACCAATCCATGTGGTGTTGGCAGCCGCCGTGGAGTTGGAGCCAGATGCTCCCGATGCACCGGCAGCCCCACCGGCGCCACCGGCTCCACTACCGGCGTTTGTGCCACAGCCAAAAAGGCTGCCACAGCCGCCATTGCCGCCGGCCGCACCGCCACCCCCATTGCCGCCTGCTTCCCCGGCTCCCGAATAGTTACCTCCGGTTCCTCCTGCGCCGGCGGCGGCGTCGCCAGATCCACCGCACGAGGCTGCGCCACCGCCTGGGGAAGAGGGGCCACTGGCATTCCCGCCGTTGGTGCCGCTGCACCCATCGGCCGCGGCTGCGGTCGACGAACTGTTGCTGGTCCCGGCGATGCCAGCGGCGGCGGTGACCGTACAGTTCTCTGCATCCACGGTGGTGCCGCCGATGGCGCGCACGCCGTAGGCGCTCGTTGAGGCCCCACTCGCTGTGCCGCTGTGGATCGTGAGTTGTTGCAGTTTGGCGCTGAAGACGGAGACCAGCACTCCAGTCGTATGGGTGCCACCGCTACCGGTGATGGTGACCACGTTGCTGCCGGGGGCCGAGCGTTTGAAGCTGCTGTCGTAGCCGCCGCGCAGCAGTGTTGGGTTGGCGGTGCCTGTGTCGATGGTGACGGTGCCGGAGTAAGTACCTCCCACGACTGCCACTAGCGGGCGCGCATCTGTGGCGATCGCCACCGCGGCGTTCAAGGTAGCTTTGGCGGCAGAAGGGGTCAGGCCACTGTTACTGTCGCTGCCGCTGGTGCCGTCGACGAAGACGGTTCGTGACGGGTCGTAATCCACGTAGAACGAGATCTGGCTGTTGTTGTCGCGCGCCCCAGCGTTGTCGGTTGCTTGTGTGCGTAGCTTGTAGGCTCCACCAGCCGGGAAGTTTGCGGCGGCAAACGCGAAGGACCACGAAGACGTTCCCGTCGCTGTGTGCAGCACCTCCGAGGCGCTGCCGAAGCTGGAGCCGTTCCAGTAGTTGCCGCTGCTGACTTGTTGCAAACTTACCTTCACCACCTGCACGCCGGAAGCAGCATCCGAGGCCGTTCCGGTGATGCTTCCCGCCCATGCGCTCTCGCCGGGGTGATTGCTCGTGGCCGCGTAGGTAGTGCCGCTGCTCGATTGCATACTTCCCGAAGCCGGGCTGGTGAGGAGGGATGTCGGCGCAACGTTGTCGATGAGAACCGTCTGCTTGGCAGAGGTGCTGGAGTTGCTGAGCGTGTCTTCGGCAAGTGCCGCGATTTGGTAGGTGCCATCTGCTGGCTGCGAGGACCAAGTCACCGCATAGTTCGGGCCGCTCGTGCTCGAGCCAATTAGGCTTGCCGGAGTACACGAGGCACCGGCGCAGTACAGATAGGTCACCGAGGCGACTCCCGAGGGGTCTGTGGTGCCGGTTGCCGTAAGTACCTGCCCGTTGCTGATCGCCGCTGGCAGAGTGTTGAGGACGACGGTGGGGCCGGTGAGATCTGGCGTGCTCGTCGACGTGGGAGTCGACGTGGATGTCGCGGTTGCCGTGGGAGTGTTGGTTGCCGTGACTGTCGGGCTGGACGTCACCGTGGGTGTTTGTGTTGGGGTGTAGGTAGCCGTGGCTGTGCCGGTTGCGGTCACCGTGGGCGTGGATGTGTTCGTGGGCGTCGCGGTTGGCGTATCGGTAGCCGTGTTTGTGGCCGTCACTGTTGGTGTGTGCGTGCCGGTTCCGGTGGCGGTGGGTGTCTCGGTTGCGGTGGAAGTTGCCGTCGATGTTGGCGTATGCGTCGCCGTTGCGGTCGGCGTCGTGGTGCCGGTTCGCGTCGCTGTCCCACTTGCGGTGTTGGTTGCGGTGTGGGTAGCGGTCACCGTGGGCGAGGCCGTGCTGGTAGGCGATCCGGTACTTGTGGGTGTCGGGGTGATGGTTCCCGTGTTGGTGGCCGTGGGAGTGACAGTCGGGGTGTCGGTGATCGTTGGTGTAGGAGTTGGGGTTGGTGTCGATGCCGGATCGAAAACCCCGACGAAAAGCTTGTTGGCGCACTCAGTGGCGTACGTATCGATGCAAGCCGCAATGTCGGCCTGCGCACCACCACAACCGTGATTCAGGGCGGCCAAGGTTGTGCCTGTGCATTTGACCGATACCAAGCCGACGATCGATGGACGAAACACGGCGAGCAGGCCGCGTGGGTCGTAAGTTTCGCAATGTGCCATCAACGCTCCGATGTCTTCCAGATACTGGCACTTTTGCTGCAGGCCCATGACGTTGAGGGAGAGCTTATTGGCGATCTTTCCGATTTCGAGCTGGCAGCGCACCAAGTCGGTGGTGCCCGCCTGCACCGGTGGCGCCGGTGGCGAGCCGAACAAGAGCTGATTTTGCTCGGAAGCGTTGGATGTGGCTTGGCAAACCAGGCACTCGGCGACGCTGCTGTAGCTGCTGGTGATAGGAACGTGCTCGCATGGGGCGCGGCAACTCAGGAATCCAATGTCGGCGGGTGGGCTGGCAATGCCCTCGCACTTCTTGGCGGCTACGGTGCTGACCTTCTCCGCCGCCTTGGCGATCTTCTCTTGCGCCTTCATGGACAAGGATGTGGGATCGTTGCAATCGAGTAGGGGAGGGTAGAGGCTCGGATCGCTGCTCTTCATGCGCAGTTTGTGACAGCCCTGCTCTTGCTTGAGCACCGTGGTCTTGAGCTTGCGAATCGCTCCGCCGAGCGAACGGCGGCACTTGGCATCCTTGGCGGTAAGCGACAGCGCGGGTGAGGCAAGCCCCACGACCAATCCCCATACCAGCAGCAAGCAAGTCAGCTTCTTCATTTCCTAGCCCTTCCCCAGTGTGCACATTTCATTGACCTGGGCGTGCCGCGCCCGGTCTGACACTCGCGATCTTCCTACTTTGCCTATGGCGTGCAGGTCGCGCTGTCATACTTGGAACACAGCATTCCGGAGGCTCCGCTCGTCCCTGTTGCTCCGGCCGTTCCAGTGCTGCCACTGCCGCCGCCACCGGTGTTGCCGCTACCTGCGGCACCGCCACTGCCGCCGGCGCCGCCAGTGGCAGCCACCGCGGCGCGGCTCAGCGTGCTGCTGGTCACCGTGAGCGTGCCGGTGCCACCGTGGAAGACGGCAATCGACGGGCCGCCAGCGCCGCCACCCCCGCCGGCGCCGCCGCCACCACCGCCACCACCACCGCCACCGCCGCCGGGGCCGGCAGAGCAACAAGATTGTGAGCCACCGTTGCCTCCCGTACCACCACTACCTGCGGCACCGCCGGTAGCCCCCGAACCGCCGGCTGCTCCCGAGCCGGCCACGGCAACCACGTTGGTCAACGTCATGCTTGCATTGTGAGCGTAATAGGCGAACGAGCCACCACCGTAGCTGCCGCCTGGAGCGCCTGTTCCACCAACGCCGCCGCCACCGCCGGCGCCGCCACCGCCCCCTGAGGCACTCGCCGACTTGCCGCCGCCACCGCCGCCACCACCACCGCCGGCTCCACCAGTGCCACCGGTACCGCCATTTTGCCCGATCCAGGTGGAGAAAGCTGAGGAAGCCGAATTCGAACCGGCCGCTCCAGAGGCTCCAGCGGCGCCGCCGGCGCCGCCGGCACCACCACCGCCGTCAGTGCCGCAGCCAAACAGACTGCCACAGCCGCCGTTGCCGCCGGCGGCGCCACCGCCACCGTTGGCACCAGCATCGCCCGAGCCTGAGTAGTTGCCGCCTGTGCCACCGCCACCGCTAGTCGCATCTCCACTGCCGCCGCACGAGCCTGCTCCGCCACCCGGCGACGAAGGGCCGCCGGCGTTACCGCCATTGCCGCCGCTGCAACCGTTGCTGGCGGCTGCTGTCGTGGTGGTGTTGTTGGCGCCGGCTACTCCGTTGGCTCCGTTCACCGTGCAGTTCGAGGAGGTCAGCGTGGCTCCGCTGACTGCGCGCACGCCATAGGCGCTACTGCCGGAGCCGGTGGCTGTTCCGCTGTTGATCACGAGCTGCTCGAGGTTGGCGCCGTAGGTCGAAACCACGACCCCCGTGCTTTGCGAGCCACCGCTGCCGTTGATGGTCACCACGTTGGTGCCGGTGGTGGCGCGCTTGAAGGTGCTGTCGTAGCCCCCACGCAGGATCGTCGGGTTGGCGGTGCCGGTGTTGATCGTCACTGTCCCGTTGTAGGTGCCTGCCACGATCGCCACTAACGGCCGACTATCGGTGGCAACGGCTACCGCCGCAGAGATCGTGGCCTTGGCCGCTGAGGGCGTCAGGCCACTATTGCCGTCGTTTCCGGTGGCGGTGTCGACGAACACCGTGCGCGCCGGGTCGTAATCCACGTAGAACGTTACCTGGCTCGTGCTGTCGGAGTTTCCGCCGGCGTCGGTGGCTTGGCGGCGGACCTTGTAGGTCCCACCTGCAGGGAAGTTCGACGCGGGGAATGTGTACGACCAACTCGTTGTACCGCTTGCCGTAAGCAGCACCTCCGAGGCGCTGGCGAAGCTGGAGCCATTCCAATAGTTGCCGCTGCTCACCTGCTGGATGCTCACTTTGACCGACTGCACGCCGGCGGTAGCGTCACTGGCAGTACCCGTGATGGCACCGGACCAAGCCGTTTCGCCGGGATGGTTGCTGGTCGAGGAATAGGTCGTGCCGCTGCTCGACTGAATGCTGTCCGCCGCCGGGTTCGCAAGAGTGGAACTCGGCGCGGTGTTGTCGACCACCACGGTTTGCTTTGCCGATGTGGTGCTGTTGCTGAAGATGTCGGTAGCCCGGGCGGTGAGTTGATAGGTGCCGTCGCTAGGCTGCCCTATCCAGCCCACCGTGTAGTTCGGGCCAACCGCGTTCGCGCCGATCAAGGTCGACGGCGTGCACGACGCCCCGGCGCAATAGAAGTACGAGACCGAAGATATGCCCGACGCATCGGTTGTTCCGTTTGCGGTGAGGTCTTGTCCATTGCGAATGGCGAAGGGGAGCGAATTGAACACAACCGTGGGGCCGATGACGTCGGGAGTGTTGGTGATTGTGGGGGTCGATGTCGCAGTCGATGTCGACGTGGGGGTGTGGGTCCGAGTCGGTGTCGAGGTGGCGGTCGAGGTAGCCGTCGACGTAGGTGTGCTTGTGGGCGAATCGGTGGCGGTGGGCGTTACCGTTGCGGTGTCCGTTGCCGTACTGGTTGGGCTGGTTGTGGGCGTGTGGGTAACTGTTCCCGTGTCGGTAACGGTCGGAGTTTGCGTGGGTGTCCCACTCTGCGTGGCGGTTGGAGTGCGAGTTCCTGTTTGGGTGACGGTCGGTGTGCGCGTGGCACTGCCGCTTGGTGTCGAGGAAGCGGTTGCCGTTGCGGTGTGACTCGGAGACGAGGTGGTCGACGGCGTCTGTGTAGGGGTGGAGCTTGCGGTTGCGGTTGCCGTCTCGGTTGCCGTGGGCGTGATGGTGGGGGTGTCGGTAATGGTTGGCGTTGGCGTCGGGCTTGGAGTCGAGGCCGGGTCGAAGACGCCGGTGAAGATGGCATTGGCACATTGGGTTACCGAGTTGTCGATGCATTCTGCCATTTCGGCTGCGGTTGTACCGCAACCCCCGAGGGCTGCCAGCGTGGCATCGCTGCATTTCTGCCCAACCAACACCGGCAATTGCGAGCGGTAGAGAAACAGCACCGAGCGCGGATCATAGGTGCTGCAATCGGCACTTAGGTTTCCTAGGTCCTTTTTGTATTGGCACTTTTGCTGCAGCTTCATGATGTTGAGGCCCAGCTTGCCGGCAAATTTTCCTATGGCCACCTGGCAACGCACAAGGTCATTGGTGCGCGGCTGCACAGGTGGCTGCGGCAGATTGCCGTAAAGAATACGGTTCTGCTCGGTGGCGTCGGCCCGTGCTTGGCAGTCCAAGCACGTCGCCACACTGTTGTAGCTGCCAGTAATTGGAATGTGTTCGCAAGGAGCTCGGCAGGTCACGAAGCCCAGAGTCGAAGGGGGACTAGCTGGTACAGGCGTGGCCGAGGCGTACTGAATGCCATCACATTTGCGAACCGCCGCCGTGTTGAGCTTGTCGGTGGCTTCGGCGATGCGCCCGCGCGCACTGATCGGCAGCGAGTCGATGTCGTTGCAATCGACAGTCGGTGGATACTCGACCGGGTTGGCTCCGTTCATGCGCTGCTTGTGGCAAGTCTGCTGCTGCTTGAGCACGCTGGCTTTGAGCTTGAGCGTGGTGCTCGCCAGCGCTTTGCGGCAGCGCGTGTCCCGCGACGACAGCGCGGCATGCGACGGTAAGGCGGCGGCCAACGCCAGGACAAAGGAAATCAGAGCACGTACACGTGGACTCATCGCAAACCCCTTCCCCGCAAGTGATAAATACAAACAACTGTTCGGGAGAGAGGAACCTACTGCGGTCCGTCACAGAGAGTCAAGAAGAATGCAACGGGCTGGCCCTGACAGGCTGGCTCAGCCCTATCTTTGTGCCATCGGGGGCGGAGATGTAGGGGCGGGCCTTGTGCCCGCCCGGGGTGGGGAATCGGGCGGGCCACAAGGGCCGCCCCTACAGTAAATCGACAATCTCTTTCGCCGGGATGACCAGGATTGGGGTGAAGCACCACGACAGTCTGCTCACCGGAGTGATGAGAGCTTGCGCAGACGCGTTTTAACGCAGCACTGGCTCGGTTGATTTCGGGAAGGCCACCCCGCGAACCGGTGAACCAGTGAACCGGCGCACTGGCGAACCGGCGCACCGGGCACCTGCCGATCCGGCGCCATCGCCGGATCGGGAAACACCTCGTGTTGCACCAGGCCCGCGCTCAGTGTAGGCAGCTCAACCCTCATGACTCGATATTGGATGCTCATTCTCACCGCTGCGGCGGTTACCATCCCTGCCTTGATGTTGCGCTTCGGTATGATGCCGCACCCGAGTGCAGGTGCCGAGGCGGTTACCTTTGGGATCGCGATTCTGGGTGGTGCTTGTTTGCTGACCTGGGGTGCCGAGGTCGCAGAGATGGACATCTCGCAGGGCCTTGCCATCGCCTTCCTGGCTCTGGTAGCCGTGTTGCCGGAGTATGCGGTGGATCTGTATTTCGCGTGGTCGGCCGCCTCACATCCCGAGTACACCGCGTATGCAACGGCCAACATGACCGGCGCCAACCGTCTGCTGATTGGCTTTGCCTGGCCGCTGATCGTGGTGCTGAACTGGGTTCGTGGCAGGGGCAAGGTGACGCTGCCGGCGACGCGTTCGGTGGAACTGGCTTTTCTGACCATGGCGACTGCCTACTCCTTCCTTCTACCCTTCAAGGGGTCGATTGGTCTGTTCGATGCCTTGGTCTTCGTGTCCCTGTTCGTTGGCTACATGTGGAAGACGGCGCAAGGGCACGCGGATGAACCGGAGCTGGTGGGTCCGGCCCTGGCGATTGCCCAGCTCCCGGTGGCAGCACGGCGGAGCATGGTGTTGGTGTTCTTCGTCTTTGCGGCGGGAGTCATCCTCGGTAGTGCCGAACCTTTCGCGGAAGCGTTGATTCACGTCGGTAAGCAGAGCGGGATCGACGAATTTCTCTTGGTGCAGTGGCTAGCACCGCTGGCTTCGGAAGCGCCGGAGATCGTGATTGCTTGCATCCTCACGTTGAAGGGCAATGCCCAAGCGGGCATGGGAGCCATGGTGTCGTCGAAGGTCAACCAATGGACGCTCTTGGTGGGTACCCTGTCGATCGTTTACAGCCTTGCCCTCGGACGCCCGGGAGCGTTGCAGCTCGACGCGCGCCAGTCGGAAGAAATCTTGCTCACCTCGGCGCAGTCGTTCTTTGCAGTTGTGCTCCTCTCCGATCTCAAACTGTCGCTGCGCGAAGCGGGGCTGTTGTTTGTCTTGTTCGCCACGCAATTGATGTTTCCCGACCCCACCGTTCGCTACGGCTTCGTGGTTCTGTACCTCACCCTGGGATTGGGGTTGCTGGCGAGACGCCGCCGCCAAATCGTCGCCGTTCTGCGTAGCGCCTTTGCCTCCCAGCCTCCCCACTGAGCTGTCGCATGCTCGGTGGCG
>CAZGSN010000077.1:0-5557 GCA_964528465.1 uncultured Binatia bacterium (SeqCode)
TAATATGCCTTCTCGATCGTCAACTCATGCTCTGGGTTATCTGGGTCCAGCTTGTCTCCGGCGACAAAGGGTCCGTCGGGAATCAAAACCAGCTCCATGCCATCTAGTGCGTTGACACGGCGGGCCGCGAAACCTGTCTGCTTATCAACGGTATCGCCATCAGCAGAGCCAAGGATACTGATGGCGAGCGTGCGCAAGGTGCTATCCCTGGCCGTCAACTCCCGCAGCTCCGCCTCTACCTCACGGGTAATGACTTGCTGGGGCAACCAGCTCAGGACCTGCAGGGCCGCGTATCGATCCGCCGTGCGATCTTCGCCCCGAAGCCGAGACCACCATCCCCTTAGGCCACGAAGCGGACGCACCCCCTCCAGAAAGGGCGCCACGGAGAGTTTGCCGGCATCACGAATGCACGCAGCGGTGAAGGTTTCGTTCCCGCGCAGCTTGCCAGCCGCCACCACCGCCCGCATCAGATCCTCGAAGATGCTCGGGTTGCGCAACGCCACAGCCAGACGCGTAACTTCCTGCCACCAACCAACGGCATAGTTCCCGGCCAGAATCTCAAAGCGCCGCCGGTTACGGATCTCTTCCGCGGCCAGGTACTCCTGGAAGCTCAGATGCAGAAAGCCGAATTCGTCGTTGCCGTAGCCGGTGAGCAGGCCACTACGATCGCGCACACTATCGAGAAAGGCCGTGGCCTCGATCTTTTCAGGTAAGTTCGCCGACAGCCGCTCGATCTGGTGGACGAGCTCCGCCTTGCTGGCGGAGCGACGATCATGCACCTCGTGCAACCACAGCGCCAAGGGTTGCAAGAGCTCGCGCGCGCTTGCGGCGTTGAGATTACTGTTGAGCCCCTTACCTGTGTCGCGTTCGAGAAGGATGTCGACGCAGGCACGGTATAGATCGACGCGTAGCTCCGGCAGCTTGACCTGCTCGCAGTGCATCACGGCGATGAGTTGGAGCAGCAACGGATTGACGACAAGCTGGCGCAGGGACTCGTGACTCCACACCTCTGCGGCGAGAGCCAGGGCCTCAACCTCGATCTCCTTTTCCAGACGCTTAGATTTACCCGGCATGGTCGCAATAAAAGACAGGAAGCGGATGAGGAAGGCGTCGATGTCCTGCCGCCGCAAGGGAGCCACATCGAGTAGCAGATGCGGCGTCTTGAGCGGCGCCGCCTGATACCCCGCATGCCGCGAGGTGGTCACAATGCGACAGTGCGGGTAGCGTTCCGACAGAAGATCCATCCACCGTGAAACGGCTTGGCGATGCGAGGTCGCCACTTCATCGAGCCCATCGCACAAGAGCAAGGCGCGCCCATCCTTCAGGGCCGAGCGAAAGAATCCGGCAGGAAAGTCTTTCAGGTCCGGCTCGCAAGCCGCTTGCAAGAGACTGGCGTCGTCCTTCTCCTCGCCGTCTCGGAGCTGCACGTTACGAAGCGGAACGAAGATTGGCAGCGTATCTTGGCTAAGGCCCAACTCGCCTTGACGCCCGCTGGCGCAAAGCACGGCCAAGTAGCGCAGCAGAGTCGTCTTACCCGAGCCCGGGCGGCCGAGGATCGCCAGTAGGCGAACGTTCCGATGCAGCGTGAACTGCCAGGCGGTGGAGAAGTCCTCGGCCTCACCAGAGATTCCGCTCTCCCCTAGCGGCCCGAAAGCAGCATCCCGCCGCCCCGAAAGGGAAGTGCGAATCGGTACGAAGACGCGGTCGAGATCGATAGGAATCGTGATGCTGCCGGGGAGGCCGGCGAGGGACAAATGGCGGTGCTTGTTGTCCACCCGCTCGAGATAGTCGCGGCGGTTTGCCTCTGACTCTTGAGCGGTATCACCAGACGCGACCGCACCGAACCGCGGGGCACACCACTGCACCAGGTAGTCATAGAGAGAATCCTCAAACTTTTTCTGTGTCGCATACGCGGTGGTGAACCACGGAGCTTCTCCGTCGCACCCCTCGACGCGATCGCGAAAGGCACAGACCTTTTGCCACTGCTGCAACCCGTCGGGGGTACGCAGACGCTTACTGTCGGGGTTGAAGTCGGAGAAGAACATGAAAATGGTCGGCCGTTCCCCGGTTGCCTTTCGCGTTGCCTCGGCGATCTGAAACTCTTCCTCCGTACCTGAATCGGCAACCTCAGTTGGCGATCCAAAGCGCGACCACAAGATTCCGACGAAGATATCGCAATCGCGTACGAGTTGATTGATGGTCGCCTGCGGCCGTGTCCCGTCGGGCAAAGCATGGGTCTCCCAGCGCACCGCTTCGAGCATGAACTTGCCGGCACCCATGCGCGCCGAGATGCGGCCCAGGATTTCCGTCGCCCACGAGCGCTCGTTGGCAACATCCCCAGGGGACGCAATGAAGACTCGGTAGATCTTTCCCTCATTCATACAATCGCTCACCACCCACCCGACCGAAACCGTCTACGTCGGTCACGGTGAGGGGGTAAAGGGGCTCAACGGAATTACGGGTCCTGGGCACAACGAAAACCGATAACTTTGAAGTGGAAGTTAGGATCTTCGGTGTGGCGAATCGCGACGCGCAGGGCATGAGCGTCGAGATAATACGATCCCCCACGGATTACTCTCCCACTCTCGCGCGGAGCATTGACCCACGCCGAACCATCGCCTGGAGCGTTGCGGTAGTCGGGGTGCCATTCATCTTCGACCCACTCCCAAGCGTTGCCGAGCACATCATGCAGCCCCCATGGATTAGCCTCCCATTCGCCCACAGGATGCGTGACCTCCTGCGAGTTACGAATATGCCAAGCGAATCGCCTGAGATCTTGCGGAGACGCGCCGCAGACGTACGTCTCCGTGGTCCCGGCACGTGCGGCGTACTCCCACTCCGCCTCCGACGGCAAGCGACCACCGATCCATTCAGAGAATGCCCTGGCCTCCCACCACGATACGCCGATCACTGGCTGGCGTCCTTGATTGAACTGTCGATCGCCCCAATAAAACGGCGTGGGCATCTGTGGATTGGCCTCCAGGAAGCGGGCGTACTCCTCATTGGTGACTGGGTACTTGCCGATCCAGAACGGCCCCAGGGTTACTTTGTGCTGCGGTCCTTCATCGTCAGAACGACGGTTCTCGGACTGCGGCGATCCCATCGCGAAGCTCCCGCCAGGGACGTAAATCATCTCGACCCCGCCGATGTCGGTACGCCTACAGCGTCCAACCGCCGCCTGGTTCTCGGCCCGGCGCCGGGCTCGCAGCCATTCTTGCACAACGGGGCTGGGGTGCTGCGACACTTTCGCCACAACCTCCTGCAATGCGGAAGCGTCGATTCGCTCCAGGACCAGCAGAGCTTGCATCTGCCGCCGCCACAGTTCTGCGTCGGCGCCGGGCTCTTGTGACGCCAACTCCACGAACGGCAGTGCCGACCTTTCCGCCGCCTCCTCCAAGATGAGCCCCAACAGCTCCGCGTTGTCGGCAAAGGCTGGAACTCGCGTCGCTTCGCGCATGAACGGCAAGAAGAGAGACGGATTGGCCGTCGCCAGGAGGAGAAGAATGACTTCCTGCCACCAACTCGCGCCAAAGTGCGTGGCTAGCTCACGCAGGATGTCCGCTTCCCCCTCGAAGAAGCGGCGGCGAATCTCCTGGGCTGCAAGATACTCCTGAAACCCGAGGTGCATGAAACCAAGCTCTTGCTGGCCCCAACCGGTGAGGACGCCACTTTCGTCGCGCACGCGTCGCAACAGATCCACGGCGCTGCCGCCCTGCCAGCCCACCGCTTGCAGGGCCGGCTCCAGTACCGGCGCCAGCTCCGCGGCTGTGGCCCGCGTGCGCCCCTCTTCTGCGTGCAACCACCACGCTGCCGGCTGTAACACCCTGTGCCCATGCACGGCGTCTATCGGCACCAGTCGAGAGTCACCCCGCTGATGTTCTAGTAGAACATCGATGCATTCCTGGTACAGGCGGGCACGACCACGCGGTAAGCTCCCACGGTCGCGATGCACAAGGCAAAGATTGGCCAGCAACAGGGGGTTGCGGGTCATCTCCGCCATGCGAGCGCTGCGGAAGCCGGGCTCGCGCAAGCGAGACAGCAATTCCTCCGCCTTATCTATTGCTAGCGACTCGCCCCGAGTGGTGTCGGCAGCCAGTGCCGTCTCGACGATGCGATACCAGTTGCGAACGAAGGCCTCCGATTGCTCAGCCGTCAATGGGCGTAAATGTAGCTCGAGGAACTCGGGCTCCAGTTGGGCCTGGCCGTGATATCCGGCGAAGCGACAGGTGACCACCGGCACGCAATTCGGCAGTTGCACGAGTGCCTCTTCGATCCAACGCGCCACGGTCGCACGCTGCGTCGCATCGGCAACCTCATCGAGACCATCGAACAGCAGGAGCAGGTGCCCGCGTTTGCGCATGCACGCCCCGAAGCCCGGTGGCATCGCCAAGTGCTCCGCATCGAGTTCTTGCTCAATAAAGGCACCCAAGCCTTGTGACGGGTCGCGAAGGTTGCGCAGTGGTAGGAACACCGGAAGCAGGTCGGCAGGCAACCCTAACCTTGCAGGGCCGCGTCCAGCTTCCTGGCTCAGGCACCATAAGAGCAAGCTCTTGAGGTGGGTCGTCTTGCCCGAGCCTGGATCCCCAAGAATCACAATGCCTCGGCGCTGGCGGCGGTGAATTTCGTGAAACGCCTGGCTCAGAGGAATCTCATGCGCCGCATGCAGGTCGCGCAACTTGTTCTCCGCCTCCGCGGCGTTGCCGAACGTTGAATCCGCCGTCAGGCGAAGGTCGACCACCGCGTGCAGCGGCACATGCAACCTTTCCAGGCTGATAGGAATGCGCAAGCGGGACTTGAAACCAGCCAGTTCCAGATCCTTGTAACAGCCGATCGCTTTGCTCCTGTAGCGCTCGATCTCCTCTTCCTCGTTTACTCGCGTCTCAGTCGAAGGCGGCGGGCTGGTGGGCCGCTTGCCACTGAAGTCGTACAGGGCCTGCGACACCAGGCCACTCAATGTGGTCTCGGTAAAGCGTGCCGGCATTTGGTCGGCGCGAAACTTGGCGCGGAAGGCTTCAAGCAACTCCTGTTTCTTGAAGCGGTCCGGAAGCTCGTCGAAGTCGCGCTCGATGATCACCGCAATGTTCGGATCGATCTCAAACATCAGACGCGGGCGGCCGGCGGCTTTGGCGGCGGCGTATTCGATCTCGGTGATAGAAGATTCGTGCCCAGGCGGAATCCAGCCGTAGCGATGGGCAATGATGCCGACGTAGACATCGCACTCCGCCGCCAGACGCTTGCACACCTCCACGGTCGGCTCGTCGCTGGCGGTGAAGCGATCGACCGGCGTCAGGCCCGCGATTTGAACCACGTCCCGCACCACCGCGCGGCGCTCGCCGTTGTCGAGGAAGGTGCTGGAAAGAAAGACGCGCAGCGACATGCATGGCGCGTACACTGCGCAACGGCGGTGCGTCAAGCGCTCCCCAGATCCGGCGCAGGGCCACGCCAAAGTCGTCGACGGAGGCGTTTCGCCTGATGCGCCGCGAGGGCGCGGCGTCTCCATTGCTGATTTGCGTGAGCATTGGAGACGGGCTGCCCCCAGCCCGCGTCGGATGGAACC
>CAZGSN010000078.1:0-8786 GCA_964528465.1 uncultured Binatia bacterium (SeqCode)
GGCGACGAGATCCTCGGCACCACGGCAGGCCTCGATCTACCGAACTTGGGCGTCAGCCCCGTGCACAAGGATCTGCTGGTGGAGTACGATTGGTTCGAGGACAGCCTCGACTGCGGCGCCCATTCCCATCGCCCGACGGCAGCAGCTCTCGATCTGGTGACGGCTGCCTTCGCGGCCGCGCCAGTGAGCAATCCAGACGGCAGCACCGGCATCCACTTTCTTCATGACCGTGGCCAGGGGGGCGCTTTCACCGACGGCAATCTGATTGCCGATTCGGATGGCGTGTTCACCGCCGACGTCAACAGTGCCGAGTTCGTTGCTTACAAGGCCACCAACTTCGCCAGCAATCGCAGCGGCTATTTCCACTACGTAATCTTGCCGCACCGCTACAACACGAACAGCGCTAGCTCGGGTTACGCCGAACTGTTCGGCGACGACATGATCGTCTCCCTCTATTGCGCCAACTCCGACCACAACGTGGCACACACCATCATGCACGAACTCGGGCACAACCTCGGCCTCTTCCATGGCGGTACGGACAACTGCAACTACAAGCCCAACTACAATTCGGTAATGAACTACCTCTATCAGTTTCCCGGCGTCGACGCGGATTGCGACCCGCTCGGCGACGGTGTCTTGAACTACTCCCTCGGTGATCGCGTCACCCTGAACGAAGGCGACCTCGATGAGAACCAAGGCACCTGCGGAGTGCCGGCGTGGGACTGGAACGGCAACACAGTAATCGAAAGTGGAGTGAGCACCGACATCAATCCTTCGGAGCCGAATCAGCCGCTGTGGTGTCAGGGTGCACTGAGCACTTTGCGCGATGCCGACGACTGGGGAAACGTATTCTTCGGAGGGCTGGCCGATGCCGACGGTGCACCGGCACTGCGCACGCGCTTCATCGAGTGCGACAACCCTGCGCCGCTGCCTTAGCCCGAAAACCTCAGTTGGCGTGCACGGCGACTGGCCTAGCGCTTCGAGACGCCGCCAAAATCCTTCGATACGCTTCGCTACTCAGGAGGCGGCTCCTCAGCGCGAACGGTTGCTGGGATCAGTCAACAAATCTTCCGTTCGGCCTGAGGAGCGGCCATCAGTCCAGGCCGCGTCTCGAAGGCCGTTCCCAGTGCCCTCGCGAGAACGTGAGTGATTGAACTGATGTTTTCGGGCTTAGGGAACCTCTGCACAAGTAGCCGTGCAACCAGATCGGGGTTGGAATCGGGATCGGCATCGGAATCGAGGGCAGCACCATGAGCCTCGGCCGCGAGCATCGCCTCTGTGAAGGCATCGAGAGGCATCGAAACGCAAAGGAGCAGTTGTTGCGAGCCTCGCAGGCAGTCCCGCTGAATATCGCTGAGGGGAATGGAACGCCGACCGACGGTGACACCACCGATATTTCGAGATTACTCGCGGTCAGCACTGGAGGGCGGGCGACCCAGGCTGTTCTCGAAAGTCCGCGGTGCTCTTTCGACGGCGGACAATGTCAGAGCCAGACATCGACCCCGATGCCGATACCGATTCCGACCCCGAGGGCAAAGGTGGAGTCACGAAACGGCCGAACATCACGCTGCACTTGACGCGCGGAAAGAACGCGCGCCAGTGAGCGTGAGCGTGGGCGTCAGCTCGCGACAAGAACAGGAGGGCTGCTGGTCTGCGTGCCAATCCACACCTCACCACCCTCGAAGTGCTCTTTCTTCCAAATCGGAACGATTTCCTTGAGTCGATCGATGGCAAAGTGGCAGGCCGTAAAGGCGGCTTGCCTGTGCGCGGCCGACACGGCGATGGCCACGCTGGCTTCTCCCACCGGAACAACGCCGATCCTGTGGACAATCGCAATTCGCTCCACCGGCCAGCGTTGCCGGACCTCCGCGCCAATCTTTTCCATCTCCGCCACTGCCATTTCAGGATAGGCCTCATATTCCAGCCGCAAGACCCGACGCCCCGCGTTGTGCTCACGCGTGATTCCCAGGAAGGTGGCGATGGCTCCGGCAGCAGCCACATTCACGGCTGCCTGCACGGCCGCAATATCGATTGGTGTCTCAGAAATCGCGAACACCCGGCCTCCTTTTCAGAAACCCACGCTCAGAAAGCATTGGGAATCGTGGACTCTCATCCACCACTCACCGGAGGGATCAAGGCCAACTCATCGCCATCACAGAGAGCGTGACTGGCATCGACGTATTCGCGATTGACCGCGAATGACACCGATCCGCTGTGTTCGGCGAGCTGTGGCGATTGCGCACACAAGGCATTCCACAAATCGCCGACCCGTGCCCCGGCGTCGATTTCGTGGCTGGCAGCACTGCAGCCCATCCGCTCACGCAGGATTGCAAAGAACCGTAGCTCCACCCTCATGGCCGCTGCCCCAACAATGCGGCCACGTGGCCAAGCTGCGGCAAGATCAGTTTCGTCATGGCTAGTTCCACCGCCGCGCGCGAGCCCGGCATCGAAAAGAGCACGCGGCCACCGGCCACCCCGGCGATGGCGCGGCTCAGCATCGCCGCAGCACCGACCTGCTCGTAACTCAACATGCGAAACAGCTCCCCGAAGCCGTGCATTGGCTTATCGATTAGGCCCGCAATGGCTTCATAGGTTGTGTCACGCGGGGCAATGCCCGTTCCACCGCTGAGCAGAACCACCTGCACGTCGCGAGGAAGATTCGTGATCGCTGCCGAGATTTGCGCCGGCTCGTCACGGTGTATGGCATAGTGTGCCACCCGATGCCCCGCCTCGTGCAAGAGGGTCCGGATACAAGCCCCGCTGCTGTCGGTCTCTGCCGTGCGCGTGTCACTCACCGTCAGCACGGCACAAATTGCAGACTGGCGATCCCCAGCGTGATGTGCATGCAGGCTCATGCGCGCACCATACCAACCAAGCAACGAGGAGCAAGCGAACCCAGGACATACGAGACTGACAAGATTCCATTCTCCGTGCCCATGAACCCGCCGGCAGCCCTGCTTGCCGCGTCTGACGCACTGCGGTAAGTCGAGCGCCACTTTGCACGATGGGAGAGCAACATGGATCTGACTTACAGCGCGGAATACGAAGCGTTCCGCGCCGAGGTGCGCGAGTTTCTGGAACAGAATTGGACGGATGAGGATCGCAACAGCGCCCCGCCGCCCGACCCGCGCGGCATGTCGCTCGGCTTCCAGGTGCGCTTCGATGCTACGGCCACGCGCTTTCGCCTCAAGGCCATCGAGCGCGGCTACCTCTACCGCGGCATTCCGAAACGCTACGGCGGTGGCGAACAATCCTTTGATCCGCTCAAGTCGGCCATCATCAGTGAAGAATTTCGCCGCGCCCAAGCTCCGGGGGAACTCATGGGACAGGGCCCGAGCATGCTCGCGCCCACGCTGGTAGAGCACGGCACCGAAGAGCAGCGCCAACAGTTCGTACGCGACACCCTGCTCGGCAATATTTGGTGGTGCCAGGGCTACAGCGAGCCGGGCTCGGGGAGTGACCTAGCTTCGCTGCGCACCAAAGCCGAGATCGATGGCGACTTTTGGGTGGTAAACGGCCAGAAGATCTGGACCTCCAACGCCGAAGGTGCCGACTGGATGTTCTGCCTCGTACGTACCGAGCCCGACGCCCCCAAGCATGACGGCATCAGCTACCTGCTGATCGACATGAAGACACCCGGCATTGATGTGCGCCCCTTGCGCCAGATGACTGGCGAAGCGGATTTCAGTGAGGTCTTCCTGGACAACGTGCGCGTGCCGCTGAAGAACCTGGTCGGCAAGCGCGGCAATGGTTGGAGCGTCAGCCGATCGACTCTCAAGCACGAACGTGCACTGATCGGTAACTCGGCACTGAGCAAGCGGACATTGGATGGCGTCATCATGCTGGCCCAGGGCATGAACCTACGTGGGCAGCCAGCCATCAAAGATCCCGCCATTCGCAACAAGATTGTCGAACTGGAGACTAAGGTCCTCGCCAACGAGTACCACGGCTATCGCTTGCTGACGATGCAGGCCCGTAACGAAGAGCCCGGACTCGCCGGCTTGGTAAGCAAGCTCTACGGCACGCAGCTCGGCTACGAGGTTGCGCGTCTAGCCATGGACACCCTGGGCGACCGCGGCATGCTGGCCCCGGGCGAGCCCAACGCCCCAGCCATGGGCATGTTTCTCACGGCCTACATGTGGTCGCTGGGAGTGCTGATCGCCGGTGGTACCGCCAACATCCAGCGCAACGTCATCGCCGAGCGTGGGCTAGGCTTGCCCCGCGATGCCGCCGTGGCTCGCAAATAAGCGTCTCGCCATTCAAAGACAGGGAGTATCGTTGTGGACTTTGGACTTTCAGAAGATCAGGTACTGCTCAAGCAAACCATCAAGCGCTTTCTCGACGAGCAGTGCCCAACGACACGCGTGCGCACCATCATGGAGAGCGACACAGGTCACGATCCGGCCCTGTGGAGTGGCCTGGTCGACTTAGGCATCAGCGGCTTGACCGTTCCCACCCAGCACGGTGGCTCACAGCTCGAGCTTCTGGATCTTGCCCTGGCGGCAGAGGAGCTTGGCTACGCGTGCACACCCGGCCCATTTCTAGGCAATGCCATGGGCACCACCGCCTTGCTCGAAGGAGACAGCGCTAGTGCGCAGGCAGCGTGGCTGCCCCGCGTTGCCAACGGCCAAGCAATTCTCAGTGTTGCCCTTGGCGAAGCGGACAGCGAGTGGAATCCGAGTCGCTTCACGACCCGTGCGCAAGACGGCAAGCTCAACGGCAGCAAGCCGTTCGTGCCCTATGCGGCGCTCGCCGATGCCTTGATCGTTGCGGCCGTTGATGCGGACGGCCCCGGGTTGTGGCTCGTGGAGCGAGATGCCGTGGGGATTACGACGACCGACCTCAACGTCATCGACATGACGCGCCGTGTGCAGGCCGTCGACTTCAAGGACACTGCGGCCGTGAAGGTAGGCAATGCGGAGGCTTTACAGCGCACTCTGGATGCCGGCTGTGTTCTAATTGCAGCGGATGCCTATGGCGGTTCGCGGCGCTGCCTCGACATGACCACGGAGTATGCTCTGACACGCCAGCAGTTTGGGCAGATCATCGGCGCCTTCCAGTCGGTGAAGCACCAGATTGCCAACCTGGCTTGCGAGATTGAGCCGTCCTTGGCCCTGCTGTGGTATGCGGCGCACGCCTTTGATCGTATTCAGGATAAGTCGGCGCGCCACGCCGCCATGGTCAAGGCCCACATGAGCGACCTGTACGACCGGGTCACCCGCGACGCTACGGAACTCCACGGCGGCATCGGCTTCACTTGGGAGTTTGATCTGCATCTATGGTTCCGCCGCGCCGTCTTCGATCGCAGCTTTCTGGGTGAGGCGGCGATTCATCGTGCCCGCGCCGCCGATTTAGCTGGGTGGTGAGCACTGGCGTATGCTTCGGGATAAGGCCCAGATTCGCTGGGCTCAGCCACAAGACGGCCCTCCGCTATGCGAGATGGCATTGGCACTGATGGTGCATTTGGGAGACGATCTCGCGGCGTTTGACGCGGCCCGATTCCTAGAAGATGCCTTTGGCTCCGAGCCGCAGTTCAAAGTCCTGGTTGCCGACGATGAGGGTACGCTGAAGGGCTACGCCTTGTTCCACGACGCATATGAGCCTGCCTTCACCGCCCGCGGCGTTTACCTTTGCGATATCTTCGTCGATGCCGATGCCCGCCGCCAAGGAATCGGCCGTGCCCTTCTGGCCGGCGTGGCCCGCGACGCTGCTGCACGAGGCCGTACCTTCGTGTGGTGGGTCGCCCGCGGCGATGAAGCGCGGGAGTTCTACCGGAAGATCACCGAGGTGGAGCACTCTGTCACTGCCCACGCGGTGACGTTCGAGGCGTTTGCACGCCTGGTTCGCGATAGCAGGTGAACTCTTACGGCCGTGAACCGGTGCACAGCAGGAATCTCTTCTGCTGCATTGGCTAGCGGCTGCGCAACTCACGGCAGCAAGCGCGGCGCTTGCTGTTCAATCCCGGGAGAATTGCGTACGCAACCAGCGGGCGACCCACCCTTCCGATTCGCCGCTTGCGATTGCTTCCAACTCGCCCTTGTCGAGCCACAAGCCACCGCACTTGGCGCATTCGTCTACCATCGCGCCACGGAATTCGCGGTGCTGCAAGCGGGCACCACACTTTGGGCAGTGTCCCAGTGATTCCGGGGGAAGGCCGGGCTCGCTGTCCTGCCCTGCCTTCATCTTGTCGATCAGCTCGCGGTCACGCTGTGCGAAGTAGTGATCCTCGCGACCACGTTCGACCTCGCGCAGCTTGTCGCCCAGGCGGTCCTTTTCATCCTTCAACGTCATTCTTCCTCACTCCCTGGATTGCGCATGCGCGCAGCGGGCAACCGCTCCCGTAGCCATTCCGACAATGCCCTCGCACGCTCGCTCTCTTGACTGAGGAGGGTCAGGCCAATCACCAAGAACAAGATCCCCTGCAAAAAGGGTAGGAACAGCCCGACGACACCCAAGATCAAGAAGGCGATCCCACCGATAACGCGAGCCAAGCGGACTGCGGTGCGAGTGAGCACTATCTCACCACTCCACATCTGCTTGCGATCGAACGTGGGAACTGCATCGTCGTGCGAAGCTATCCTTCGTAACGCGCTCTTGTCAACGAACCAACTGCAAAGCGGAGACGACTGAGAACACGCCATTCCGTGAATGACGCAGGTTGTCATGCGCGCGATGATGATTACTCTGCCCCGCACTGGAGGTTCGATGAACATCAGTCGCTTCACCGAGAAGTCCCAAGAGGCCCTGCGGCAAGCACAAGCACTCGCTAGCCGCCTCAACCATCAAGGCATTGACCTAGAGCACCTGCTCGTAGCCCTACTCGAGCCGCAGGATGGATTGGCAAGGGCCATTCTCAAGGCGGCCAAGGCGGATCCGATGCGTCTCAAGGAACAACTGGAGGCCGAGCTAGGCCGACTGCCCCAGGTCTCAGGCCCCGCAGCAACCCCCGACCAAGTATTCCTCACCCCGCGTCTCAATCGCATTCTCACCCAAGCCGAAGACGAAGCCGCAAAGCTCAAAGACGAATACGTAAGCGTGGAGCACCTTCTGCTCGCTGCCTGCGAAGACCGCGGTGCCGCGGGAAAGCTCCTCAAGGAACACGGGGTCCAGCGCCAATCGCTGATGGAGGCCTTGCAGAGTGTGCGCGGGAACCAGCGGGTCACCAGCCAGAATCCGGAAGGCACCTATCAATCCTTGGAGAAATACGGACGCGATCTCACCAAGCTTGCCGCCCAGGGGAAGCTGGATCCGGTCATCGGCCGGGACGAGGAGATCCGCCGTGTCATCCAAGTGCTATCGCGGCGTACCAAGAACAACCCTGTCCTCATCGGGGAGCCTGGCGTCGGCAAGACCGCCATCGTCGAGGGCTTGGCACAACGCATCGTACGCAAAGATGTCCCCGAAGGCCTACGCGATCGCAAGGTCGTATCTCTCGACATGGGGGCTCTGATTGCAGGCGCGAAGTTCCGCGGGGAGTTTGAAGAACGCCTCAAGGCGGTGCTCAAGGAAGTCCAGGACGCGGGCGGCGACATCGTCCTCTTCATCGACGAACTACATACCGTCGTCGGTGCTGGTGCCGCCGAAGGAGCCATGGATGCCAGCAATTTGCTCAAGCCATTGCTGGCGCGTGGCGAGTTGCACTGCATTGGGGCCACCACCCTCGACGAATATCGCAAGCACATTGAGAAGGACGCCGCTCTGGAACGCCGCTTCCAGCCGGTGATGGTCGAGCAGCCCAGCGTCGAAGACACCATCTCGATCCTCCGCGGCTTGCGCGAACGCTACGAGGTCCATCACGGCGTGCGCATCAAGGACAGCGGGCTGGTCTCGGCTGCTGTTCTTTCGAATCGCTACATCACCGATCGCTTCTTGCCTGACAAGGCTATCGATCTGGTCGACGAGGCCGCCGCGAAGTTGCGCACGGAAATCGATTCCATGCCTTCGGAACTCGACGAGGTGTCGCGGCGCGTCATGCAGCTAGAGATCGAGCGCGAAGCCTTGCGCAAAGAGACCGACAAGGCATCGAAGGATCGCCTCGAGAAGCTGCAGAAGGAGCTTGCCGACCTCAATGCCGAGTCGACGGCTTTACGTGCCCGCTGGGAGAGCGAAAAGGGAGCCATTGGCAAGCTGCGCGAGGTGCGCCGCGCCATTGAAGAAACAAAAGTCGAGATCGGCAAGGCGGAACGGCAATACGATCTCAATCGCGTTGCCGAACTCAAGTACGGCACCTTGGCCCAACTTGAGAAGCAGTTGGCAGCGGGTGAGGCGGAGCTCACGACTGCAGCCAGTGGGCCGCGCTTGATGAAAGAGGAAGTGGGCGAAGATGACATTGCCGAGGTGGTGGCACGGTGGACCGGAATTCCCGTAAGCCGGCTGCTCGAAGGAGAAATGCAGAAGCTGCTGCAGCTCGAAAGCCACCTCCACAAGCGGGTGATTGGTCAGGACGAAGCCGTGACCGCGGTTGCCGACGCTGTGATCCGCGCCCGGGCTGGGATCAAAGACCCCAATCGCCCCATCGGTTCGTTTATTTTCTTGGGACCGACAGGCGTGGGAAAGACCGAGCTAGCCCGTGCACTCGCCGAATTCCTATTCGATTCCGAAGCTTCCATGATCCGCATCGACATGTCGGAGTACATGGAGAAGCACACCGTGGCGCGTCTGATTGGCGCCCCTCCCGGGTATGTGGGATTCGAAGAGGGCGGGCAGCTTACGGAGGCTGTACGCCGACGACCGTACTGTGTGATCCTGTTTGACGAGATCGAAAAAGCGCATCACGACGTGTTCAA
>CAZGSN010000079.1:0-11984 GCA_964528465.1 uncultured Binatia bacterium (SeqCode)
AATGCCTCCGAGGTCGAGTTGCATGACCTTGTCGTAGACATCGGCAAGAGCCGATTGCACGGCTTTGAAACTGGAGCGCGCGGAGGGAATGACCTCATAATCGGTGTGAAAGGTGAAGGTAGGGGATTGCAGCAGCGCTTCTCCGGAGCGCCGGTCGACCTCGATGTAGCGTAGTCCGGTGATACCGCTCAGCTCTAAGGTGGCACGGATGGTGTGATCTCTCTTCAGGGCGCTCGCCGATTGCACATCGATGTCGAGCACGACCTCGATCAGCTCCCCATCGGGGGCAATGCGAATGGCGTCGACACGGCCTGCCGGAACACCGCGGTATTTGACGGCCGAGCCGGGTTCCAGTCCTTGCACCGACTCGGCAAAGTAGGTGACGAAGCGCTGCGTGTCTTCGAGTAGATGGCTGGCTCCCAGCCAGATGACCGCGCCCACGGCAATCAAGCTAGCCGCGATGACAAACAGACCGACTTGAAACTTATGCGCTTCGGTCGCCACGGATTTCCCTCCTGCTGCGGAAGCTTGGACTGGGCTGCCGGTTGAAAAAGGCGTGCACGCGCGCGTCCGGGTGGTCGTCGCGTAACGCCTTGGGTTGGCCGGCAGCAATGATCGACTTGCTCTCGCCGTCGAGCATGATGACGCGATCGGCAATGGTGAAGATGCTCGGAAGCTCGTGGGTAACGACTACGATAGTTGTGCCGAGGCTATGGTTGACCTGAACGATGAGTTCATCGAGTTCGGCCGAGGTCACCGGGTCAAGGCCTGCGGATGGCTCGTCGAAAAACAAAATTGCAGGGTCGAGAGCCATGGCACGCGCCAGAGCCGCCCGCTTCTTCATGCCGCCGGAGAGTTCCGAGATGAGATAGTCTTCGAAGCCGTCGAGCTTCACCATGTCGAGCTTCATGCGCACCAGCAGCTCGATACTACTGCGCGGCAGCGTCGTATATTCCTCCAGAGGCAGGGCCACGTTCTCGCCCAGAGTTAGGGACCCAAACAGCGCTCCGGCCTGAAACAGCAAACCAAACTTACGGCGAATGCGGTTGAGTTCCGCATCCCTGGCGTTGCCGACATCGTCGCCGTCGAGCCACACGCGTCCGGCGGCGGGGCGTTGCAAGCCGATCATGTGCCGCAGCAGTGTGGTCTTGCCGCAGCCCGATCCGCCGACGATTACGAAGCGTTCGCCGCGGCGGACCTCGAAGCTGACGTCATCCAGAATGGTGCGGTCTTCATAGCGAGCGCTGAGGTGCTCGACGGAGATGATGGTGTCGGGTGCGGGTATCGGCATCGGCCTACCAAAAGTGAAAAATCACGGTGAACACGGCGTCGGCAATGATGATGAGAAAGATGCCGGCGACGATAGCGGAAGTGGTGACACGCCCGACACTCTCGGCGCCGCTGTGCGCCTGAAACCCGCGCAAGCAGCCAACCCCGGCAATCAAGACGGCAAACGCAATCGTCTTGATCAGCCCGGAGAACACATCCCACAGACCGACGGCCCAACGGGTTTGCCGTAGGAATACCTGCGCCGGCATGTCCAAACCAACCACCGACACGAACATACCCCCAAGGATGCCGACGACATCGGCAAAGAGGGTCAGGCAGGGCAGCATGAAGACCAGAGCGAGAACCTTGGGCGTGACCAAAAAGCGCGTGCGATCGAGGCCCATGGTGGTCAAGGCGTCGACCTCTTCGGAAACTTTCATGGTGCCAATCTCGGCGGCGAAGGCGGCGCCGGAACGGCCGGCGGCGATGATGGCCGTCATCAGCGGCCCCAGTTCACGCACGATCGACAGGCCGACGAGGTTGGCAACGTAGATGTCGGCGCCGAATTGGCTGAGCTGCACGGAGGCTTGGAAGGCCGTGATGAGGCCCATCAGAAAGCTGATCAAGGCAACGATAGGTAGCGCATCGATGCCGGCCCTCTCCATGTAGAGCCAAGTCTCACGCCAGCGCAGCCGACGTGGATGCCGTGCGGCAATCAGCAAGCCGAGCATGAGTTCGCCGGTAAAGACGACCAGTTCCCGGGCATCTAGGAGAAGATCCAGCGTGGCCGCCCCGAGGCTGCTTGCGAATGGCTGGCGTGGAGTTGCTGCCAGCGAACGCGGTTGCATCAGGGCCTCTTCGTCAATGAGATCGAGGAAACCGTCGATGGCTGGCGTGGAGGCGGCAATGTGAAGCTTGGCCTTACGTGTGTGCAGCTCTCTTCGTAGTTGGATCAAGAACGCGCCGCCGCCGCTGTCGAAGTAGTTGACGGCGGAGAGGTCGAGGTCGAGACGCGCGAGCTTGCCGCCGAGCCGACGGCGCACGTCGTCGAGCACAGCGTTCATGTTGTGGATCTCGATACGGCCGGCGATGGCAAGCGTCTGGTGGCCGTTGCTTGCTGCCGTCTCGGTGATCTTGTAGGCGCCGCTACTTGGCACGCAGCCTCTCTTAGCATTAAACCGCGGGGCAGAGACAGAAGGCATGCAGGTTTGCAATCGCACTGCACTGGTAGTGATGGCGCGCTACCCAACCACCGGCCACGTCAAGACGCGACTGGCCACCGCCATCGGAGCCGAGGCGGCGTGCAGGCTGTACACTGCCTTTCTCCAGGATCTCGATGCTCGCTTCTGTGGTCGCGACACTCTCGACTTGGTGTGGTGCTTCAGCCCGGCCGACGCCGACTTTCCCGGACTGTTTGCACGACCGCGCCGGACCTTGCCACAACGCGGGACCGACCTGGCGCAACGCATGTACCACGCCTTCGCCGATCTGTTTGGGCTCGGGTACGAAACCGTTGTCATGGTGGGAGCCGACATGCCGCATCTTGCCGAAGATGCCTGCGAGACGGCCGTGGCGGCGTTGGGGCAGGGCGCCGACATTGTTCTCGGACCAAGCGCAGACGGCGGCTACTACTTGGTAGCCATGCGCCACATGCACGATATCTTCACCGCCGTGCCTATGGGAACCAATGCCGTACTGGCCGCCACGAAGGAGAAGATCTCGACCCAGCACCTCTCTCTGCGCCTACTAGCAACCAGTTTCGACATTGATGAACTGGCGGATCTGGGCCGCCTGCGAGCGATGCTGGACGACGAGGAGTGGAGAATCCGTTTACCGCTGACGCACTGCCTCCTCGATGGGGTGTTGGGATCGGTGTAACTGGAACTATCCTCTAGACTTGCCCATCGTCTTGAAGCTTGCGTCTGACGCGCCGTGAGGGCACGGCGTCTCCATTGCTTGTGTTCCATCAGCCGGCAAAGGAGACGGGCTGCCCTCAGCCCGCGTCAGATGGAATGGCGATCCCGGTTTGGGGGTAATGCCAGTCTCCGGTTGACGCATCTCCTTGTGGCGAGTAGCCTCGGCAGCCTGATGGTTCGCCGAATCCTCACGGCTTGTTTGGTTGTGACGCTGGCGTTTGCGGCAGTTGCTGCTTGCCCTGCGGTGGCCATGTCGTGCGCCTCGGCCAAGCGCATGCAGGGGTGCTGCGACCAAGCCCGCATGGACAGCGGCTCTTGTTGCTGTCAGCCGCAGCGTTCGCTTTCGCAATCGGCAAGCACTCTTCTTGCCGGCGCGGCCAATGCCAAGCGTATCCTTGCTCCCGCCCTAGTCGGTGTCGTTGCCCTGATCCCATCTTCGGAGTTCACCTTCCATTCGGCTCGCAATGCGACTCGCAACGGATTGGCACCACCACGCACTCCGGTGCAGCAGAGCGTTCTCCTTCTCCTCTGATTCCTCCTCTCTGATCGTGTGATGTTGGCTTGCGGGTGTGTTCCGCAGGTCCTTGTGCGCCTTGCTTTCGGCGCGCCGCAGAGACGTGGAGGAAATGATGAAGCTCAGCAGAGCAGTGTGGCCGATCGCCATGCTCAGTCTCGCCTCGGGTTGTGTGCTCGCGCCACACGGTACTGAGGAAGAGAGACTAAAGGCAGAGCTGGTCGGCACGGCCTATGCCGTGCCTGTCGTGCAACGCATCCTGCCGGAAGTGTCGGACCAACCCAGTTGGCAGGAACTGCTGCGCCGCGCACTCGCGAGTAACGGTGAAGTCGAAGTGGCGTATTTTCAATGGCGAGCGGCTCTTGCCGAGATCGACGTGGCCGCCGGGTACCCGAACACGGATGTGATGATTGGTGCGTCCTATCTCTTCGGCGGTGCTGGCAAAGGCTGGGACCGTGGTTCGCTGTCGCTTGCCCCCAACTCCATGCAGAACCTCTCGCTACCGCAGAAGGTAATGGCCGCGGGTGAGGTGGCCCTGGCGAATGCTCGGGTTGCCGAAACCCGGCTGCGAAGTCTGCGGCTGGTCGTCCAGCAGCGGGTGCTGACGGCATACTTTGAGATGGCATTGCTCGGCGAGCGCATCCGCTTGCAGCACGAGTTGGTTGCCCTCTTGGAAATGGCAGTGACCTCGGCGCGTGCCAAAGCGGATACCGGTGCAAGCCAGCAGGACGCCATCCAGGCGTCCTTGGCGTTGGCTCAAGAGCAGAATCGCCTCGAGGTATTGCAGGCGAACCTGCGCCAACAACGGGCGCAGCTCAATACAATGGCCGCGCGTCCCGCGGACGCGACCTTGCAACCTCCGTCGCCCCTGCCGCTTGCGCGTAGTGCACCTGAAGATGCCGAGCTGTTAGCCACGGGTGTGGCACGCAGCCCCGACCTGGAAGCCCTGGCACATGCCGCGGCCGGTGGCAGCACGGCATTGGAGCTGGCTCGCTTACAGTTTCTGCCGGACATCAACCCCTTCGTAACCATCAACGGGGGCATGGAGCAGATGGTGGGCGCCGCCGTGACCCTTTCTACGATGCTGCCGCAATTGCGCGGCCGTATTGCCGCAGCCGAAGCCATGCTGCGCGCGACGGAGGCGGAGCTGGCGCAGGCGAAGCGCGATCGCGCCGGCGCGTTCGTGGCGACGCTGCTGTCCTTGCGTAGCCAGGAGCGTCAGGAAGCACTGCTGCAACAAGAGATCCTGCCGCTAGCCAGCCTGGCCGCCGCGGCAGCACAACGGTCCTACGAGGCGGGGGAAGGCGCTCTGGCAGCAGTTGTCGAGAGCCAGCGTACTTTGCTCGAGGCGAGGGGCGCCGTCGCCGAAGCCCGCATGCTGCGAGAGATCCGTTTGGCGGAGCTGGAATCACAAGCCGGTGTCGAGGTGGATTCGTCGGCGCCGCCAACCGCGGTGGCAAACCGGAATGAAGAGCAACAGCCATGACAGCAGGACGCGAGCAAGGACGAGTTGTCGTTGATGCGTCATGCCGGCGAAAGCAGGCGGTTTCCAGGCAGAGCCGGATTTGGCCGCCAATTCGATTGGGCAGGCAATCCGGCTTATGCGCCGCGAGGGCGCGGCGTCTCCATTGCTTACGAATATTGGGGATTTGTCCGTGGAGACGGGCCGCCCTCGGTCCGCATCCGATGGAAACCCAAACGGAAGGGCAAAGCCGGCTCTGCCTGGGAACGAGGTGTCAAGACCAGAAAGAGGAGCCCCAGCGATGATCTTGGAAGGGAAGCAGGGCCGTAGGGCGGGGAAAAGGATGAGATTGAGTAGCGGCATGCGGCGCGCTTGCAGCATACGACTTGTCGCCGTCGCAATCCTCGTGACGGTTCCTCCTCTTGCTGGGGGAATCGATGTGGCTGTGGCGCAGGAAGACGTGCAACTGTGGACCTGCGGCATGCACCCGCAGGTGATCCAGGACAAGCCGGGCAACTGCCCGATCTGCGGCATGGCTCTGACGCCACTCAAGGTGGGAGATAGCGCCGGCGACAGCTTTCTTCTGATTGATCCCCACATGGTACAGAACATGGGTCTGCGCACGGCGCCGGTGGTCGAGGGCGCACTGTACACGCGGGTGCGGGCCGTCGGTTATCTGGCGGAGCCGGAGTCCAAGCAAATCGATATCAGCCTGCGCGTCTCCGGATGGATCGAGAAGCTATATGCCAATGTCGAGGGCATGCACGTCGAAGCCGGGGCTCCGCTCTTCGACCTCTACAGCCGTGAGTTGCAAGTTGCCGTCGAAGAGCTGATCGCTGCACGGCGCTCGCATGGGGGCCGGGGCGCGAGCGATGGCCCACTTGGCTCTCTCTACGTTAGTGCGCAGCGCAAGCTCGCGCTGATGGGGCTGTCGCACGAGCAAGTTGAGAGGCTAGCGGGCGCTGAGCATGCCCCGTCGTCCATCACTTTCTATAGCCCGATCAGTGGGCACGTGACGGAGAAGGCGGTATCTGCCGGCTCTGCGGTGCAAGCCGGCGACCGTGTCTTACGGCTCAACGACCGCTCCACGATGTGGCTCGACCTGCAGGTCTACGAGCAGGATCTTCCTCTGGTGCGCGTCGGCGAGGAGGTGACGGCCGCGGTTGGTTCCCTGCCAGGAGTGCGTTTGCAAGGAGAGATTGCATTCGTGCATCCGCACCTCGACCCGGTGTCCCGCACAGCAAGGGCGCGGTTGGTATTGGACAATCGGGACGGCCAGCTCCGGCAGGGCATGTTTGCCAGCGCCGAGATCCGCGCCAAGGTCGCTGAGCAAGCTCTCATGGTGCCGCGCGAAGCCGTCATCGACACGGGCACACGCCAGCTTACGTTTGTTGCTTTGGGGGAAGGCCGCTTTGAGCCGCGCGAGGTAACCATGGGCGTAAGCGGTGAGGCCAATGGCGAGACGGGTTGGGTGCAAATCGTCGGCGGGCTGGCGGCGGGGGATAAGGTCGTCACCAGTGGGCAGTTCTTGCTGGATGGCGAAAGCCGCATGCGCGAGGCCATTCGCAAGCATTTGAGGGACAAGGTCAGTGGGCAGATGCGGGATGGCTCGGGAGGGGCGCATGATACGCACGCTCATTGAATATTCGGTTCGCAACCGATTCCTGGTTCTGATCGTCACCGGGCTGCTCACTTTGCTTGGGGCGTGGTCGCTATCGACCATCCGTCTCGACGCGATTCCCGACCTCTCCGATGTGCAGGTCATCATCGTCACGGAGTTCCCCGGGCAGAATCCGCAGGTCGTCGACGACCAAGTTACCTACCCGTTGGCGAGCGCCATGCTTGCGGTCCCCGGCTCTACCTACGTGCGCGGCTACAGCATGTTCGAGCTGTCGTTTGTGTATGTCTTGTTCGAAGACGGCACCGACATTTATTGGGCGCGCAGTCGGGTGCTCGAGTACCTCAACTTTGCCCGCGACCGCTTGCCGAGCGGCGTCGAGCCCAAGCTTGGTCCCGATGCCACCGGCGTGGGTTGGGTGTACCAGTACGCCCTCTATCCCGGGTACTACTGCGCCGAGCATCCCAAAGGCCTGTGGCACCACGCGCCGAGCCAGCACTGGTACGAAGCGGAAGGGCAAGCGCCGCCTGCGGAGCGCGACGAATTGCGGCGCGTGCGCGGCTTCGAGAAGCCTGGGACCTGTCCCCTCGACGGCTCCGAGCTGTTGCCCGCCAACCAGGATCTGGCGCAACTGCGTAGTTTGCAGGATTGGCAGCTCCGCTATCCGTTGACGGCGGTGGACGGTGTCTCCGAGGTTGCCTCCATCGGCGGCTTCGTGCGCCAGTACCAAGTCGTTCTCGATCCTCACAAGCTGCACGCCTACGGTCTGCCTCTGCAAGACGTGGTGCGGGCAATCCAACGCTCCAACAATGACGTTGGAGGCTCGGTGGTCGAGTGGAGTGAGAGCGAGTACATGGTGCGCAGTCGCGGCTACCTGCGTGGCCTCGAGGATTTGGCGCAGGTGCCGGTGGGGGTTGGGGAGCGTGGTGCTCCGGTTCTGCTTGGCAATGTGGCGACGCTGCAGGTGGGTGGGGAGATGCGGCGTGGTGTCGGCGAACTCAATGGTACCGGCGAGGCTGTCGGCGGCGTCATTATCGCTCGCTTCGGCGAGAATGCGTACAAGGTCATTCGCGATGCCAAGGCCAAGCTCTTCGAACTCGAAGACGGCTTGCCTCCGGGTGTCTTCGTCGTGCCTACCTACGATCGCTCGGCTCTCATTGAACGCGCGGTCGATACCTTGCGCGAAGCCGTGTTCGAAGAGCTGCTCGTCGTCGGCTTCATTTGCCTAATCTTCTTGGCCCACGTGCGCAGCGCTCTCGTTGCCATCGTGGTCCTGCCGGTTGGCTTGCTGGTGTCGTTGCTGCTGATGCAACTCCTCGGAATCAACGCCAACATCATGAGCCTCGGCGGCCTGGCGCTGGCGATTGGCGTCATGGTCGACTCTGCCGTGGTCATGATCGAGAACGCCCACAAGCACATCGAGCTGGAACGAGAGCGAGTGGCCGGTGGGGCGGTGCCGCGGACGCAGGTGGAAGTCGTCCTCGAGGCAGCGCAAGAAGTGGGGCCGAGCCTGTTCTTCTCTCTGCTCATCATTACCGTCGCCTTCCTGCCGATCTTTGTGCTCGGAGATCAGTCCGGCCGCTTGTTCAAGCCGCTTGCCTACACCAAGACCTTTGCCATCGCGGCCGGAGCCGTTCTCGGGGTGACCATTGTTCCTGTGCTCATGGTGTACTTGGTGCGTGGCCGCATTCCCCGGGAGGAAGATAGTTGGGTCAATCGTGTCTCGATGCACCTCTACGATCCTCTTTTTCGGGTAGTGATGCGGCATCCGCTGCTCACCTTGTTGGGCATGTTGATGCTGGGGCTGTCGACGCTGTACCCGCTAAGTCACCTTGGAGAGGAGTTCATGCCGGCATTGGACGAGGGGGATCTTCTCTACATGCCGACCACGGACCCGAGCATCAGTGTCACCAAGAGCAAGGAGCTGCTGCAGCAGACCGACAAGTTGATCAAGGCGTTTCCAGAGGTAGCCAGTGTGCATGGCAAGATCGGCCGTGCCGACAGCGCCACCGATCCGGCACCTCTATCGATGATCGAAACGGTGATTCAGTTGCACGAGGACAAGAGCCGCTGGCGCACGCGCAGCCCGAGCTACTTCTTTCGCAACTGGCCTGAGTGGTCGCAGTGGCCGTTCACACACACGCTGTGGCCGGAGCGGCGTCCGCTTACTCTCGACGAGCTCAAGTTCGGTTGGGTCGACAGCGACGGCACGGCGCATGTGGGATTGAACCAGGCCGTCAGCTTTCCCGGTGTCGCCAATGCTTGGCCGTTTCCCATTGAGAACCGCATCAACATGCTTTCTACCGGCATCAAGACGCCGGTGGGAATCAAGGTGTTGGGGCCGGATTTGCAGGTCTTGAGCGATGTGGCTGTGCGCACCGCTTCGGCTCTGCGCACCGTCAACGGCACCTTGAGCGCGTATCCGGAGCGAACCCTGGGTGGCTACTACTTGGATTTCGATATCGACCGTGGTGCTGCGGCTCGCTACGGCCTTACTGTCGGGGACGTGCAAGACACGATTCAAAGTGCGGTGGGGGGCATGAATGTTACGACCACCGTCGAAGGCCTGCAGCGCTACCCGCTGAGTGTGCGCTACGCCCGCGAGCTGCGCGATGATTTGCCGGCGTTGCGGCAAATCATGGTCGACACGCCGGCGAAGGTGCAGATTCCGCTCGGGCAATTGGCGAATATCCACGTGTCGCCCGGGGCGTCGATGATTCGTAGCGAGAATGCCCAGCGTACCGCGTGGATCTTCGTCGATATAGCCGGCCGCGACCTGGGCGGTTACGTCAGCGAAGCCAAGCGTGCTGTCGAGGCCGAAGTGCCCTTGCCGCCGGGCTACAGCCGTGTGTGGTCGGGCCGCTTCGAGTATCTGGAGAAAGCCAACGCCCGTCTGGCTGTGGTGATTCCGATTACCTTGGTCTTGATCGTGCTGCTGCTCTACGTCGCCAACCAGAGCTGGTTCCGGGTTGCGGTCGTGCTGTTGGCCGTGCCGTTTAGCCTGGTCGGCGCTTTCTGGTTTCTGTGGGCTCTCGGATACAACATGAGCTTGGCCGTGTGGGTTGGCATCATTGCCCTGCTCGGCGTCGATGCCGAGACCGGGCAAGTAATGCTGCTGTATCTCGACACCACCTTCGACCGCTACGTGGAAGAAGGGCGCATGCGTAACCTGAGCGATCTGTACACGGCGACCCATGAGGGTGCCGTGAAACGCATTCGACCGAAGACGATGACCGTGATCACCGACATGATTGGCCTCTTGCCCCTGCTGTGGGCCACCGGCACCGGTGCCGACGTGACCCGCCGTCTGGTGGCTCCGCTGATCGGCGGCATCAGCGTTAGCTTCGTCATGGAACTCTTGGTGTATCCGGTAGTCTTTTTCCTCGCCAAGCGTTGGCAGCTTCGCCAGCAATGGGGCTGAAGTGCCGCACTGCTCGCATCACGCGTCAATTGGTCAGCGGCCGCTGCTTGCGATTTATACGAATGATCGTATAAGCGAAATATGAAGGCGGTATGCTTCGTCGGAACGGCACGCCGAGACTTGGCAGCGTTTCCGGAGATAGCACGCCGTCGAGCTGGGTATGAGTTGTTCATGGTGCAGTCGGGGCGCGAGCCATCGGACTTCAAACCCATGCCAAGCGTGGGTGCCGGAAGCTATGAGCTTCGGGTGCGTGATGATCAAGGCGCGTTCCGCGTGATCTATGTCGCCAAATTTGAGGATGCGGTCTATGTGCTGCATGCCTTTCACAAGAAGACGCGGCGGACACAACCAACGGATCTCGACCTTGCTGCCAAGCGGTATAGGTTAATAGGAGCGAAGCCATGAAGAAGAATCGAAAGGCCGTTACGCGCGGAAGCGGAAACATCTTTCTCGACTTAGGCTTTCCGCCGCACGAAGCGACCGTCATGCTGCTGCGCTGTGAACTCGCTGAGGCCCTGCGACAATGGATGCAGCATGAGTCGCTGACGCAGGCGCAAGCCGCAAAGCGTTTGGGAGTGGTTCAGCCGCGGATCTCGGAGATCGTGCGCAACAAGGTCGACAAGCTGTCCCTTGATTACCTAGTGGGCTTGTGTGCCAAAGCGGGTGTGTCTGTCGCCGTGAATCTCGCGGCCTGACGAATCGGCCGGCCGAGGGGCCTGTGGCGGATGTTGTTGTCCCGGCTCGGCAATCGCGGGAATCCACTTTTTTCGCACGCAACGAAAGAATCGGGTGAGCGAGGCTGGTTTTTGTAGTACACCATCCGGCCCGCGCAGGGGACCTGCTCGGGCTAGAGGCTCATGATGACACGCATTGGCAAGGCGATACTGATCCTGACACTACTTGGCATGAGCGCGTGCGGCGGTGCCGCTTACCATCGCGTGCGCGCGGGCGAGACGCTGTTCCGCATCAGCAAGGCCTACGGTGTAACTGTGGGGAACCTGGCGGCTGCCAATGATCTTCCCGACACTGCAAGGCTGGAAGTAGGGCAAAGGTTGGTAATTCCTGAGGCCGGCGGGAAGCAGCCGGCGGGCAAGACACGGGAGCGACAGGCAGCGACCTCCACGCCACGCCAAGACAGAAGCAGCATTGGCTTGCGCTGGCCGGTGGCTGGTGGCGTGGTCACCTCCGCGTTTGGTGTACGCAACGGCAGCCAGCATGACGGTATTGATGTCCAGGCCCCCGCCGGAGCAGCCGTCTTTGCTGCCCAGGATGGTGAGGTGCTCTTCAGCAATGCTCTACGCGGCTATGGGAACCTGTTGATCCTCCGCCACAGCGGCGGCTTCTCCACGGTGTATGCGAACAACCAGGCGAATCTTGTTCGCCAAGGGCAGCGCGTGCGAGCCGGTGACATCATTGCCCGAGTGGGGCAGAGTACCCATGCCAGCGGTGCCAGCCTGCACTTCGAGGTGCGCCGCGACAATGTCGCCCGCAATCCGCTTCCCTATCTACCAGTGAATACCCAGGTCGCTGTTCGCAGCACTGGTCGCGATAGCTGAGAGCGAGGCCTCGGCGAGATCCTTCGCCCGCTGCTGATCCAGCCGCCTCTAAACTATGAAGCCCCAACTTCTTGAACGCCGTTCAAGATTTCCAGGCCGTGGACCGGAAGCTGTAGACCGTAGGACGGAAGTGATGGAACCGCCGACTTCCGACCTACGGCCTCCAGTCTACAGCCTACTGCCTGCGCGGCCCGCTCCGGCCCTTCAGACTTTGGTTGCGGCCACGAG
>CAZGSN010000080.1:0-6212 GCA_964528465.1 uncultured Binatia bacterium (SeqCode)
CGTCATCCACGCGCTCACGCGCGCGGCTACACGGAGCCGGCGAAGACACAGTAGCCGCGGCCGTGAGGCCGTGGATCTCGGATGAAAGCCAGCAAATATGACGCACGCCCGTCCCTCAACCCGACGTGCTTGGTTGGTGGACTTCCACGCCCGCCTGGGCCATCATGCGCCGAACTTGATTTGTGCACCGGGTGTGATCTCGGCGCGGGTAGAAGGTAGGTCCCATGAGCCAGGCGTTGCGTTCCTTACTCTTGGTTGTTCTCGTCTTGTTCAGCGTAGGCGGCAGTCTTGGGTGTGGCACGCGCAAGTCCACCTATTCCAGTCCCCAGGGCATCGAGCGTCCTGCAACCAGTCTGGATGAAGAAAAGGATGTAGGGGATCGTGCCGGGGAGGTGCTGGTGGCCATCGTCGTGGTGGGGACTGCGATCGCGCTAATTGCCGTGCCTATTCTACTCATTCTCCTGCTTTGACGGAGCTTGGCTTGGCGTGGGCTTTCGCCAGCTCCTAGACCCAAGTCCCAACTCCCTGACAAGTGGCGCAAGCGAAAGAAATTCTTCCTGTACGCAACTTTTGAGAATCGACAGTTCGAAAAGCTCACGGTATGGTCTTCCTATCGCGAGGTCTGAGATGGACTGGCATCAGTTACTACCGGTAATGGCGACTTCCCTTGGATTCGGCGGTGCGACCGGGGCCGTCGTGGGTTTCACGGCCAAGAAGTTGACCAAGGTGGTTGCCCTGGCCCTCGGAGCTACGTTCATCGTCATGCAAGTATTGTCGAGCTACGGCTGGGTCAGCGTCGACTGGCTGGCCATGGAGAACGACGCGGCACGCATGTGGGACGGGGTGAGCGGTATGGCGGCGCCCGACCGCCTGTGGGCGATGCTGGTAGCCAACATTCCGTTTGCGGGCGCCTTCAGTGCCGGCTTCGTCGTTGGCTTTAAGATGGGATGACGCGCACAGCGCGCGGCAATGCTCGATTCCTGGGTCAATCGTAAGGGTAGCGCCTCCGAGGCGTGGCTCACGGCAGTGGCGCAGCGGCTACTTGAACGTGGCTGGTCCTCCGACGGGTTGACCTACGCCGGACTGGCAACCGGCGTTTTCGGCGGTGTCTTTTTCTACCTCGGTCATCCCGTCCTAGCGTTTGCGTTCTTGTTGCTGTCGGCTTTGTTAGATGCCGTCGATGGTCGGGTGGCGCGATTGGGGCGTGGCGCCACTCCTTGGGGTGGGGTCTTGGACTTGACCTTCGACCGCGTCGTCGAAGCCGCGGTTCTGCTCGGCATCACCTTGCCGCGCCCCGAGCTTCACGCCGCCGCCCTCGTCGTTGCCGCCACTTGGTACATCAACATCTCCGTGTTTCTCGCCATCGGTGCTGCCACCGAGAAGCACAGCGAAAAAGTGATCTTCTATCCTCCCGGTTTGCTGGAGCGTGGTGAGTCGCTGCTGTTCGCTTTCTTGGTAGTCCTCGTGCCTTCCTGGGGCCAGACGGCTTGCTACCTCTACGCTCTCCTCGAAATAGTCACCGCAGTCCAGCGCTTCCGCTACGGCCGCGACGCGCTGCAACACTAGACCCACCTTGTGCCCGGGGGCGTGCCGCAACCTGTCGCCGCACGCGCCGATGTTCCGGCAAATTTCAAAAAGAAGCTTCTATAGTGTTACAACAGTTTTGCTGTGTGTTAAGTCGCCATGCAGGAGGAAACTGTGATGAGCAAGTACGATCCATTGATCCCATTTCTATCTTCGGCGCGCACACAGAGCGTCCGGATGTCGTTCGCGGATATCGAGAAGGTTTTGGGAACACGATTGCCGCCTTCGAAGCGGCACCAGGCCTGGTGGAGTAACAACCCGTCAAACAACGTCATGACGAAGGCGTGGCTGGCTGCTGGGTATAGGACCGAAGACGTGGACGTGGCGGGAGAGAAGGTGACATTCGCTCGAAGCAAGGGGGCGCCAGTGCGCGCTTCTTCTAAGCAGCAGCCGACCCACCCCGCGCGATCGCTGCCACACGCTTCGCTGTTTGGTTGCATGAAGGGAACGACGATTCTCATGCCCGGTGTTGACCTTACCGAACCGGCCGACCCGGAGTGGGGCAAAGTTTATGGCGATCCTGAAGGCGCTACGACTCGTGTGGACAGGATAAGGACCGACGCAGATCTCAGCGTCTCGGACAAGATCCGGGCCCTCGATGCGCTTGGTGTCCCTCGTGCGGAGATCGCAAGACTGCTGGGCAAGCGTTACCAACATGTCCGCAACGTTCTAGCGCACCGCTGAAGGAATGGGGATGACGCACTACCCGACGAGGCTTCTTTTGGACACCTGTGCCATCATCTGGACAGTGGAAGGTCAGGAGATGAGCAAGGAATCCCTGGAGGCGGTCCAGCATGCCAACGCTGCCGGCGTGCCTGTGCTTGTATCGCCTATCTCTGCGTGGGAGCGTGGCATGCTGGTAGCGCGAGGTCGGATAGCTTCTCCGCTCGAACCGAAAGCGTGGTTCGCAAGACTACTCGACCGGCCGGAGGTGGAACTTGCAGACCTCACCCCGGACATCCCCACAGATGCTTCCTTTCTTCCCGGACTGCCACACAACGACCCCGCTGATCGGATCCTCATCGCCACTGCGCGGGCGCACGATCTGACTCTCGTTACGCGCGACCGGAACATTCTCACCTACGCTGGAGCCGGCCATGTCCGTGCCCTTGCCTGTTGACGATGGCGACAGAGACTTCTTCTCCTCGGCGCTTGTTCCCATGCCCCACATCGAAAGCCGTGCGTTTGTGGATGGACGTGAGCTAGATTGCCGGCAATGAAGCTGATGACATTTCACCGCATTCTGATCGGCAGTGCCGTGGCGGTCTTTTTGTTCTACGGCCTGCGGGAAGTTCCTACCGCTGTTGCTGGCGATCTTGCGGCTGGCGGGCGCGCTGCGCTCGGTATCTTGTCCGCCGCCGCCCTTGTCACCTACCTGCGTTGGCTCACCAAGCGTTCGCAAGATCGCCGCTGAGCATCAACCGTGCGGCTTCCAGACCCGCAAGCCCGAGCTTCGGAATTGCTTGCTGGACGGCGTATCCGGAGACCCACACGGTCTACTGCACTCACGCGTCGGTGATTGGGGGCGACGCCCCCCGCACCGGCAAACCGGCGCACCGGGCACCTCCGGGATCCGGCGCCAGCGCCGGATCCCGGCTGGTTGACCCCCGTGGGACCTACCAATAGGATGCCGCGCCATGAAACGTTGGTTTGCCTTGTCGGCCATTGGCCGTGACCGTCCTGGGATCGTCGCCGATCTCGCGGAGCTCATCTACGAATGCGACTGCAATCTGGAAGATTCGAGCATGACGATTTTGGGGAGCGAGTTTGCCGTGCTGTTGCTCCTCACCGGGGAAGGGGCCGACGTCGAGCAGCGCCTGTCCTCCGCGTGTAAACGAGTCGAGTGGGAGAAGCGTCTGACGGTGTTTTTTCGGCCGCTGGAAGGTGCTCCCACATCGTACGGCTCCGCGCACCGCGCTCGGCCCTATGAACTGGTGGCTGTGGGCGTCGACAAGTCAGGCATCGTCGCGCGCGTAGCCCGCTGCTTGGCTACGCATGCCGTAAACGTCACGCAACTGATCACTGCCTCGCGCCCGGAGCCGGAAACCGGAACTCCGATTTACAGCATGAAGATTCAGTTGGACATGCCGCAAGAGAGCGATGAAGCCGAGCTACGCCGCCAGCTCGACGCCGTGGCTGCGGATCTCAACGTCGACATTAGCTTGTCCGCGCTTCCCACTTCCTGATTTTGGGGGTTCGGAAAGCAACTGTGGCTGCTAACAGGAAGGCAACAAAGGAGTGATCCAATGCTTGGACTTGGCGTACCGGAACTCATCGTCATCTTGGTGATTGCCCTTCTCGTGTTTGGCCCTGGCCGCTTGCCGGAGATCGGTGGCGCGCTGGGCAAGGGTATCCGCGACTTCAAGAAGGGCTTCGATGAAGAAGACCCAAAGAAAGTCGAAGACCAACCCGCCTCCACCGACAAGGCTTGATTCCGGTCGGACTCACGCCCGCGGCAGTCCGAGCAGGCGCTGAGCAATGATATTGCGCTGCACCTCGGAAGTCCCCGAGGCAATGGTCATGGCGCGCGCCATCAGCCAAGCATGCTGCCAGTGGCCGTCATCGTAAACTCGCGGCGCGCCGCGCCACAGTTGGGCATACGGGCCCTGCGCCGCCAACCCAAAATCGTCCAGCCGCTGCACCATCTCACTTCCAAATAGCTTCAAGATCGAAACGTCCTGCGGTGGGCGCCCTTGCTCCAGGTCGCTGCGCACCTTGGCGCAGTGCAGGCCCATCACCGCAACTTCCACATAGAACTGAGCAAACTGCTGGCGCGCTCGGCGATCCTTCTCTCCACCTCGCTGCTTGAGGATGCCTTGCAGGCGCGAGAGATCCGCCTGCCGTCGCACATGATCCACGAGAAGCAAGGTGCCACGCTCGTGCCCGAGCGCGGTTAGGATGACGCGCCAGCCGTCATTGATCGCGCCGACGATACTATCGGAGGGCACGCGGGCCTGGTCGAGAAACACCTCGTTGAAATCGGTTTCGCCGGTGATCTCCCGCAAGGGCCGAACCTCGATGCCCGGAGTGCGCAGCGATACGAGTAGGCAACTGATGCCCTTGTGCGGGGGGGCCTGGGCATCGGTGCGCACCAGGAACATGCCGTAGTCGGATTGGTTGGCGTAGGTTGTCCAAACCTTCTGGCCGCTCAACACCCAATCGTCCCCGTCGCGCTCCGCGCGCGTGCGCAGCGAGGCCAGGTCCGACCCAGCATTCGGCTCAGAAAACCCCAAGCACCACACATCCTCGGCACTAAGTAAGCGTGGCAAGTAGCGTCGCTTCTGCTCGCCGCTGCCAAATGTCAGGAGGGTCGGCGCCAAGATGCTGATTGCCGGCCCGTTGATGAGGGGCGGGGCTTCCGCACGGGTCAGTTCTTCGTGAATCACTATATGCTCGACAAGCCCGGCATCGCGACCGCCGTACTCGCGGGGAAAATGAACGGCTACCCAACGATCGGCGTACAGCCGTCGTTGCCACTCGCGCAGAAACGCCACCCGTTCGGCGGTCGGTCCGTGCTGCCCGTGCTCGCGTAACTGCTGCCAGCGAGCACGTTCGGGGAGATTCGAACGCAGCCAGTCACGAAACTCGCTACGGATCTTCTCGACACTGCGGGACGGGGAAAAGTTCATCGCAAAGACTAATCGCTGTAACCTATGTCTGAAGACATAACCTCACCACAGAGACACCGAGAGCACAGAGGCGTGGTCTTCAAAAACTCTTGGCATTGATGTGCGGCTTTGCCCGCCAATTCGATTGGGCAGGCAATCCGGTTGATGCGCCGCGAGGGCGCGGCGTCTCCAGTGCATGCATTCCCTTGCTTTTGGAGACGGGCCGCCCTCGGCCCGCGTCGGATGAGACCTCGACTAGGGCTCTGTCGACGACCTTGCCGCAGCCCTGCGGTCTCTGATGAGCATCTCTGGGCTCTCGGTGTCCTCTGTGGTTCATTCCTGCTGGTTGAGGCTGGCAGCGCTTGCTCCGTGCTCCTACCGGCGCATCCGCATCGGGGTTGCGGCCCAAACGGTTGTTTGCTTCATGGATCACGATGTCCGATTCGCTGCGGCGAGTACTGGAAGTAGTTGCCGAAGTCAATTTTTCCTCTGGAGGAACTTCATGCTGTTAGAAGGCAAAGTGGCTGTTGTCACCGGCTCCGGCCGCGGTGTTGGCAGGGGCATCGCGCTGACCTTGGCAAGCGAGGGTGCCAAGCTGGTGATCAATGACGTTGGTTGCGCCGTCGACGGGCGCGGCAGCGACGGCGATCCCGCGGTGCAGGTCGTAAACGAGATTAAGGCCAAGGGCGGCGAAGCTGTGCCGAACTACGACTCGGTGTCTTCCTTCAGCGGCGCCGAGAACATCATCAAGACCGCCGTGGAAGCGTTTGGGCGCATCGACATTCTGGTCAACAACGCCGGCATTGCTCGCGACCGCTCCATCGCCAAGATGAGTGAGGAAGATTTCGACGACGTCGTGGCCGTGCACCTCAAGGGCACCTTCAACTGTGGCCGTCACGCCGCGCCCATCATGCGCGAGCAAGGCTACGGACGCATCATCCATATTACCTCGTCGGCCGGTTTGCGCGGCAACTTCGGTCAAAGCAATTACGGGGCGGCCAAGGCCGGCATCATGGGACT
>CAZGSN010000081.1:0-2579 GCA_964528465.1 uncultured Binatia bacterium (SeqCode)
GGCCGCCGCTACCGCCGCCAAGATGAAATCGGCACCCCGTTCGGCGTCACCGTCGATCATCAAACCATGCAGGATGGGACCGTAACCCTACGCGATCGCGACACCATGGAACAAACACGCATGGCTATCGATCGCCTGGTCGTCGAGCTCAAGACACGGATTGAAAGATGAACAGCAGAGTCAAAGCCAAGAATGTATCCTCAAGCGGAAAGACCAACGGCAAGAAGACCCGCGCCGCCAAGTACGTGTATGCGTTCGGCGGTGGGCAGGCGCAGGGCGACGCGTCCCTGAAGAATCTTCTCGGGGGCAAGGGAGCGAACCTTGCTGAAATGGCCGGTCTCGGCCTGCCGGTACCGCCGGGGTTTACGCTCTCCACCGAAGTATGCACCTACTTCTACGCCAACGGCCGCCGCTATCCGGCGTCTTTGCGCGAAGAGGTCGCCAAGCACCTGGCTACAGTCGAGCGACTCGTCGGCCGCAAGTTTGGCGATCCGCGCAACCCGCTCTTGGTCTCGGTTCGCTCCGGCGCCCGCGCCTCGATGCCGGGCATGATGGACACGGTCCTCAACCTCGGCCTCAACGACGAGACCGTGCACGGCCTGATCGCCATGTCGGGCAACGCGCGCTTTGCCTACGACTCCTACCGCCGCTTTGTGCAAATGTACGGCGACGTGGTGCTCGGCCTCAAGCCGCAATCGCAACAAGAGAACGATCCCTTCGAAGAGATCCTCGAGCGTAAGAAGCACGCGCGCGGCATCAAGCTCGACACCGAACTGACGACGCAAGACCTGCGCGAGCTGGTTGCCGAGTTCAAAGCTGCCATCAAGAAACGCGTCGGACGCAACTTCCCCGAAGACCCGCAAGAGCAGCTCTGGGGAGCCATCGGTGCCGTCTTCGGCTCGTGGATGAACGACCGCGCCATTATTTACCGCAAGCTCAACAATATACCCGAGTCGTGGGGTACGGCGGTGAACGTGCAATCGATGGTCTTCGGCAATCTTGGGGATGACTCCGGCACCGGCGTAGCCTTCACGCGCGACGCAGCCACTGGAGAGAACGTCTTCTACGGCGAGTTCCTGATGAACGCTCAGGGCGAAGATGTCGTGGCCGGCACGCGCACGCCTTTGGCCATTGCCGAACTCGGCAAACACAACCCAGGCATTTACCGGCAGCTCGAGAAGTACCGCAAGGTTCTGGAGAAGCACTACCGCGAGATGATGGACATCGAGTTCACCATCGAACGCAACAAGCTGTACATGTTGCAGTGCCGCGTAGGAAAGCGCACCGGACCTGCCGCCATCCGCATCGCGCTCGAGATGGTGAAGGAGCGCTTGATCAAGCCGCGCGAGGCCTTGCTGCGTGTGGAGCCGGAGCAACTCAACCAACTCCTACGCCCGACATTCATTGAAGCCGAGAAGAAGCGCGCCATACGCGACAAGCGCCTACTGGCCAAGGGGCTCAACGCCGGCCCTGGCGCGGCCACCGGCAAGATCGCTTTTCACGCCGATGACGCCGAGGCTCTGCAGGCCAGCGGCGAGCGCGTGATCCTGGTGCGCATCGAAACCTCACCAGAAGATATTCGTGGCATGGCCGCCTCCGACGGAATTCTGACGGCGCGGGGTGGCATGACCAGCCACGCCGCCTTGGTAGCCCGGCAGATGGGCAAGGTATGCGTGGCAGGCTGCGATCCCCTGCTCATTGACTACACGGCGGGCGAGATGCGTGTTGAGGGCTTCGGCGTCGTCCTCAAGAGCGGCGACGATATCTCCATCGACGGCACCAGCGGAGAGGTCTTCCTCGGTCGCATCGAGACCGAGCCCAGCGAAGTCGTCCGCGTCCTCGTGCATCGCTCGCTCAAGCCAGAACGGGCGCCGGTATACCAGCAGTACGCGCAGCTCATGCAGTGGGCCGACCGTGAGCGCACCTTGAAGATTCGCACCAACGCCGACTTACCCGATCAGTGTCAGAACGCGCTGGCATTTGGCGCGGAAGGCGTGGGCTTGTGCCGCACCGAGCACATGTTTTTCGGCGAAGGCAAGATTGGCCCGATGCGGGAAATGATTCTTGCCGAATCCATAGCAGAGCGGAAAGCCGCCCTGGCCAAGCTTCTGCCGCTACAACGCGCCGACTTCGAAGGCATCTTTCGGGCTATGGATGGCCGACCGGTTACCATCCGCACCATTGATCCGCCGCTGCATGAATTCCTCCCCCACGAGGCGGAGGGCCAAGCCGAGGTCGCAGCCGATTTGGGCATCTCAGCCGAACGTGTGCGCCAGCGGGTCGAGTCCCTGCACGAGTTCAACCCCATGCTTGGTCTGCGCGGTTGTCGCCTGGGCATCATCTACCCCGAGATCACCGAAATGCAGGCGCGCGCCATCTTCGAGGCCGCGGCAAATGTGATTCGCAAGGGTGGCAAGGCGGCTCCGGAAGTCATGATCCCCCTGGTTGGGCACGTGCGCGAGCTGCAGTTGCAGGCCGACGTCGTGCGTCGAGTGGCCGAGCAGGTGATGGCCGAAAAGAAGATGCGCTTCCGTTACACAGTCGGCACCATGATCGAAGTCCCCAGGGGTGCACTTACC
>CAZGSN010000082.1:0-7944 GCA_964528465.1 uncultured Binatia bacterium (SeqCode)
ATGCACGGCACCATCATGGTGTTCTTCGTGGCTATGCCGTTCTTGCTCGGTGCCTTCGGCAATTTCCTGATTCCGCTGATGGTGGGAGCGCCCGACATGGCCTTCCCACGGCTGAACATGATGTCGATCTGGACCTTGATCCCCGCTTCGATTCTCATGCTCGCGTCTTTCTTCGTTCCTGGCGGCGCGGCGTCGGCAGGGTGGACGAGCTACGCGCCGTTGTCGGCCGACCCCACGTTCACCGGCGTGAACTGGGGCATCAATCTCTGGATCATTGCTTTAGCGATGGAGTTTGCCTCCTTCCTCATGGGTGGCGTGAACTTCATGACCACGGCCCTCAACATGCGCGCTCCAGGGCTCACCTTGGATCGTCTGCCGTTGATGGTATGGATGCAGATGACGGCGGCGCTCTTGTTCCTGCTGTCGGTTGGTCCGCTGATTGGTGGCGCGGTGATGCTGCTGTTCGATCGTACGTTGGGAACGAGTTTTTTCTTGCCCGCAAAGGGTGGCGATGCTCTCCTGTGGCAGCATCTCTTTTGGTTCTTCGGTCACCCCGAGGTTTACGTGGTCTTGCTGCCGGGCTTCGGCATTCTGCTGGAAATCTTTCCTACGTTCACGCGCAAGCCGATCTTCGCCTATCGCACCATCATCGTAGCCACCATTGCTACCGGCGCCTTGAGCTTCATCGTCTGGGCGCATCACATGTTCGTCAGCGGCATCGATCCGCGTTTGGCTACGCCATTCAGCATCACCACGATTCTGATATCGGTTCCCTTCGCGGTGATGGTCTTCGCGATGATTGCCTCGCTGATCGGCGGACAAATTCGCTTGGCAACCCCGATGCTGTTTGCGCTGGGGTTTCTGGCTACCTTCATCATCGGCGGTGTCACCGGCATCTTCCTCGGCGCTGCTTCGGTCGACATCTTCTTGCACGGCACGTACTTCGTCGTTGCGCACTTCCATTACACGCTGTTCCCGGCGGCGTTCTTGGGGGGCTTCGCGGGCGTGTACTTCTGGTTTCCCAAGATGTTCGGCCGCATGATGAACGAGACCTTGGGCAAGATTCATTTTTGGATCACCGTGGTGTCGTTCAATATCGTCTTCATCCCGCTTTTCTTCGTGGGCATGGAGGGGCACCCACGCCGCGTGTACACAGGCAATTACTACGATTACCTAAAGGACACCCTGCCGCTGCACGAGGTTGCGACCTACGCCGCAATTGTCCTGGCCGCGGCGCAGATCGTATTTTTCATCAATTTCTTCTGGAGCATGCGCAACGGCGAGAAAGCGTCGGACAATCCGTGGGAGTCTAACTCCTTGGAGTGGCTGACCACGTCGCCGCCGCCACACATCAATTTCGATCCCGTGCCGACGGTGTATCGCGACCCCTATGAGTACTCACCTCCCGGCATCAAGGAAGACCACTTGCCGCAGTGGGTACCCAGCCCAGCCCCGAGGAGTGTGTAATGAGCACTGCAACCGCTGTAGGACATGCCCACGGCAGTCACGCCGACAGCCGCGATTTTGCTGCCCAGCCTCTGGGCAAGATAGGCATTTGGTGGTTCCTCGCTTCCGAGATCATGGTATTCGGTGGCCTCATCGGGTCGTATATCCTGTGCCGCTTCGCCAATGGTGGTTGGGATGCGGAGCGCTCGCATGTGAATGCCAAGATCGCCATCTTCAATACCTTGGTGCTGCTCACCAGCAGCTTCACGGTAGTGGAAGCGCACGGTGCTGCCGAGGCCAACAACCAAGAGAAGACACGCCAGTACTTGCTGTACACCGTGCTTCTTGGCGCCACCTTCTTGTGCGTGAAGATGTTCGAGTACTCGATCGAGATTGGCCATGGGCTGACGCCCTCGGCCGGCCTGTTCTGGTCGTTCTACTACACGATGACTGGGCTGCATGGCCTGCACGTGCTCATCGGCGTGGTCGGCAACTTCATGATTTGGTACGCCCTCGGCACCACGAAGGGATGGAACCACATTCGCCACCGCGTCGAGTATGCTGGCCTATACTGGCACTTCGTGGACGTGGTTTGGATCTTCCTGTTTCCGCTTGTGTATCTGGCTTAAGGAAACAGGGTGTTTGAGCATCCGCACGACAACCTGCGGAGAATGGGAGTAGAGAGATGAGCGCAGCAAACCCCCCGATCAGCTACGGAAAAATTTGGGTGGTGCTCGTTGCCTTGGTCGGTTTGGGAGCCGCCTTTCTTTTGGTTCCGAACAAGACGTTGGCGGTGTTCCTGATCTTTGCCGTCGCTACCATCAAGGCAGTGATTGTCATTCGCCACTACATGCACGTCGTGCATCAGCCGTTGATGGTCTACGCCATGCTCGGTGTTCCGCTGATTCTTGCCTTTCTCATGGTGTTTCTGTTGATCCCCGACATTGCGGCGAACTCTCCCATGCACCAGCACGGAGCCAAACCCCCGGAGCATGGCAGCGCGCACTGACACGGCTAGTGCTGCCGAGCAAGCAGCCCGTCGACTTCGTGTCGTAAGCACCAACAAGACGCCACTGCCGGCGCGCGCTACTCGTGTGCTGCTTCCCAATCCTGTGCTTGGCGTCCTCATCTTCTTGGCAGCGGAGGCCATGCTGTTTGCGGGCCTCATCAGCGTGTTCCTCGTACTGCGTGCCAATGCGGAAATGTGGCCACCTCCCGGACAACCGCGCCTGCCTGTGGGTGTGACCGCGGTGAATACCCTGGTTCTCCTCGCCAGCGGCGTAACCATGCTGCTGGCGCATGCGCGCCGCGAGCGTGGCCTCGAGCTGAAACGCTGGCTGACCATCACTGCAGGTCTGGGGGGCTTGTTTCTCCTTATCCAAGGCAGTGAGTGGGTTCGCTTGTTGAGCTACGGTCTGGGCATGAGCAGCGGCAACTACGGCGGCACCTTCTATGCCCTCATTGGCTGCCACGGGTTGCACGTGCTCGGCGGCGTAGCCACGCTACTGTGGGTGCTGCGCCGCGTCTTGTCGGGGCATTACCTGGCTGCTGACACCGGCGCCATCCAAGCTGCCACGGTGTACTGGGGCTTCGTGGTCGGTATCTGGCCGCTCTTGTACGTTGTTGTGTACCTGTCATGAGCCGCATGCGCCGCCAATCTACGATTCGCTTGCGGTGGTGGGTCGGTCTCGTCCCCGTACTGCTTGGCTTGCTGCCGCGTCTAACCCTGGCGTGTCCGACTTGTTACGCTTCCGGCGGGCAGCGCGTCATCACCTCGTACTTGCAGAGCGCGGCCATCTTGACGCTGTTGCCATTCGCGATCGTGGGTGTGGGGGCGGGCATCGCGCTTTACTTGCGTCGCCAAGCGCGCTTGCTGGAGTCGTCTTCCGCACTGGAGCCGGCGCCCTGAGGCGCGAGCGCCGTTGAACGCGACTGCCGGCTCGTGACCGTGACGACCGGCTGCTGCTCGAACGCTTGGAAACAAGAAGACAATGGCTGAGCTGAACAAGACTTACGACCCCGCCAACGTAGAGGACAAGTGGTACGCCGAGTGGGAGGCGCGTGGCTACTTCATGGCCGACGAGAGTGGTCCCGGGCCTTACTTCTCCGTCGTCATCCCACCTCCCAACATCACCGGCGTGCTCACCATGGGCCATGTCCTCAACAACACGCTGCAAGACATCCTGGTGCGCTTCAAACGCATGGATGGCTTCAATACGTTGTGGATGCCGGGGACAGACCACGCCGGCATTGCCACGCAGAACGTCGTCGAGAAGCAACTCGCCGGCGAGGGCTTGTCGCGCCACGACCTGGGTCGTGAGGAGTTCGAGCGTCGCGTCTGGGCGTGGAAGGAAAAGTACGGCAGCATCATCTTGCGCCAGCTCAAGAAGCTGGGGGCATCGTGCGACTGGCGACGCGAACGCTTCACCATGGACCCGGGACTCTCCCGTGCCGTGCGCGAGGTGTTCGTCCACCTCTACGAAAAGAAGCTGATCTATCGCGGCCAGCGGATCATCCACTGGTGCACGCGCTGCCACACCGCCTTGTCGGACGAAGAAGCCATCACCACCGAAGGCGGTGAGGCCGGAAGCTTGTGGCACATCCGCTACCCTGCGGAAGATGGCGGCGATGGGCTGGTCGTCGCCACAACCCGCCCTGAAACGATGCTTGGCGATACCGGCGTTGCCGTGAGTCCGAAGGATCCGCGCTACGCATCCCTCCTTGGGAAGCGCGTCCTCCTGCCTCTGCAAAATCGGGCGATTCCCGTGGTGGCCGACGAGCACGTCGATGCCAGCTTCGGTACCGGAGCGGTAAAGGTAACCCCGGCACACGATGCCAACGATTTCGAGATGGGCCGCCGGCACGGGCTCGAGTCGCTGGTGATCATGGGTACGGACGGCATCATCAACGCCAATGGCGGCGCCTACCAAGGCCTCGATCGCTTCGAAGCACGCAAGCGCGTTGTGGCGGATCTCGAAGCCCAGGGTTTGCTGGTGCAGACGGAACCCTATCGCGTGCCCGTCCGCCGCTGTGAGCGTTGCAAGACAGTGATCGAACCGTATCTCTCGGAGCAGTGGTTCGTGAATATGAAGCCCCTTGCCGCACCGGCGATCGAAGCTGTGCGCAGTGGCAAGCTGCGCCTGCATCCGGAGCGCTGGGTGGGCGTGTACGCGCACTGGATGGAAAACATTCGCGACTGGTGCATCAGCCGGCAACTGTGGTGGGGGCATCGCATCCCCGTGTGGTACTGCAGCGATTGTGGCCATGAGATGTGTCTGCGCGAAGATCCAAGCCAGTGCTCGCGCTGCCAGAGTTCCCGCCTTCGCCAGGATGAGGATGTGCTCGACACTTGGTTCAGCTCCTGGTTGTGGCCCTTCTCGACCATGGGTTGGCCCGACGACACGCCGACGCTGCAACGCTTCTACCCCACCAATACCCTGGTCACCGGCGCCGATATCATTTTCTTTTGGGTCGCTCGCATGGTCATGGCGGGTTACGAGCTGAAGGGTGAATGCCCGTTCAGCGACGTCTACTTCAACAGCATCATCCGCGATTTGCAGGGGCGGAAGATGTCGAAGTCGCTCGGCAACTCACCCGACCCGCTCGACGTGATCGAAAAGTACGGCGCCGATGCGTTGCGCTTCACGGTGATCTCGCTCGCACCCCCAGGCGAAGACGTGAAGTACTCGGCAGAGAAGACCGATTTGGGGCGTCACTTCGCCAACAAGATCTGGAATGCGGCACGCTTCGTGTTGATGAATCTCGACGACGGCCAGATCGCGTCGCTCGATGCCTTGCCGCGTGACATCTGGGGTTTGCAGGAACGGTGGATCGTGTCGCGCTTGCAGCAAACCATCGCCGATGTGCGCGCTGCCTACGACAACTACCGCTTCAATGACGCAGCCCTGGCTATCTACAAGTTTGTGTGGACCGAATACTGCGACTGGTACGTCGAGCGCAGCAAGACCGCTTTGTACGGCAAGGACCCGGCGCAAAAGCGCATTGCCCAAGTTGTGTTGGTCAATGTCCTCGAGCAGTCGCTGCGCCTGCTGCACCCAATCATGCCCTTCGTCACGGAGGAGATTTGGCAAGCTCTGCCAATGAAGAAGGCGAAGGCTAGTCTCATGATCTCGTCGTATCCCAACGTGGCCGAAGCCTGGCGCGATGCTGAGGCCGAGCGCCGCGTGGCGCCTCTGATTGCCTATCAGAATGCCGTGCGTGGTATGCGTTCCGAGTTTGAAATTGCCAACAGTGTGCAGGCCAAGGTGTTGTGGATTCCCGAGCAGGAAGACAAAGCCGATTCGGCTCTGAAGGACATGCTCGCGGTTAGCGACGTCTTACGCGTCGAGATCGAACGCATCACCCCAGCCCAGCGCCCAAGCGCAACACCGTCGGCACTCGTCGAAGGCTTGGGCGAGATTTGTCTTCCCCTCGGTGGTCTGGTCGATGCCGCAGCCCTGCGCGCACGTTTCGAGCGCGAGCAAAGCAAGGTAGAGAAAGAGCTGTCTGGCATTGAGTCCAAGCTCGCCCGCGCCGACTTCGTCAACAAGGCACCCGCGGAGATCGTTGCCGACGTACAGCAAAAAGCCGCGGCTGCCCGCGCGCGCTTGGCAACCCTGCGCCAGCATCTCGAAGTACTGCAGATGGTTTCGCGTTAATTTAACGATCTCACGGCACCGGAGGGGTCTGTTAGATCGCTCTCGCCGGGACGCGAACCTGACACGCTAGGGGTTCTCATTCCGTCGGCCTACAAAGGCAAGGCTCTGCCGCTCTGGCGCTTCACTCTTGAAGCCTGACGGCAATAGTTGACAGCAGTTGGCCTCTATTCCGATCAATTTTATTGCCACGTTTACTCTTTCCTCCCCGCGATGCGAATACTGGCCTCACCGGGAAGCACTATGGTAGTTCAACGGCCATGGAATACGTCCAAGAGATTCTGCTCCTCGGTATTCTCCTTTTTCTGGTTCAGAGATCTGAGCGAGGAGTTGCAGCGCATTCACCGTGCGGTTGATCGAGTCGCGAGCATAATACAGCACGATGATCGTGACGACGATTAGTCCAGCATAGCGTCGAATGGTGGCTGGCCGCGCAAAACCTTGCCTGGGGCTTGGGGGCTGGTGGCTAGGGACTTGTGAAATCCAAGCAAACCCAAGCCCCGAGCCACCAGTCCCCGAGACCCGCAGCTTGGATTTGGGAGAGTACTGGCATTGCAGCGATTACGGATCATCCGCGACTCAATCACAAGCATTATTCTTGAAAATCCGCTTCTCGGTAGGTGATTATCGCGATAGAGTGCACCACCATGATTGAACGACCCGTGGCCCTAGCGCGTATCCGAGCTGCCCTGGCGATGTACCCGGTGACCGCAATCCTTGGTCCACGGCAGTGCGGCAAGACTACGTTGGCCCATATCGTTGCTGGCGAGCAACCTTCTGAGATGTTCGATCTCGAGGATCCGGTCGATCGCCAGCGTCTGCGCGCGCCTCTGCAAACTCTCGCGGCGGCGAATGGGCTTATCATCCTTGATGAGGTGCAGCGGCAGCCGGAGATCTTCGAGCTCCTGCGCGTCCTAGTCGATCGACCCGATCACAAGACGCGTTATCTGTTGCTTGGGTCGGCCTCGCCGACCCTGGTGCGTGGCGTTTCCGAGTCCTTGGCCGGACGAATTGGATTCGTCGACCTTTCCGGCTTCGACCTCTGGGAGGTCGGGATGTCGGCCCGAGAGGCGTTGTGGTTGCGTGGTGGCTTCCCGCGTTCGTTTCTCGCTAGCGACGACTCGACCAGCATGAGCTGGCGAGCCGACTTCGCCCGCACCTTTCTCGAACGTGACATCCCGCAACTTGGGATCACCATCCCAGCCGAAACCTTGCGACGCTTTTGGACGATGCTGGCGCATTACCACGGACAGGTTTGGAACGGCGCCGAGCTGGCGCGCTCGCTCGGTTCGTCGGAAGGCACGGTGCGGCGCTACCTGGATATCTTGAGCGGCGCGTTCATGGTGCGGGTGCTGCCGCCGTGGTTCGAGAATGTCGCCAAACGACAGGTCAAGGCGCCGAAGATTTACCTGCGCGACAGCGGGATTCTCCATTCCCTCCTGCAGATCGAAACGCGCCGTGACCTGCTCGGGCATCCGAAGCTTGGCTTGTCGTGGGAGGGCTTTGCCGTCGAGCAGATTCTCAGCTCACTGCAAACGCGCGACGCCTACTTCTGGGCCACTCACGGCGGCGCCGAACTGGATCTAATGGTCTCGATCCGCGGCCAGCGCCTTGGCTTCGAAATCAAGCATGCCGACGCACCCGGCCGCACTCGCTCGATGACTACCGTCCTCGAGGATCTCCACCTCGACCACCTCTGGGTCGTCTATCCAGGCGCACGGAGCTACCAACTGGCGGACCGCATTACGGTGCTTCCGCTTGATGCGATCCCTACCATCCTGGAGTAGGAAATTGCTGGACACCCGACGGCGCCAGGAGACTGGTTACAGGGATACTATGGCGA
>CAZGSN010000083.1:0-5072 GCA_964528465.1 uncultured Binatia bacterium (SeqCode)
CCGTACATCAGCGCGTCGATCATTCTGCAGCTCCTGACCGTCGTGGTCCCCTACCTGGAGCGTCTGTCCAAAGAAGGCGAGGCGGGCCGCCGCCGCATCACGCAATACACCCGCTATGGCACGGTATTCCTGGCCTTGGTCCAAAGCACGTTTATCGGCATTGGCCTGGAGCGCGCCACGACACCGGGCGGCGCCTCGATTGTTCTCTATCCGGGTTGGGGCTTCCGCTTGCTTACCATGCTTACCCTGACCTCGGGCACGATGTTCATCATGTGGCTGGGAGAGCAGATTTCCGAGCGCGGCATCGGCAACGGTATTTCCTTGATCATTTTTGCCGGAATTGTCGCGGCCTTTCCGTCGGCTGCGGCTACCACTGCAGAGTTCGTTCGCGAGGGCGAACTCGGCATCCTCGTGCTGCTGGCGCTCAGCGTCTTCATGGTCGGCGTCACGGGCCTGATCATTTTTTTCGAGCGCGGGCAGCGCCGAATTACCGTACAGTATGCAAAGCGCATGGTCGGCCGCCGCATGTACGGCGGGCAGAGTTCCCATTTGCCGTTGAAGGTCAACACTGCAGGCGTGATCCCCCCGATCTTCGCTTCGTCGTTGCTTCTCTTCCCGGCAACGCTGGCGGGCTTCGTCGAGCATCCCATCGCACAGAGCGTCGTGGCCTTCCTCACACCCGGCGGCTTCGTCTACGATCTCATTTACGTCGCCCTCATTATTTTCTTCTGTTACTTCTACACCGCGGTCAGCTTCAATACGTCGGACGTTGCCGACAACATGAAGAAGTTCGGCGGGTATGTCCCCGGAATTCGCCCCGGCCAGCGCACAGCCGAGTACATCGACCGCATTCTGGCGCGCATCACCTTGGGTGGCGCGCTGTACGTCGCCGCCGTGTGTATCTTGCCGACGATTCTGATCCGTCAGTTCAATGTTCCCTTTTACTTTGGCGGGACGGCGCTGATGATTGTAGTTGGCGTCGCCCTCGACACCATGGCGCAAATCGAGACCCACATGCTGTCGCGCAGCTACCAAGGCTTCATGAAACGCGGCCGTCTGCGCGGTCGGCGCGGGTAGATCTGGTTGGTCCACGTGCGCATGATCTTGATGGGCCCCCCGGGCGCCGGGAAAGGGACTCAGGCGAAGCTTCTGGAGCAGCGTTTTCGCGTGCCCCATATTTCGTCGGGGGACTTTCTTCGTGCCGCGGTGAAACGCAAGACGCCGATGGGTGTGCAGGCCAAGCGCTACATGGACCGCGGCGAGCTGGTGCCCGACGAAGTGCTGGTAGGAGCGATGGAAGATCGACTGCGCGAAACAGACTGCGCCGCTGGCTTCATCTTGGATGGCTTCCCGCGTACCTTGCCGCAGGCCGACGCGTTGCGCGCCATGCTGCAGAAGCTGGGTGTGGTTGTGGAGCACGTCGTCTCCATCCACGTGCCGCAAGAAGATCTCGTCAAACGCATGAGCGGTCGTCGTGTTTGCCGAGAATGTGGCGCCATGTTCCACATCATCTTCGACCCGCCCAATAACGAAGGCATCTGCAACAAGTGCAACGGCGAGCTATACCAGCGCGACGATGATCAGGAAGATACCATTGTGGCACGGCTGGAGGTCTATGACCGGCAGACCGCGCCCCTGTTGGCGCTCTATCGCGAGCAAGGATCTCTCCAAGAGGTCGATGGCATCGGCGGGCAGGACCAGGTGTTTCAGCGCATCCTGAATCAGGTAGGTGCCTGACATGATCATGCTCAAGTCGATGCAAGAGATCGAGATCATGCGCACCGCCAACGTCATCGTGGCGGAGGTGCTGGCCGAACTGCGTGACACGGTTGCCCCCGGCGTCAGCACCCAGGATCTTGACCGCATTGCCGAAGAGCGCACGCGTAGCCGTGGCGCCACCCCGGCCTTCAAGGGCTACAAGGTGAACGGCAACGTGTTTCCCAAGAGTGTCTGCACCTCGGTCAATGACGAGATTGTCCACGGCATTCCGTCGGCGAGCCGTATCCTCAAGGACGGCGATTTGATCGGGCTCGATTTTGGCGTCTGCTACAAGGGCTACTACGGAGATTCCGCCGTTACCGTATGCGTTGGCGGTAAGCCGGACGGGGAGTCGCAACGCCTGATGCGTGCGGCAGAGGAAGCCTTGTGGGCAGGGATTGACCGAGTGCGCGCCGGATGTCGCTTGGGCGATGTGTCGGCGGCGATTCAGGATCGCGTCGAGCGCGATGGTTTCTCGGTCGTGCGCGAGTTTGTTGGGCATGGCATCGGCAAACGTCTGCACGAGGACCCACAGGTGCCTAACTATGGGCAACGCGATCGCGGTGTGCGCTTGCGTCCGGGGATGGTCCTCGCCCTCGAGCCCATGGTGAATGCGGGGCGACCCGAGGTTGTGGTCAAGGAAGATGGTTGGACGGCGGTGACCAAGGACGGAAGCCGCTCCGCCCATTTTGAGCATTCTGTAGCAGTGACCGAAGATGGCCCTTATGTCCTCAGCCGAATCTGAGACAGGGTGAGATGGAGTGAGCCGTGAAAGTCCGGGCATCAGTAAAACCAGTCTGCAAAAAGTGTAAGGTCATCCGCCGAGAAGGCGTGGTGCGCGTGTTGTGCACCAATCCGCGCCACAAACAGCGGCAAGGCTAGAGCACAAGGAAACGGCGGAGCGAGCACATGGCACGTATCGCAGGAGTAGATCTCCCTCGAAACAAACGGATGGAAGTGGCGCTGACGTATATCTTCGGCATTGGAAGATCGTCCTCGCGCAAGATTTTGACCGAATCGGGCGTTTCGTTCGACACCAAGAGCGACAGCGTCACCGAGCAGGAGCTGGTCAAGATTCGTCAGGTCATCGACACCACCTTCAAGGTGGAAGGTGATCTGCGCCGCGAAGTTTCCGGCAATCTGAAGCGGTTGATGGACATTGGCTCCTACCGCGGCTTTCGGCATCGGCGCGGGCTACCGGCCCGCGGACAGCGCACCCACACCAACGCGCGCACGCGCAAGGGGCCACGTCGTGCCATTGCCGGTAAGAAGCAAGCTCCCTCAAAGGGCTGAGCCTAGGGTGCGGAAGGAATAGAAGATGGCAAAAGAAGACGCAGCCAAGGCGGAGAAATCTGCCCCGACGGTCAAACGCAAGAAGACGAAGAAGATGGTGAGCGAAGGCGTCGCTCACATCCACTCCACCTTCAACAATACGATCGTTACCATTACCGATCCGACCGGTAACGTAGTGGCGTGGTCGAGCGCCGGTGCCGTGGGCTTCAAAGGTTCGCGCAAAGGCACCCCGTTTGCGGCCCAGTTGGCAGCGGAAGCGGCGGCCAAGAAGGCGATGGACGCGGGGGTTCGCTCCGTGCAGGTATACGTAAAGGGCCCGGGCGCGGGACGCGAATCGGCGCTGCGCTCCCTACAGGCTTCCGGCTTTGCCGTAAACGTGATTCGCGATGTGACGCCGATTCCGCATAATGGTTGCCGCCCTCCCAAGCGGCGCCGCGTGTAATGTCGAGGAGGAACTCCGTTGGCTCGTTATAATGATTCCGTTTGCCGGTTGTGCCGGCGTGAAGGCTTGAAGCTGTTCCTCAAGGGGGAGCGTTGCTACACGGACAAGTGTGCCATCGAGCGCCGCAACTACCCGCCCGGACAGCATGGGCAGGGGCGTTCGAAGTTCTCCGAGTACGCTGTGCAGTTGCGCGAGAAGCAAAAGGTCAAGCGCATGTACGGCATCCTCGAGCGCCAATTCCGTCGCTACTTCGACATGGCGGAACGTTCGCGTGGGATTACTGGTGAGCGCTTGCTGCAATTCCTGGAGCAACGCTTGGACAACATGGTGTACCGCATGGGCTTTGCGACCTCGCGCACCGAAGCGCGGCAGTTGGTGCGCCACGGCCATTTCCAGGTCGATGGCCGCAAGGTCGACATCCCGTCGTTCTTGGTGCGAGCGGGGCAAGTCATTACCGTGCGCGAGAAGAGCCGTACCGTTACACGCATCGTCGAGGCGATGGAGCAGTCGGAGCGTCGTGGCGTTCCCGATTGGCTCGAAGTGCAACGCGAAGGCTTCAGCGCGCGCGTGAAGAATCTTCCGGCGCGTGCCGATCTGACCATGCCGATCAACGAAAAGCTGATCGTCGAGCTGTACTCGAAGTAAGACCGTTCACGCGACTTCGATTTGGAGGTGCTGGAGAAAATGCTACCGCAGAGAAATTGGCGTGATCTGATCAAGCCCAAGAAGCTAGAAGCGGAAGACAAGAACCTTACGCCCATGTTCGGCAAGTTCGTTGCCGAACCGTTCGAACGTGGGTTCGGCATTACCATCGGCAACTCGCTCCGCCGTATCCTGCTGTCTTCTCTGCAGGGGGCCGCGATTACCGCGGTCAAGATCAAGGGCGTGCTGCACGAGTTCTCAACCCTCCCTGGGGTTCGTGAGGACGTTGCCGACGTCATCCTGAACCTCAAGGAAGTACGCCTACGCCTCTCGGATGGCGTGCAAGATACGGCTCGTATCGAGGCCAAGGGTGAGGGAGTGGTGAAAGCCGGCGACCTCAAGGCTGGCGCCAACCTGGAGATCCTCAATCCGGACTTGCCCATCGCGACGATGTCCAAGGAAGGCAAGCTCGATGCCGAGCTGACTATTAAGGTGGGTCGTGGCTATGTTCCTGCCGAGCGCAACAAGGACGAAGAGGCACCGGTGGGTACCATTCCCATCGACTCGGTGTTCTCGCCCGTGCGCAAGGTGAACTACAACGTCACCAATGCTCGTGTTGGTCAGCGCACCGACTACGAGAAGCTGGCGCTGGAGGTGTGGACCGACGGCAGTGTGCGCCCCGACGACGCGGTTGCCTACGCGGCCCGCATTCTTCAGGACCAACTGTCGATCTTTATCAACTTCGAGGAAGCGGCAGAGGTCGCGGAACCCGAGGAAACGACACACCCGACGCTCAACGAGAATCTGTTCCGCAGCGTCGCCGAGTTGGAGCTGTCGGTACGCTCCGCCAATTGCCTGCAGAATGCCGGCATCAAGTACATTGGCGAACTCGTACAGAAGAGCGAAGGGGAGATGCTGAAGACGAAGAACTTCGGCC
>CAZGSN010000084.1:0-12781 GCA_964528465.1 uncultured Binatia bacterium (SeqCode)
CCGTGGTCGATGTGGGCAACGATAGAGAAATTACGAATGTGCGCGGTATCCATGTGGCTCTAACGGCCCGCCGCGCCCGGAATACCTCTCCGGATGCGGTCCTGCTGCCAGCCGCAAGCGGCCGATGGCAGAGGTTTCCAGCCAAGGCGGGCGGTCACGCCTGCGTTGCTCATGCGCTTTCGCTGGCGAAGAGCTGGCGGAAGTACTCGATCGTCTTCTTCAGCCCTTCCTCGAGGGTGACCTTGGGCTCCCACCCGAGGATCGTGCGGGCTCGGGTGATATCGGGCTGACGGGTGTTGGGATCGTCTTTGGTCCGCTCGTCCTTCGGAGTAACAAACTCGATCTGAGCCTTGCCGCCGGTAAGGGCACTGATCGTCTTGGCGAATTCCAAGACGGTCATCTCTCGCGGATTACCGAGATTCACGGGCTCCACTTCCTTCGAAGCAAGTAGGCGAATGATGCCGTCGACCAAGTCGCTCACGTAACAGAAGCTGCGCGTGCGCTCGCCGTTGTCGTACACCGTCAAAGCTTGCCCCCGCAGCGCCTGGGCAATGAAGTTGGTGACGACGCGCCCGTCGTCGGGACGCATGCGTGGTCCGTACGTGTTGAAGATACGACACATGCGCGTGTCGATGCCGTGATAGCGGTGGTAGGCCATCGTCATGGCCTCGGCGAAGCGCTTCGATTCGTCGTAAACGCCACGCGGCCCGACCGGGTTTACGTTGCCCCAGTAACTCTCGGGTTGCGGGTGCACCTTAGGGTCGCCGTAGACTTCCGAGGTCGAAGCCAGCAGAAATGACGCCTTCTTGGCACGCGCCAGGCCGAGCGCCTTATGCGTGCCAAGAGCGCCAACCTTCAAGGTTTTGATGGGCTCGCGCAAATAGTCGACTGGGCTCGGCAGCGAGGCCAGGTGCAGCACCGCATCGACATGCCCCTCCACGTACACGTACTCGGTGACGTCGTGTTTTATGAAAGAAAACCGCTCATTACCGATGAGATGGCTGATGTTGCGCATCGCCCCGGTGAACAGGTTGTCGATGGCAATGACGCTATGCCCCTCGGCCAGCAAGCGGTCGGCTAGATGGGAGCCGATGAAGCCAGCCCCGCCAGTGATCACGATTCGCGCCATCGCAAGCCTCTTTCCTTCTCGCTTTCGGTCACACCGGCCGCCGGCCTACCGAGTAATAGGTGAATCCGAGCTGGCGCATCTCATTGACGTCGTAAACGTTGCGGCCGTCGAAGATGATCGGGCGCTTCATGAGCTGGCGAATGCGTTGAAAGTCGGGCCGGCGGAATTCATTCCACTCGGTAACGATCAGCAAGGCGTCGGCACCGCTGAGGGCCTCGTAGTTGACCCGGTGATACTGCACCGCGTCGCCGAACAGCTTGCGCGCCTCGTGCAACGCCTCGGGATCGTGGACATGCACCTCGGCACCAGCCGCGAGCAGCGACTCAATGATCGGAACGGCCGGCGCCTCGCGCATGTCATCGGTACGCGGCTTGAAGGCCAGCCCCCACACGGCAAAACGCAGCTTGCCTAGATCCTCGCCGAAGTGCGCCTTCACCTTTTCCACGAGGGTGCGCTTCTGCCTCTCGTTCACTTCTTCCGCAGCTCGGAGCATGCGGAAATCGAGATCGTGCTGGTTGGCTGTCTTGATGATGGCCTTCACGTCCTTTGGAAAACACGAGCCCCCGTAGCCCACTCCGGGGAAGAGGAAGTGCTGGCCGATGCGGCGGTCGAATCCGACACCGCGGCGCACATCGTCGACGTCAGCTCCGACACGCTCACAGATGTTGGCAAACTCGTTCATCAGGGAAATGCGCGCCGCCAGCATGGCGTTGGCACAGTACTTCGTCATTTCGGCGCTGGCAGCACTCATCACCAAAATCGGCTGCTCGGTGCGCACGAAGGGCGAGTACAGTTCCTTCATTAGCTCGGTGGCGCGCTCGCTATCGCTGCCGATCACGACGCGGTCGGGCTTCATGAAATCGTCGACTGCCGCACCTTCCTTCAAAAATTCCGGGTTCGACACCACGTCGAACGAGTGCTTGGTGTTGGCCGCAATCACGTCGCGCACTTGCGCCGCCGTGCCCACGGGAACCGTGCTCTTGTCGACGATGACGCGATAGCCATCCATGGCCATACCAATAGCCGCGGCCACCTTCTTCACAGCCCCTAGATCGGCCGATCCATCCTCCCCTTGCGGTGTACCCACGGCAATGAAGCAAATTACCGAGCGCTTGACGGCGCCATCGAGATCGGTGGAGAAGCTGAGGCGCCCTTCGGCGACGTTGCGCTTCACCAGTTCCTCGAGGCCAGGTTCGTAGATGGGGACCTCGCCCGCCTGCAGCCTCGAGATCTTGGCCGCGTCGATGTCAACACAAATGACGTCGTTACCACTTTCGGCAAAGCAGGTACCGGCAACCAAGCCGACATACCCCGTGCCGACGACACAAACTTTCACGACTCCTCCTCGGCGATCGAGTAAAAAAGGGCCTGGTAGCCAAGCGGCCAGCCCAGACCCTCCTCACGATCGCGCCGTCGTTGCAAAGGCGCGCCTCATAGCCCTCACCTAAATTCAAGTCAACGCAAACGAATCGCCCCAACGATGCGCTTCTCTCTGCGGCTCTGCTGGAAACACTACCTCACCTCGTTCCCAGGCTCCGCCCTTAGCCTTACCCACAAATCGGCAGGCTGGACACCGGAGGCGATCAGCGCAGACATTTTCCCGGAATTACCACGGATTGCACAGATCACACGGACATGGCCTTCCGTTTGCCCACGGTTTTCACACCCCAAATTGCCTCATCCCTCCTTGTGACAACCCGTTCCTTTCTGGTCGGTGCACGCAAATTGGCGATGCCTTCAAATCCGCCAAAGAAGCCAACGCAGAAGCGCAAACGAGGGAAGAGAGCAAGAAGAGCCGAAGAATCAACAGGAGGCAACAGAGAAAACAGAGAAAGTCTTTTCAGCTTCCTGCAATTCTTCCTCTGTTCCCTCTGTTGCCTCTTGTTCGATTCTTGATTTGGTTCCGGCCAGCGGCCGGGCTGCCGCATCCGTGAAATCCGTGGTCCAATCGGCCCATTCGGGCCTTTGCCTGTTCATCCGGGCTCGTGCCCAGCACGCCGACTTGTGGGTAACGTGAAGGGCTCTGCCTGGGAACAAGGGATCCCGTGGATGAATTGTGCGAGCGCTGCTGCGCCGTGCCTACGGCTTCGCGGCACCCTTCTTGCCCTTGGCAGGAGCTGCCTTCTTTGGCTCCTCAATCACGGTGTCGGCCGCACAAGGCTTGTAGTCTTCGGGAAGCATGAACAGGCTGTACTGGGCATCGTCCTCACCCTTGACCGAGTCGACGTGGGTGCCGATGTCGACGATCACCGCTTCCTTCTTTTTGCGTTCGACGGTGGCGCCCATCGTCATCCGGAAAGTGCCCGCTTCATTCGTGCGCGTGCGCACCCCCCATCCATTGGGCATGAACAGCTTTACGAAACGATCCTTGATCGGTTCCCCGGCCGCGTTGGTCAGCTTGCCAATGATCTGCAGATCGTACGGGTAGCGGACTAAGACGCCAAAGTTGCTGTCAAGAAAGCACTTGCCGCACGGCTTCCCTTCCAGCCACCCCTTCTCCGCGCCGTTGTCGCAACCCTTGCCGCTTCCCGCCTTGCAATCGTTGCATGCCAGGATCTTGGAGAGGACGCTGCCACTCTCCGGATCTTTGAAGACATGCTCAAATGCTTGCGCGCGCGCTTCCGCAACCACCACCATCATGGCTACCGCCATCCACCATCGAATCATCGTTCCTCCTACTTTCTACCTTCGGCTCGGCAACCCAGAGCCGCGTTGAGAATTGTTGTCGGCGTCCTATAGTGCAGCGCCTTGCAGGGCTCAACCGAGACTCGACCGACGCACCGTACAGGACGAAACCATGCCAGCAACGCTCCTGACACAGATTCGTACCGCGGCACGCTACATTTGCGATAGCACCCACGTGCTGGCGCTGACCGGTGCCGGCATGTCGGTGGAAAGCGGCATCCCGCCGTTTCGCGGGCCGGGCGGCCTGTGGACCAAGTATGGCGAGCCGCCCATGAACGGCTTCGAGCGCTTCCTTGCCGATCCTGCACAAGCCTGGCGCGACCGCCTCGATCCTCAGGGTCCCATGCGCGAGCTTTGGAAGACCCTTGCTGCGGCGCAACCGAACCCAGGCCACACCGCCTTGGCCGAACTCGAGCACATGGGGCTTCTCCGCTGCCTGATTACGCAGAACATCGACGGTTTGCATCAAGCGGCCGGCAGCACCCAGGTGGCGGAGATTCACGGCAATGCGCACCTGATTCGCTGCCTCGCCTGCAGCGAGCGCTACGCGCGTGCCGACATCTCCCTGGAGCAACTGCCGCCACGCTGCCCGCATTGCACGGGCATCCTCAAGAGCGACACCGTCTCCTTCGGAGAGCCGATCCCCGCAGACGTCATGGACCGTTGCCTCGAAGAAACGGCACGCTGCGACTGCATGATCGTCGCCGGCACCTCGGCAACCGTATACCCGGCCGCGCAGTTTCCGCACGACGTGCGCCAACGCGGCGGAGTTTTGATTGAGGTAAATGCCTACGAAAGCGAGCTGACCGCCTTCTGCACCCTAAGCCTACGCGGACCCTCCGGAGAGATCCTGCCGCGCCTAGCAACAGAAATCGCCGCCCTGCGTGCGTGCTAACGCCACTCTTTTCCCACCCACGCCAAGCCTCACAACTCCAGCGGCAGCTTCAGATGTTCCGCAAAGATAAAATCTCGATGCGCCAGCAAGGCCGGAGTACACGCAGCCCGCACCGCAGCATCGCGGGCCGTGAACATGTCACGGAAGAGATCCGGCATCGGGCATAGGTCCGCCGGCAACGGCTCTAGGAGATTTGAAAACGTTGCCCAGTAAACATCCAACGCGCTGAGGTGCTGGCCGAGCAGATAGTGGCCGCCGGCAGCCCTGCTTGCGGCAAGTCGTTGCTCAAGCTGCCCCAGGACGGCCACACAGCGTGCGGACGCCACCGCAGCCGCCGCCGGCGAATAGCCATACTTCGCACCAAACGTAGCCCAGAAGGCATTGTCGGGATCCGCCGCCAAACCGTCGGCAACCATCAAGAGGCGCAAACACCACCCAAGTCCCATCTCACCGCAGATCTCATGTGCTAGCCCGAAGAGGAGAGTGCGCTGCTCGGGTTCGGCAGGAATCAGAGCCGGACTTGGGGCAAGCCTCTCGGCGAGAAACAATATCTCTGCCCAACCGGTCCGCGGCCGCTCCTTCTCATAGGCGACAACAGGAAAGCTCTCCTGTCCCGTCCAGTCGCGCAACAGCGTCTCGGGGTCCGCCGACCTCTTACCCGCACGAACGAAAGGGAGCTTCTTGATCTCGAAGATCCCCTTTGCCCCTTGGCTCCATGGACTAGGGATATGGCGCACCATTGCCAGGCGCAAACCGGGCAACTCGCGCGCCGACGTAAGGCTAACGACTTCAGTCATGCCAGATTCTCTGCCCCGAGCGCCACGCTCAAGCAATCGTCGCCCACGGCTCGGGAAGAATCCGGTTTGGCCCACGCTCTTTCGCTAACAACGCTGCGGGTACACGCCCTGATGGCAGAAACGGCGGCGTTCGAGCGGTTGCAGACACACCTGGGGACCGAAACTTTCAAAGTTGGCCGGCTAGAGGCGTGCATTGATGCCGGCAAACCAGAGGATTGCGGCCACCAGGGCGCTTGTTCCCCCGCCACACTACCCGAGGAGCGATAGTTGGCGCGTCGATACCAGCCAAAAGCCACGGCGCAGCGTTGTAGGTGCGTGCCGATGCCGTCCACAACTACATTTCGGTCGTCGCAGCCGTGCTTTGGTTGCGCGATAGCTTCGATATGTCGGGTTGGCGCGTGCCGCTGTGACGAAACTTTGAATGTGAGACCGTGATGAACGTGTTCTGGGGTCGCTTTCGGTCCCGTTTCGGCACTGCGGGACACCTCACCCCAGCACAACGGAACTGTTTACGACGCTTCGGCACGCATCACTGCTCAAGAACCTACGTGTGGAACGCCTAGCAGCGTCTGCACCTCACGCGGCATACAGTTATTCGCATCATTGCACCCATCTGAGACTGCATACCGAGATTCAGAAGAGGGGACGGCCTATCGTCCTCACTTTGAATCCGTCGACATACGCGTAATAGACAGCCGTTGACCTGCCACGGACGTCTGCGCGCCGTCATTGCATGCATGTGCCCACACGTAGATCCAATTTTTCTCTTGTGAGCACATCATTTTGTACTATTTTGGCGGCAAATGTCCGGGAGGGAGGGGTTCCCATATGCCACCGATATAAGTTGTTTCGCGTAGGGGCTGTGCCACGGTTACCCTTGGCGTGATGGTTCGCAGCCACTTGCCTTCCTTGGCAGCAAACAGGTGGTTGCGCCGGCACAACATCTATTGACAATGAGAAGGAAGGAGTAAGTTCCATGACAAGTATGGCAAAGTCTAGCGGCAGTGGTGTCGCCCGGCGGATCGAAGCTGGCACGACGATCCTGAACGCCGGTCAGCGCATCGATCTGCGCCCCATCCAGGAGCGATTCGAAGCCTTCAGGCGCGTCCACGCCGCCTACGTGGCCGCAAACGTGAAGGTAGCGAAGGCAGAGCACGACCTAGAGGTGGTGGAGGCAGAGATTGGAACCCGTGATGCGACGCAGGATGAATGCGTGCGCAACATTGTCGGCTGCTTGATATCCGATCGCCAACCTATGCGGCAGCCGTTCGGAAAGTTCTTGGCGATCAGCCCGGTGCAGCTCATGCGCCTGCCGCACATGCAGAAGGCGGTGCAGATACACCGCCTCGTCGAGGCCATCGACGCCGACCCTGCTCTCTCCGAATCGACGCGCAAGGCGGCACGGGCGGCGGAGAAAGCAGCGAAGGCAGTAGAGGAAGCGACGCAACCCGTTGCCCCCCTGGAGCGAGCCCGAGCCGATGCAAGAAGGGAGCGCGACAGCCTAGCACCAGCATGGGAGAAGGCGCGCAGTGGCCTGGTCTTGGCCGCACGCAACGCCGACTACGACGGCCACGGCGACTTGCACGCGGCCCTCTTCGGCAACCTCCCCAGGGCACCCAGAAGGAAGCGCCGCAACCGCGTGGACACGCCAACCCCTAGCGAAGCCACGGCCGCGGAGGTTGTATGAACAAGAAGCAAACCTCCAACACCGTCGCCGCCAAGTCGGCAAAGCTCCTAGCGAACCCAAAGACGCCCAAATCCATCCGAACCATCGCCGCCTCCAACCTATCCCAAGCGGCGGGGAAGCGGGCTAAGTGAAGGACAGGGGGCGGCTCGCCACAACCGAGCCGCCCCCGGCCCAAGGGCTTCGCGTACTGGCCGGGACCAGTACTATGGTATGCTGCCCCTGGCAGCGGTGAACGAGTGCCCGACCGGAGTACACGTCGACGTTCCGAAGCTATGCCCCGCTAGAACTCGCAACGATGCCCGTTGCGACATAAAAGCGACAAAAGTAGATCTTGACCCTTCAAGGGCATGTAGCATACCCTACTGACGAACTCCCCGGTCAATCGGTAGTAACCAGTATGAGCCGTCTTCCGGTAAGGAGGTAGCAGGATGCGTATCTTTCTTTCCTACGCGGCTGAGGACGAATCGGTTGCAACCGCCATCCATCAAGCATTGGCTAGCGATCCGAGCCTCGGACCACCGTTCTACTCCAAGCCTTTGCTGAAGGCCGGAGCACCCTTCCATGGCGAAATTGCAAGCGAGATACGTCGATCAGATTTGTTGCTATTCCTCGCTAGCAGGGCGTCCTTGAAAAGCGGTCGCTATTCGTTAACAGAACTCAAACTGTTTCGGGACAAATGGCCCGTTGCGAATGGCCAAGTCCTCGTCATCAAGATTGGCGAGGCACTGCCTTCACTCCCTACGTATCTGGCCGCCCTCTCGGTGCTCTCACCGGTCGGGAATGTCGAGGCAGAGGTGCTCAACAAAGTCGTTGAGATCTTTAGGGATCGAGCCGTAAAAGGGTCGAGACTGAAAACGTTCCTGGAGAAGCTTGAGCCGTCAGTCAGGGAGATCGTGAATCTGCATCTTGACGGGATCCCGTTTGAAGAGATTGAGACGGAAGATGACCTCATCAGCAGACGTCGTGCCACTTTCGATTCGCTTCGGAAGCTCCATAAGCTGGCGACGCTGCGCGCTGCGGTGGCCGACTTCGTTGCAACAGAAGATGCGACAGAGTTGTACCTGCTCTACGAAATCGGTCGCATCTTTTCCGAGGGCCGCGCCGCGGATATAGGGTATGAGGTTCTGGCACCATTGGAAGCAAGGCTGGCGATAGTTACTGTTCCGACCATCCATCGCGCCAAGATGCTGGACGGGATCGCCGAGGCGGCTCGATTTTGTGGTCAACTCGATCGAGCCGAGCAACTCCTGGAGGCTGCCCTGAAATTTGACGAGCGGAACCATTTTGCGCTCAAGCACCTTGGCACGCTCTCTCGCATCCGCGGAAATTATCAGTTGGCACGACAGTACTTCGAGGCCGCCATGGAGCCGGAAGGGAAGGACTCTCCGCGGAGAGAGACCTACCACGTCCGCTTCAGCTTGGGCTTCTTGCTGCAGTCGCACGGAATGGACCAGCAGGCACTCAAAGAGTACGACGCAGCAGTGCGCCTGCTCGGCGGAGTGAATACATTCTATCGCCTCCATCTCCGCATCGCATCGATTCACCTGGCAAGCGGCGAAGAGGGTGCGGCCCGGCAGGCACTGAACGAGGCTACCGCGGCGCTGGCAAGGAGCAACGACGATGAATACGTCCGTATCTCTAAGCTTGCCGCCTCCTTGTTCGGGGTACTACTAGGCAGCGAACGCGACGCTATTGCGACTGTCGGACGCTGTGAGGAATACGTCCACTCCGAACTCGACAAGGTTTCTCAGTCCGCGTTTGAGTGTGTGTATCATGATATCCATCGTACGGTGCGTGAGTTGCGGCGAAGGTTCAAGCTAAAGCCGGGCCAGAGCCTTCCCGCTTATGTCAAACTCCCTGAACGCGTCTGCGGAATCCTAGACCAACTCGATCGTCGCTACCATCAGCTCAGGCAGCGCACGCTGAATTCGGAGCTGGCCGTCTTCCCATTTCCGAGCAGCACTCTTGAGGTGGCGTTTCATCCTCTATCGCGACCTGATCCCATCAAGAACCATATCGACAATACGCTACGCAGCTTCGATTCGGCCATTCGGGATGCGGGCAGTGGGCAGGTGGCCCACCTTGGGAGACGCGTGATCGCGTCTCCCAAGGTGGCTATGTCCGATTTGAGCAAGGCGCTCGACACACTAATTGACCACGGCGCCATACAGGCCCGGTTGACGAAAGACGGCAGGTCACTCACGGCATTCGCCGCTTCCCTACCGGTGCATACGGCCACTATCCCCATCGATCTAGTGCAAGACGAGTCTCACTTTAGGCTTACTCTTTCCGATGGCAGCCTTCGCTTGATAAGCAAGAAAGTGCTGTGCCTCGACCCAGTCACGGAAAGCCGCATCTTCATCAATCCCGGGATTGGGTGCAGCTTGGCCTGTCAGTTTTGCTACCTTCCCGAGTACGATGTTCCCCACATGCAATATTCCAAGGAATTGAGAGCTGCGGGGTTGAGCGGATCGGAGTACGTGGAGGCGATCCAGGATTACGCCAAACGTCATGCGCGGATAAGACGTAATGCACAAGGTGTTCTACTGACCATCGGGTCTTTCTGCGAGCCCTTCTTGGATAGCTTCGCAGATAAGACCTTGGAGCTACTGGTTGCTCTAGTACCCTTAGGGAACCCGATCCAGATCGCTACGCGCGTGTGTCCACCGGAATCGGTCGTCGCGTCGATCGAGAATATATCTAAGACGAAGGGTCAGGTTGCGGTTAATGTGTCACTCGACGAGCGGGACAAAAAGCATCCTGTAGATCAAATTAGGAAATGGTTGCGTTCATGCACGACGCTGAACATCACAGCGTTCATCAAGCCGGTGCTCAGGGACACGATGGCGCACCGGGACGCCCTTGTGAAGCTCGGCATTCAGCACGACAACCTCCAGTTCGTCGTTGGATCGCTCTATCGGTCGGAGAAGATCGTCGAGAAGTTGGGATCAAATCGATACGATCCCAGTGACTTCCCGCGCTTTGCTCCTCTGGTGTCGCCTGTGGTTGAAGAGCCGCACACCGACGGTGCGCGCTACAAGGACGAAGATCAGTTTTTCAACGACCTAGCCGAGACATTCCCCGGTCGCGTTTTCCGGACGTCAAGCTGCTCCATCGCCGCAGGCATGAGCATTCCGGATCCCCTGGACAACTATTCCCGGGCTCATTTTTGCGTATCGAGGCTTGGGCGACAATGCGCCAGCGCCGAACGATGCAAAAGCGCTGGGAAAGAGCCGGAATCCACCGCTGCCCCGGTTCTCCAAAGCTCGAAGAGCTAGCTCCCTACTCGTTACGACCATAGGCGCATTTAACCCCCATCGGTTAACGGGGCTGCGGAATCGAAGAGGCACTGGATAACTCGCAGGCCGAAGTCGGTACACTTGTAGGAGGGTCTCCCTTCTTGGAATGGATTGTGGCGGTCGAGTTCCGCGATTCCCTCCTGCAGAAGCTGAAGGTACGCGCCAGGATGTTGAACGCTCAGCAGACCAGATCCGTTGATGCCCGCGAGTTCCTTGAGGATCAGTAGCGCATTGGGGTCGATTCGCGACGCGGAGATCTGTACCCGGGCATCAAGGATCTTGTTGGTCTCGTTGAGCCTATCGACAAGCGCGTCCGTGATTTCGGCCCTTGCCGATTCCACTGCCTGAAAATTGATGGTCTTGTGGGGAATCGAGCTGACATCAAAAAAGGAACTTCTCGTGGTCGTCACGAACCAACAAGACCTCAGAAGGCTGGCGACATGCGAGGGCAAGACCCACCTCGTACATTACGTTCCCGTTCCTGTAGGACTCGCCAGTTTTGGAGTCCCATCCCATTGAGGACACGTCCGCAAGCACCACCTTGGAGTGCGCAATCCCATCAAGAATTGCCGTAAGTATCGAGTCGCCCGTCTTCGCCTGGTCGACGCGCATCGCGTTCAAGGGCTTGCCTCCCACGGAAACTGAGCGAATGGCGGGTTCGAAGACCTGGGCAAATCGGGTCTCGTAGGCTTCCCCAAAGCTCATCGCCACGAAGACACCATGAAGCTCCGTTTTCCGCCAGAATCGCTCCAAATAAGCGTTTGGATGCATAATCATCTCACTCCCGGGCAGCTCGCTGTCGCTGTCCAGCGCATTGCTTTAATCGTCCAGCGCTCTGCCGTTCACGCATTTGCATGACTCGCCCAAGCACCGAGCGTCTTAGACCGTTTCATTAACCAGCTCACGGCCGACGTATCTCGGCGATGTCGGGATCGGGCACCAGGACGCTGGTCCCCTCTGCGTACCGCGACGCGAATTGCGCACGTAAACCTGCCCGACTGTCGTAACAGTCGGGCACTGCACCCTCCTCTTCATGGATGGCATTCTTCATGTTCCCTACCTTCCTCGGGGTTGTGCGGACGCGCCCTGATCGTTCGAAGCGTCGCGGCTCCCGTCCTCCTCCCTGTGTACCACGGCGGGCAGTTCCTGGCGATGTGAACCGCCAATCGTAACCCGGCGCTCCTTGATCCTCGCCACGCAAGGTGCGTCCTGCGGAGCAACCCGCCAAGAGTTTGATGCGTATGCCGAGCAAGCGGCCCTCAAGTTCGCTACTCTCGGGTCGGGTCGTCTGGAATGAGCATCGAGCGGAACTTCAATGTGGCATTCGTCGCCGACATGGCGCTACGCGAGAAGCAGATCCAGCAGAACTACCGGCCCATCATTGCAGTGCATAAGTGGTTTGCGCGGCGGCCCGGAACGTTGTTTCGTGGGCTCATCCTTTCTGAGTTCGCCGATGCGCCACTCGATAAGGCTTTTTTTCAATCGCACAACTTGAGTGGTGTTCGCATTGCCGATCCCTTCATGGGTGGTGGGACACCGCTGCTGGAAGCCAATCGGTTGGGATGTGACGTGATTGGGTATGACATCAATCCGATGGCATACTGGATCGTACGTCAGGAGATCGAGCATCTCGACTTGGCGGCGTACCGAACGGCAGCGGACAAGCTAGGGAAATGGCTAGCTGGACAGGTCGGTCCTCTCTACGAAACAACCTGCCTCGAATGCGGTAACGATAGTGCCTCCGTAAAATATTTTCTTTGGGTGAAGCAATCCCTTTGTCCCGGATGCCATACTGCCGTCGATCTGTTTCCCGGGTACTTACTGGCCGAGAATCGACGCCATCCGAAGCACGTCATTGTCTGCCATGACTGCGGCGAGTTGAACGAAGTAGAGGACCGACATCGCCCGGGCGCGTGCCTTACTTGCCAAGCGATGCTGACAACCGCCGGCACCGCGGGACGCAGTCGGGCCGCTTGCCCGCACTGCCAAAGAGCGATCTCCTACCCCGATGGGCATCGGCCGCAACACCGCCTTTATGGCATCGAGTACCATTGCCCGCGCTGCAAGCCGCACCACAAAGGACGGTTTTTCAAAAAGCCGGATGCTCAGGACTTGGCCCGCTGTGACGAGGCGCACGCAAAACTGGGGCGTATGCGGACCGAGCACATTCCCGACGAGGCGATTCCGAAAGGCGATGAGACGGATCGCTTACTTCGCTGGGGGTATCGCCACTACCACGAGATGTTCAATGCGCGGCAGCTACTGGGATTGGAGCTGATCTGCCGCGCG